>JAGAKD010000180.1 GCA_017625815.1 Lachnospiraceae bacterium | reverse complement strand
TATAAGCTACTTGATAATACAAAGTAGTGGAGATTGAATACGTATTTATGATTTTTTGTAGTAGGAGGTATTATGGACGATACACAATTGATGAAAGGTATACTAGAGGGTTGTGTGTTATCTGTTATTAGTAATGGTGAAACCTATGGATATGAGATACTCACTGAGATGGAAAAGGTAGGATTTTCGGACTTGGGAGAGGGAACCTTGTATCCGGTTTTAACAAGACTAGATAAGAATGGATATATATCCTGTAGAAAGGCTAAGTCACCCCTTGGGCCTATTAGAAAATATTACACAATAACGGTGACTGGCATTGAAAGGCTTGAGGGCTTTAAGGAAAATTATAAGAATATAACAGATAGCACCAATAGAGTTTTGTTTGGAAAGGAGTAAAATATGTTAAATACAATTGCTATGGCAAACCTTTTAAAGGGTGAATACAAAGAAGCTTTTGAGAAAATTGACCTATATGGAAGTATGGGAAATATTGATAATGACATATACGAGGATAGAATGACTAACCTTTACGATATGTTTATTCAGGCACAAAGTGAGGAAAAACCAGTTGATAAGATAATTGGCGATGATATTGAGATGTTTTGTAAGAAATATTTTACAGTTGAGGATAAGGGACACAAGCTAGGAAAGTTTTTTGGTAGCTTCGGATGGATAATGACGGTGACATTTATATACAGCATTATTGAGCTTGCCATAGATGTGGCTGAAGGAAATTCCTTTATGAAAAGTAAGATAGATTTGTTCCCTATCGTGTTAGGTCTGGTTGTGGGATTTATATTAATGGCATTCGGAAAGTTTGTTAATAAATTTCTTACCTTCAAAAAGAATAAAGCGCACCCTATTGTATATTACATTATAGTGTTGGTGTTGTTTGTTACAGGAATTATTGGTGGAGTTAGTGTACTTGGCGACAAGGTGGATATAAACCTTCCTTTGTATATAGTTCTTATTGTGTCAGGAATATTAGCAGTTGGAATTAATCTTGCATTTATAATTATTAGCTATAAGAAGAATGGAACATTGAAGAATTTGGATAGGGAAGATAAAAGGATAAAAAAAGAATTTGAGGAAGAGGTGGCCTTCAAGGGTGGTCTTAAGGATGTTGCATCTGGTATGGCTTTTAGATATAAGCGCCTTAAGAAGAAAAAGGCTAAGAAGGGTATTGAGTTTACTCAGGCTGATTATGCAAAACATGTACAAAAGGATATTGATGCCGAGAAAGCATATAATATTTTTGCTGGTGTATGTATAGTTATATTTGTAATTGGTCCAGCGCTTAGTGAAGCAATAACTGGAAATATGATGTTAGCAGCAATACATTTTGTAATAATGGGAGTGGTTGGTATTTTCTTGTTCAGATGGTTTCTTAAGTTCAATAAGGAACAGAACGAATCCTATAGAGTTATTTTAGCTGAGTGTGAAGAAAAGGGTATAGATGTAGTGGAGTATTATGAGCAGTATAAGTAATTACTTTATACTAGGATGTATCGAGAAAGTTGTATATAAAACATATATTAAAAAAGTCAGCCGTTAGTGGAAATATAACGGCTGACTTTTTATGTCCTTAATCCTCCACAAGTCTAAGACCTGCTGTATCAGTAACTGGGAGAGAGAAGCAGATTGCTTTTGCTTTTGTATTGATACCAGCTTCTTCCATAATTGCCTGCATAATAGGATTTTTCTGTTCGTTTTTAACTACTATGTATATAACCTCTTTTTCTGCTGCAAGAGAAACACCCATAAATTTTTCGGCAGCAGCCATCCCTGTGCCTTTGGCATGGATTACGGTACCGCCATATGCGCCAGCTTTTCTGGCAGCATCCATAATAAGATTAGTATATCCAAGCTCTGCAATAACTACTATCAAATCGTGAGTTGTATTCTTCAATGTGGTTTCCTCCTGTCTTTCATATTTATCATTTTCAATCAAAAATTGTAATGCTTTTCTACCGCCTATGCTACTAAGTGGAACAATAAATGCAACTCCGCCTCCGGGAGCATCTATTTTAAGAACCTTTTCTAGTTGCCTTTTTACAGTAATCCATTTGTCTTCTTCTATAATGGCAATGACAACGGTTTTTTCTTTTGATTCCAGTCCAAGCATATCCATCATATCATTGGTTACTGTTCCATATCCCAAAGAGAGGAACATAACGTTTAGATTATTTTCTTGATATAGTTTAGCATATTCTGATGCAATTTTTCTGTCCACTATAGTGGTCATCATATACAAATTACCCATATGTCCTCCTTATTATAATTCGATAATTTCCATATCCCCATATGAAGCAAGCATAGCCTGATCTGCTTGACTTGCCAATTCTTTGTGTAGTTTATTGTCTTTAATTCTGTAGACAAGTCCCATAATCTGAATTGCTATAAGTGGTGTCATAGCAACCATGGAGACGATACCAAATGCATCCGCAACTATATTTCCGCCTAGAGCTTCGCAAGCGCCCATGGCAAATGGAAGTAAAAATGTTGCGGTCATAGGTCCTGATGCAACTCCACCGGAGTCAAATGCGATAGCTGTAAAAATCTTTGGTACAAAAAATGTAAGCACTAGAGCAATAAAGTATCCGGGTATTAGCAACCATAGGATAGATATACCTGTAAGTACTCTAGTCATAGCGAGTCCGACTGATGCTGCAACACCAAAGGAAAGGGAAGTTCCCATAGCCTTAGCTGATATGGAGCCGTCTGTAAGCTCCTCAACTTGTTTGGTGAGAACAAATACCGCAGGCTCTGCTTTAACAATAAAGTAACCAATTATCATACCGATAGGAATAATAATCCATGAATAGTCTAGTCCTGCAATAGTTGCACCTAAATAATTACCAGCTGGCATAAAACCTACGTTTACGCCTGTAAGGAAAAGTACGAGTCCAATATATGTATAAATAATACCTATAACAATCTTGAGTATAGTAGTTTTGTTGATATCCCTCACTATGAGTTGCATAATAGTGAAGAAGCCTACGATTGGCAATAATGAGATAGCAATTTCGTGAATGTATGTAGGTAGTTCTGTGGAAAATAGCTTCCATAAATCCACAGTGTTTGCAATTTCCGGAATAGAATCTGAAACCTGTTCAGTGGATTCTGGTGTGTATATAATTCCTAAAAGCATAACTGCAAGAATAGGTCCAATAGAACACATAGAAACCAAACCAAAACTATCATTGGCGGCGTGCTTATCGCTTCGGATAGCAGATATACCAATACCAAAAGCCATAATAAACGGAACTGTCATAGGTCCAGTGGTAACACCACCAGAATCAAAGGCAACAGACAAAAAGTCTTTTGCTACAAATGGTGTAAAAGCAAATATAATTATGTAGAAAAATAACAATAGATATGAAAGTGGAATGCTAAGAAGCATACGAAGGATAGCAATAACCAAAAACAAAGCCACTCCTGCGGCAACTGCTAATATCAATGTTATATTTGGAATTGATGGAACCTGTTCTGCAAGAACCTGTAAATCAGGTTCAGATATAGTGATAACAAATCCCATTACAAAGCTGACAACGATGATTATAAATAGGTTTTTAGATTTGGTCATAATAGTACCAGTTCTCTCGCCGATAGGGGTCATAGAGAGTTCGACGCCTACATTAAAGAATAACATACCTATGATTAGTAAAGTGGCACCCACTAAGAAGGTCATTAATATGCTTGGTGGTATAGGTGCTATAGTAAAACAAAGAAGCAACACAATTGCTAGAATTGGCACAACGGCCTTCATTGTTTCTGAAAATTTTTCTGAAAATTTACTTTTTAGTCTTGAATGTGGTGATTTCAAATTATCAGGCGCCTTTCTGTAAATCATTAACATATATCAGTATAACATAAAACCCTTGCGCTTGTGTGAAGAAATATAAAAATCTTTTAGTGGAAAAAGTCGCTGTATTGGTGTATAATAATCAAGATTATGCAGACAGGCGTAATAGATTTATGAAATAGAGGTTAACATAATATGAAATTGGGAATCGTTGGATTACCGAACGTAGGTAAAAGTACATTATTTAATTCATTAACTAAGGCTGGGGCAGAATCTGCAAACTATCCATTCTGTACTATTGATCCAAATGTTGGTATAGTGCCAGTTCCAGATAAAAGACTTGATGAGCTTACTAAGATGTATAACTCAGCCAAGACAACACCAGCAGTTATAGAATTTGTTGATATTGCAGGTCTTGTGAAAGGTGCATCTAAGGGTGAAGGACTTGGCAATCAGTTCCTTTCTAATATTCGTGAGACAGATGCCATCGTTCATGTGGTTAGATGTTTTGAGGATTCAAATGTTATTCATGTAGATGGCTCAGTTGATCCTATTAGAGATATAGAGACTATCAATTACGAGCTTATTTTTGCGGATATAGAGGTTCTCGAAAGAAGAATTGCTAAGACCACAAAGGGAGCTAACAATAACAAGATGCTCGCTAAGGAACTTGAACTTCAGAAGAAGATAAAGACCCACTTAGAGGAATCTAAGCTTGCTATATCTTTTGAAACAGATGATGAGGATGAGATTAAGTGGCTTAAAGAGTACAATTTACTCACTGGAAAACCAGTTATATATGCAGCCAATGTATCAGAAGATGATCTTGCTGATGATGGAGCTTCCAATGAATACGTTTCTAAGGTTAAGGCATATGCTGCAGAGTTCGGTAGCGAGGTATTTGCTGTGTGTGCTCAGATAGAGCAGGAGATATCAGAGCTTGATGAGGATGAGAAGCAGATGTTCCTTGAGGAGTTAGGAGTAAGTGAGTCTGGTTTGGATAAGCTTATTAAGGCAAGCTACTCACTTTTAGGTCTCATAAGCTATCTTACATCTGGTGAGGATGAGACAAGAGCTTGGACAATAACAAAGGGTACAAAGGCTCCACAGGCAGCAGGTAAAATACATACTGATTTTGAATGAGGCTTTATCAAAGCTGAGGTTGTAGCATATGATGCACTTATGGAAAGTGGTAGTATGCTTGCTGCAAAGGAAAAAGGACTTGTTCGTCAGGAAGGTAAGGAGTATGTTGTACAAGATGGAGATGTAATCTTGTTTAAGTTTAATGTATAGTTAGGAGATGGAGTATGTACGATATACGATTTCCAGGATTTGGAATAACTCTCAATAATGTAAAAGATGGAATAACGCTTTTTGGTGTGGATATCAAATTTTATGGTATAGTTATTACTATAGGATTTATGGTGGCTTACTTTATGTCTGTAAGTTATGCAAAAAAGACTGGTCAGGACGAGGAACTTTATTTAGATTTCTTGCTTTGGCTTGTTATTCCTGCTATAGCGGGTGCTAGACTTTATTATGTTATATTTAGTTGGGATGAATACTTTGGCAAAGGAAAAGGCTTTGGCGAGACTCTGTTAGATATAATAAATATAAGAAATGGTGGTTTAGCTATATATGGAGGAATTATAGCAGGTGTTATAGTAGCCATATTCTTTGTAAAAAAGAAAAAAGCTAATATATGGGTAATGGCAGATACTATTGCACCAGGTTTGCTGGCGGCACAGGCTATAGGCAGATTTGGTAATTTCTTCAACAGAGAAGCTTTTGGTGAATACACAGATTCTATTTTTAGAATGTGTATACCAGTTGACTATTATGTGAATGAGGGAAGTTTGTACAGCCTTGTTAATTCAGGTGTTATTACTGAAAAGATGGCAAATAACTTAGTAGAGTATGATGCTATGAGTTGGATCAGCGTTCACCCTACATTTTTATATGAAGCCTTATGGAATGTTATGATTCTTGTGTTCATTCTTATTTATAGAAAGCACAAAAAGTTTGATGGAGAATTAGGTCTTATATATGTATGGGGATATGGCCTTGGTAGAGTATGGATAGAAGGATTACGTTCAGACTCTCTTATGATTGCTGGTATCAATATGAAGGCATCACAGCTTCTTGCTGCAGTTTGTGTTCTTGTTGCTTCAATTATTTTGGTTAAGAAAAGATTAGATTATGGCAAAAATATATCAGAAAAAAAGTAAAGTGGATGTGAAGGATTGTGTATTTTTACAATAATTGTGCACAATATACAAAAAACAAACGTATGTTTTAGTGAAAATTCACCCCTCAAACAAGAAAGAAATGCAAATTAACTATTGCATTTCTTTTTTTTGTGATATAAAATAGGGTCAAGTGGAAGTAAAGTGGAGTAAAAGTGTAGGTCCGGTGGAGTAACATAACTCCACTTTACAAATACAGCTTAGGAAAGACGTTTCCTTGGCAGGAAGGATAAGCGGTTTATGACAAAGGGCATGAAAGGTCAATCTAATCATAATCTGGATACAAAAGGCAGATTGATTATACCGGCAAGACTTAGAGTGGGTCTTGGCGATAATTTTGTGCTGTGTAAAGGTATGGACAAGAATGTATATGCTTATCCGGAGGAAGCGTGGGAGGCATTTTCTGAAAAACTTAATGCTCTTCCTGTTTCAGATATTAAGGCACGTCAGTTTAAAACATTTTTCCAGGGGTCTGCCGTTGATTGTGAAGTAGACAGTCAGTATAGAATAGTAATTCCACAGAACCTTAGGGAGTGGGCAGGAATTGACAAGGAAATAGTTATGATAGGTAATGGTTCTATTGCTGAGATATGGGACAAGGATGCTTGGGATAAGTACAACAGTGTTGATGAGATGGATATTAACGATATAGCTGCTGATATGAGTGCTAAGTATGGAATATAGGAGAAGTACATGGAGTTTAAACATATTTCGGTCCTATTAGATGAGACAGTAGACAGTTTGAATATAAAGCCTAATGGTACATATGTAGATGGAACATTGGGTGGTGGTGGCCATTCTCTTGAGATATGTAAAAGATTAGGAGATGGCGGAAGGTTAATTGGAATTGACCAAGATATGGATGCCATTAAGGCGGCCACAGAAAGATTATCAGACTATAGTGACAAGGTTACTATAGTACATAGTAATTATCAGGACATAGATTCCGTGTTAAAAGGATTAGCCATTGGCGGTGTCGATGGCATAATCCTTGATCTCGGGGTATCATCATATCAATTAGATAACGTTGACAGAGGTTTTACATATAGAGAGGATACACCTCTTGATATGAGAATGGACCAGAGTAATCCTATGACAGCGAAAGACATTGTTAATGATTACTCGGAAGAAGAGCTTTTTCATGTCATAAGAGATTATGGTGAAGATGGTTTTGCAAAGAATATTGCCAAACATATTGTTAGAGCAAGACAAGAAAAACCTATTGAAACAACTGGTGAGTTAAATGAGATTATCAAGGCGGCTATACCAGCTAAGATGAGACAGGGAACGGGACATCCGTCCAAGAAAACATTTCAAGCCATTCGTATTGAATTAAATAAGGAACTTGAAGTGTTAGAAAATTCACTGGATAAAATGATTGAGTTACTTAATCCAGGAGGAAGATTAAGCATAATAACATTCCATTCTCTAGAGGATAGAATTGTTAAGAATATATTTAGAAAAAATATGAATCCTTGCACATGTCCGCCGGGATTTCCGGTTTGCGTATGTGGTAAGGCTCCTACGGGAAAGGTTATTACAAGAAAACCTATTATTCCAAGTAGTGAGGAATTAGAAGACAATAAGAGAGCAAAAAGCTCCAAACTTAGAGTTTTCGAGAAAGTTAAGTAGTAAGGAGAGTTAGTTATGAGCGAGAGAACAGCAAGAAGCATGGTTTACTTTGATGGAAGCGCTGTTAGAAAATTGGACTATGACACGGTTATAGAGACAAGGCCAGAGAGAAGACCAGAGAGAAGGCCGGAGCAAAGACCTAATAGCAATCCAAAGGTTAGACAGAATGCTAATAGAAAATTAGATAAGGAAATGGACAAGGCTCTTGCTTTTAATTTTAAGTATACAGTTTTTGTTGTGGCATCAGTAATGATTATGGTTGCAGCTTGTATTGTATTGCTTTTTATGGAGTCTAGAATTGCAGATCAACAAAATAATATCAACAATCTTGAAGCACAGCTTGAAGTATTAGAGGCAGACAATGCTGCATATGCAAGTTCATTAGAGAATATGTATTCGTTAGAAGACATAAACAATGTTGCTATGAATGAATTAGGAATGGTATATGCAAAAAAAGGACAGATAATCTATTACGATAGTGCTAATGAAGATTATGTTAAACAGTACCAGGATGTTCCTGAGACTAATTAAGTCTCAGGACATTTCTTGTTATATAGATACCCTAAGAAGGTGATATAAAATGAAGAAGAAAAAAAAGAATAACAGACGCTTTCTCAGCAGAATGAAAACAAGACTAAAAATAGCATTAAGTATTTTTATGGCTTGTTTTGTTGTGCTTGTAGGTATGTTGATTAAAATAAATGTAAAAGATGGCGATAAGTATGAACAGAAAGTTTTAGCTCAGCAGGGATATTCTAGTACAGTTATACCTTATAAGCGAGGAGAAATACTAGATGCGAACGGAACTGTTCTTGCTACATCGGAAAAAGTATACAACCTTATTCTTGAACCTAAAAACATACTGGAAAAGGAAGAATATACTAAAGCTACATCAACTGCATTAAAGGAATGTTTTGGATATACTGATTCTCAGATAAGTGGATTTTTAGCAGATGAAAAATCATATTATGTCATAGCTGAAAAAGGCTTGTCTTATGAGCAATACAAGAAATACATGGAGTATTGCGATACAGATGCTGGAGACAACGTTAGAGGAGTATATTTCGAAGAGCAATATAAAAGAGTTTACCCAAATGGAAAACTTGCATGCCATGTCCTTGGCTTTACAGTAAGTGGAAATGTTGGTATGTATGGCATTGAGGGTGGTTATAACGAATATCTTAACGGCTACAATGGAAGATCATATTCATATTTAAACGAAGATAATTCTTTGACAGAAGAGATTGAGCCAGCAGTAAATGGATATAATTTGGTGACAAGTATAGATGCCAATGTTCAAAAGATAGTACAGGATACTGTTGACGAATATATGGTTACAAACGGTGCTAAAAATGTTTCTGTAATTGTTATGGAACCATCTACATGTGATATTTTAGCATTGTATAACTCTCATCAGTTTGACCCAAATGATGCATATAGTCTTGATTCTACAAAGTACATGTTTGATGGCCTTGAAAATTCTGAAGATGCAAAATATAAAACCTTTGAAGAATTTAAAGAAAAAGGAACGGATGATGAACATGTAGAAGCCCTTAGCTATGTTTGGCGTAATTTTGCAGTAACTGATTTATATGAGCCGGGTTCTACATATAAAGTATTTACATTGGCTGGTGCAATAGAAGAGGGGTATGTTTCTGAGGCGGATACATTCTTTTGTGATGGTGGGGAAGTGAAGGATATATATCATATTGCTTGTTCATCATATAGATATGGAGGACACGGAGAGGTTACTCTATCACAAGCCCTAGAGAAGTCTTGTAATGATGCACTTATGCAGATTGCGGATATGGAAGGTGCTGCAGTATTTGATAAATACCAGGTTCTTTTTGGATTTGGTCAGAGAACTAATATCGATATTCAGGGTGAGTATGATGAATTATCACTTAGTATGTCTGTGTATCACAGAGATACATTGAATGAGGTAGAACTTGCTACATCTTCATTTGGACAGGGTGTTACTGTTACTATGATGCAGCTTTGTACAGCATTTTGTTCGGTAATAAATGGTGGCTATTATTATGAACCTACTATTGTTCAAAGAATCGAAGATGAAGATGGAAATGTTATTGATGACAAGGATAATGTTTTAGTTAGAAGAACAATATCTGAGGAAACATCAGCTATAATGAGAGAACAGCTTTTTAAGGTTGTTCAAGAAGGAACAGGAAAAAAAGCATCTATAGAGGGATATTCCATTGGTGGTAAGACAGGTACAGCAGAGAAGCTGCCTAGAGGAAATGGAAAGTATCTTATTTCCTTTATTGGTTTTGCTCCAGTAGATAATCCTCAGGTTGTAATTTATGTTATTGTTGATGAGCCAGATATACCTGATCAGTCAGCTAGTCCTGAGGCGTCATACATTTTTGCTGATATTGCTACAGAGCTATTTCCATATTTAAATATTTACAAGGATAATGATAATTTTGATTTAGATACATCAGATCAACCAGGAGAAGAGGTAAGTCCGATATATGTAGGCGACTCTCCAGAAAATGATGTGGCAGGTGGAGAGGATAATCCATATGTAACTGGTGCAGATACAGCTGGAAGTGATGATTCTACTGCAGAAGGAGATGATGTATCAGATGATACATCAGATGATTCAGGGGATTCTGGGGAAGGTGATAACACTGATGACCAGGGTAGTAGTGATGATGTAGCTACAGAATAGAGAAATTATATTTGTTATAGTTTTTAAATATTAGAATAAATATTACAATAAGAAGTTGTTTGGTGTGATATTTATTGAAATCTCTAAATCAGGTAAATAAATACTTTACTGTACATAATCTTTCTAGGTTGAAAATATTTATGCTTGCTTGTCTGCTTATATTGGTCATCATGCTTGCTAGATTGACGACTATTATGTTGGTTAAATCTGAAGAATACGGCCAGATGGCAAGGGATATACAGGAAAGAGAAAGAAGTATTAAAGCTCCTAGAGGAATAATTTATGATAGGAATGGCAATGTGATTGCAGGAAATAAACCTGTGTGTTCCATATCTGTCATCCACAGTCAGATTACCGATAAGGAAGAAGTTATTAGGGTTTTATCGGAAAAACTTGAATTAGATGATGCTGAGGTAAGAAAAAAGGTTGAAAAGGTGTCGTCTAGAGAAAAAATCAAAAGTAATGTTGATAAGGCTATAGCTGATGAAATACGTGCTTTGGATTTAGATGGTGTTATGGTAGATGAGGATTATAAAAGATATTATCCTTATTCCACTTTGGCATCAAAGGTGATTGGTTTTACCGGAGGCGATAATCAAGGTATTGTTGGATTAGAGGTAATGTATGATGATGTGCTTATGGGTACAGATGGTAGTATTAAAACACTAACTGATGCAAGAGGAATAGAAATTCCAAATGTGGCAGAAACTAGAGTGGAACCTATAGCTGGCAATAATTTGATAATATCAATAGATGTAAATATACAGCAGTATATTGAACAAATGGCTGCTGAGATTCTTGAAAAAAGAAATGCAAAAAGAGTATGTATAATAGTGATGAATCCGCAAAATGGAGAAATATATGCCATGACGGATTATCCTGAATATAATTTGAATGACCCGTTTACCTTAACATATACTCCAGAAGAGGGAATATCTAATGAAGATGCCCTAAATAATATGTGGAGAAACTTTTGTATAAATGATACGTATGAGCCGGGGTCAACCTTTAAGATTGTTACGGCGACTTCTGCATTTGAAGAAGGCGTATTAACGGAAAATGATGGATTTTATTGTCCAGGATATAAAATTGTTGAGGATAGAAAAATAAGATGTCATAAGGTGGTAGGACATGGCTCTGAAACCTTTAAAGAGGGCATAATGAATTCCTGCAATCCGGTGTTTATGGAGATAGGTGCTAGGGTTGGAGCAAATCAATTTTATTATTATATGGATAAACTTGGACTGTTTGAAAAAACAGGAGTTGACCTACCCGGGGAGGCAAATTCCATATTTCACAAGTTGGAAAATGTAGGTTCTGTAGAACTTGCTACTATGTCCTTTGGACAGTCATTTCAGATTACTCCGCTACAGCTTATGCGAGCTGTATCAGCAATAATTAACGGAGGAACTTTAGTAACTCCACATTTTGGAGTATATATTACAGATGAAAATAACAATATTATTGATAGATTAGAATATGAGACGGTAGAGGGGGTTGTGAGTGAAGAAACCTCAGAAACCATGAAATATTTGCTAGAAGCAGTAGTCTCAGAAGGAACTGGAAAAAATGCTTATATTGAGGGATATACTATTGGCGGTAAAACTGCCACTAGTGAGAAATTGCCTAGAAGTAGTAATAAATATATTTCCTCATTTATAGGATTTGCTCCGGCTGATAATCCACAAGTGTTAACTTTGGTCTTGATTGATGAGCCGGAAGGGGTGTATTATGGTGGAACAATTGCGGCTCCTGTTGTAGCTGACATATACACTAATATCCTTCCATATTTAGGGATTGAGAAGAAGTAAAAAATACATATGATACTAAAGGAGATTAAAGATGAATAGAAATGACATTATACTACCAATTTTAATTGCATTTGGCATTAGTGTTGTCTTAAGTCCGATTATTATACCGTTTCTTAAGAAGTTAAAATTTGGACAGTTTGTAAGGGATGATGGACCAGAATCTCATTTGAAGAAGTCTGGAACTCCTACTATGGGCGGACTTATTATTTTATTTAGTATTGTAATTACGTCTTTGTTTTATATTAAGGACTATCCACAGATTATTCCTGTGTTATTCCTTACATTAGGATTTGGATTTGTTGGTTTTCTTGATGACTATATTAAGGTTGTTATGAAAAGATCTATGGGCCTTCGTGCATGGCAAAAGATGTTAGGACAGTTTTTGGTTACAGCTGTTTTTGCATACTATATTCATGCACATACTGATCTTGGAACAGATATAATGATACCTTTCGTGGATAAGACAGTAGACCTAGGCTGGTTATACTTTCCACTTATGTTCTTTGTAGTGTTAGGAACAGCTAATGGAGCAAACTTTACAGATGGTTTAGATGGTCTTGCATCATCAGTAACTGTTCTTATAGCTACATTCTTTACAATGGTTGCTATAGGCTTCGGTTCGGGAGTTGCACCTATAACATGTGCTACAGTAGGAAGTCTTTTAGGATTTTTAGTATATAACGTATATCCGGCAAGAGTGTTTATGGGCGATACAGGCTCATTGGCATTGGGAGGATTTGTAGCATCTACAGCTTATGTGCTCAAGATGCCACTAATAATATTAATTGTTGCTTTTGTTTACTTTATGGAGGTTTTATCTGTAATTATTCAGGTGACCTACTTTAAGAAAACAGGAAAAAGAATATTTAAAATGGCACCAATTCATCACCATTTTGAACTTTGTGGTTGGCCAGAGACAAAGGTTGTTTCTATCTTTTCTATTGTAACAGCAATACTTTGCCTAATTGGTTTACTGGCAGTGTAGGTCAGGAGGTAGCTTATGTTTGAAAAAAAGGTTTTAGTTGCAGGTTGCGGAAAAAGTGGAATAAGTGCAAGTGCACTTTTAGCTAGAAATGGAGAGAAAGTAATTCTCTTTGATGAAAATGAATCTATTGATAAGACCAAGATATTAGCTCATTTCGATGAGATTTCTGGTAAGGAAAATATAGAACTTCACATAGGTAAATTAACTGATGAAGTTATAGAACAATGTGAGCTTATGGTTATTAGTCCTGGAATACCAGTAGATAAAGAATTTGCCCTAAAGGTAAAGAATGCTGGACTTAATGTGTGGAGTGAAATTGAGCTTGCATATCACTACGAAAAAGGAACTGTTGCGGCCATTACAGGAACCAATGGTAAGACCACTACAACTACTTTGGTAGGGGAAATAATAAAAGCTTACAATAATAAAACTATTGTGGTTGGCAATATTGGAATACCGTATACTGGTCTTGCTGATAAAACAGAAACAGATTCTGTAACAGTAGCTGAAATAAGTAGTTTTCAACTTGAAACCATAATTGATTTTAAACCAAAGGTTAGTGCAATACTTAATGTAACTCCAGATCATTTGGATAGACATTATACCTTTGAAAATTATGCTAAATGTAAGCAGGATATATGTAAGAATCAGACAGAGGCTGAATATGCAGTTCTTAATTATGATGATCCTGAAACTGTAAAGCTTGCAGAAGGTATAAATGCAAAAATCATTTATTTTAGTAGAACTACGAAGCTTGAAAGTGGAGTGTACGTAGATAGAGAAGATGTGTTGATTAAGGAAGAAGGAATGGTAAAAAAGGTTCTTTCTTTGAAAGATATAAAGCTTCTTGGAACTCACAATGTAGAAAACGTATTAGCTGCAGTTGCAGTGACATATTATATGGGTGTTCCTATTGATATTATCGAAAAGGTATGCACCGAATTTCAGGGAGTTGAACATAGAATTGAGTATGTAAAAACAGTAAATGGTGTTGCTTACTATAACGATTCAAAGGGAACTAATCCTGATGCCGCTATAAAAGCTATAAAGGCCATGACCACAACTACTTTTCTTATTGGTGGTGGTTATGACAAAGGAGCTAGCTTTGATGAGTGGGTTGAACAGTTTCCTGCTAAAGTCAAATATTTAGTTTTAATTGGAAAGACTGCACCATTGATTGAGCTTTGTGCAAAGCAACATGGCTTTTACAGCATAGTAACTATGGATACTCTTGAAGAAGCAGTTGAATTTTGTTATAAAAATGCGAGACCGGGAGATGCAGTGTTACTTTCTCCCGCATGTGCTAGCTGGGATATGTTTAAAAGCTACGAGCAGCGAGGCGATTTATTTAAGGAATATGTAAGAAATCTTGAGGAGTGAGATTAGTGGCAAGTAATCATCAAGCCGTATCGTCACAACAGAATAAAAGAAGAGCGGAAAAAGACGAACCGTGGATTGTATCAGGTGGTTATTTTGATTTCCAAACTTTGTTTTTGACTATTATCATCGTGTTAATTGGTCTTATGATGGTGTACAGTGCAAGCTCCTATAAAGCTGTATTGTACACTGGAGATAGTGCATATTTTGTAAAAAAACAGGCTAGATTTGCATTGTTTGGTTTATTTGTTGTATATGCTGTTTCTAGAGTGAATTACAAGAAGTACAAGATATTTTCTAAGGTAATGATGGTAGGCGCTATAGCCTTGTGTGGAATAGTTTTTATCTTGGGTATTAGCACTAATGGTGCAACAAGATGGATTCCTATTGGTTCCTTCCAGTTTCAGCCTTCGGAAGTTGCGAAGATAGCTATTATAATTTATATGTCCCATGTATGTGTGGTTCAATTAAAAAATCTTGAAACTTTGGGGGGCATATTTAGAATGTGTCTTTTGCCAATAATTTGTATTGGTCTTATTGCCATAGAAAACTTAAGTACAGCCATTGTCTGTGCTGGAGTTATGATAGTTATACTTTTTGTTTCTAGTCCAAAATTTTTGAATATAGTGGCCTTCGCACTCATTTGTGTTGCAGGTGCGGCTGTTATGCTTTTTGCCACAGGCTATAGAACGGATAGAATTGACGCATGGTTACATCCTGAAACAAGTGAACATGGTTTTCAGACTATGCAGTCCTTATATGCTATTGGCTCAGGTGGGTTGTTTGGTAGAGGTTTAGGACAAAGTATACAGAAAATGGGCTTTTTGCCAGAGTCGCATAACGATATGATTTTTTCCGTAATATGTGAAGAATTAGGCCTTTTTGGCGCGCTGGGTATAATGATTCTATTTGTTATGCTTCTTATGCGAATGTGGTTTATTGCGAAGCATACAGAGGATAGTTTTGGTGGATTTATTGTAACTGGTGTTATGACTCATATTGCTGTACAGCTTATAATTAACATCGGAGTAGTAACTAATACAATTCCTCCAACAGGAGTAACTCTTCCTTTAATCAGTTACGGAGGAACATCCTTGGTTACAATGCTTATTGAGATTGGTTTGGTACTTAGTGTATCTAGAAGAATAAAACCTATTAATGCATCATAATTTACAATGGAAAGAGAGTGGCCTATGAAGAAGATATATATATGCATAGGAGTATTGCTCTTGTTGTTAGCAGGGGTATTATATCTCAATACATACAAATTGAAAAATATCAAAGTTTCGGGTTGCGTAAATGTAGACGAACAGACAATTATTGATGCCATAGAAGAGAGGAGCTTTTCGAGTAATACGGTACTTTTATACCTGTCGAATAAATTTAATCCTATTGATGATATACCTTTTGTGGCAAAGTTAGAAATAGAGTTCATATCTAAAAATGAGATAAGCGTTATAGTATATGAAAAGTCCATGGCGGGCTGTGTTGAATATATGGACCAATATGTTTATTTCGATAAGGATGGAATAATACTAGATGTATCTTCCCGAATAATAGAGGGTGTACCTTGTATAAAAGGACTAAGCTTTGAAAGCTGGGAAATGGGAGAGAAGCTTCCTATAGATGATACCAGTAAGTTCCAATCTATATTAGCCATAACTCAGCTTGTTGAAAAATACGAGTTGGATATAGATGGGATAAAGTTCACCCCAGAGAATGAAATTATACTTATTCATGATAAGATAACTATAGAACTTGGCAGTGGAGAGTATCTTGAGATTCAGATGATGAATCTTGGAAGCATTTTGGAAGGATTAGAGGGAAAAGAGGGGACTCTTTATATGAAAGATTTTAATTCTGATAATGCAACTGCAAGTTTTAGCAATAAATAATAAAAAAATATTGATTATTTTGCAAAAAAATTATATTATATAAGTAATAATGCGACAATGTGGGAAAATTTACCCAGTTGCGTAAAAATATAACAACATTAAATACAATATAAGGAGGAAAAGACCTTGCTTGAAATAAAATCAAACGATGAAAAAACCCCTGCAAGAATCCTGGTGATTGGTGTAGGTGGAGCTGGTAACAATGCAGTAAACAGAATGATTGATGAGAATGTGGAAGGTGTTGAGCTTATTGCAATTAACACAGATAAGCAGATCTTATCACAGAGCAGAGCAACTACTAAGATTCAGATTGGTGAGAAACTCACTAAGGGACTTGGTGCAGGTGCAAAGCCAGAAATCGGTGCAGGTGCCGTAGAAGAGAATAGAGAGGAAATCACTGATATCATGAAGGATGCCAATATGGTATTCGTAACTTGTGGTATGGGTGGTGGAACAGGAACAGGTGCTGCTCCTGTTGTGGCTGAGATAGCAAGAAATCTTGGAATCCTTACAGTTGGTGTTGTAACAAAGCCATTCTCATTCGAAGGTAAGCCTAGAATGAACAATGCAATCAACGGTATTGCAAAACTTAAAGAGAACGTAGATACACTTATCGTTATTCCTAACGACAAGTTATTACAGATATGTGATAAGCGTACAAGCATTCCAGAGGCTCTTAAGAAGGCTGATGAGGTTCTTCAGCAGGGTGTTCAGGGTGTAACAGACCTTATCAATAAGCCAGGACTTATCAACCTTGACTTTGCTGATATTCAGACTGTTATGAGAGATAAGGGTGTTGCTCATATCGGTATCGGTAGAGCAAGTGGTGACAACAAGGCAGTTGATGCTATTAAGTCAGCTATGGATAGCCCATTACTTGAGACTACAGTTTCAGGTGCTACAGACATTATTGTTAACTTCTCAGGTAATATTGGTATTGTTGAAGCATATGACGCTATTACATACCTCACAGAGGTTGCTGGTGATGGCGCTAACATTATCTTCGGTACAGTTGACAACGATGTTATGGGTGAGGATGTATGTATTACAATTATCGCTACAGGAATCGAGGGTAAGGCAGGAGCTGCTACAGCTACAGTTTCAGTTCCAACTCAGAGCCCTGCAAAGCCGGCGGTAACTCCAATTAAGACACCAACATATTCTGGACAGCCTATTACAGGTGCTACTGCTCCAGCTACAAAGCCTTCATTTATGGGACAGGGTGCTGCTAAGCCAGCTACTGATTTATCAGGTATGGCAAAGCCAACACCAGTTAAGCCACAGGGTGGCGCAGCTAATGGAATCAAGATTCCAGACTTCCTTAAGAGAGGTTAATTATTCTAAATATTAGGACTGTTGCACCAATCTTGGTGCAACAGCCTTTTTTGCTATTTACCTAAAATATACGAAAGGAAACGATTATGGATAATAATTCAGGAAGAACTGTATACTATGATGCTGGAACAATGTCACAGTATCAGCCTCAACAGGCAAAACAGAATACTCTTGTTATTGTAGATAAGAATGGTATCAATGAGTTAGATATGAGTGCTCATGCTGAGGCTACATATACATTTGGTCGTTCTAGTGATAATAGTATCGTTATTAATTCAGAGATTGTATCAGGTCATCATGGTGAGATATGTATCAGCCAGGGCAGATTCTACATTAAGGACAATAACAGCTCCAATGGTACATATATAGCGTATGGTCAGCAGTTTTGCAAGGCTGAGCCAGGACAATATTATGGTGGTGATGACAATGATATGATTATCAGACTTGGAACTACTAAGAGCATTAATGGCATGGATTCTGTGCTTATGCTCTATGATTGTAATTCCTCATCAGGTACATGGAAGCCTTATACCCTTCACGACGGAGACAATAGTATTGGTCGTGCTGAGAACTGTGATATCAAATTAAAGAACGTAGCAGTATCTAGACTCCACGCTGGTATAAGACATATGAATGGAGAATTCTACTTGTTTGACAACAAGTCAGCCAATGGTGTTTTCGTCAATGGTATCAAGATTGATAGACCATATAAGCTTGCTGATAAGGATATCTTCACTATATTGAATACAATCTTTATCTTTACTGGTAATCAGGTATTCTATAAGGTTAAGCCAGAAGGTATTGCTCTTGAGATTAGAGGGCTTAACAAAGAAGTTCCTGCAAAGGAAGGCAAGAAAACTATTCTTGATAAGGTTGATTGTAGTATAGGCGCCAACGAGTTTGTTGCTATCATCGGTGGCTCTGGTGCAGGTAAAACTACACTTATGACTGCTATGAGTGGATTCGATACTGATATTACAGGAGATGTATATTGTAATGGTATCAACTTGAGAGAGAACTTCCAGACCTTGAAGAACATTATAGGTTTTGTTCCACAGCAGGATATTATTTATGAGAATATTACACTTAAGAAGATGCTTTATTATACAGCAAAGCTTAAGATGCCAGAGGATACATCAAAGGCTGAGATTGATGCCCGTATCAGAGATGTACTTCAGATGGTTGAGCTTTTAGAGCATCAGGATACATACATTAGAAGACTTAGTGGTGGTCAGAAGAAGCGTGCAAGTATTGCAGTTGAGCTCCTTGCTAACCCAGGACTCTTCTTCTTGGACGAGCCTACATCTGGACTTGATCCTGGAACAGAGCAGCATCTTATGCATACTCTTAGCAGACTCTCTAAGGAGCAGGAAAAGACTATTATTATGGTTACCCACACTACTAATAATCTTCATCTTTGTGACAAGGTTATTATCATGGGTTACGGTGGTAGACTTTGCTACTGTGGAAAGCCAGATGGTATCAAGGATTTCTTTGATACAGATGATATTGTAGAGGTATATGACAAGATTACAGCAGATACTAAGGGCTGGGAGAACAGATTTAAGGCTTCTGGTATCAATAAGCTTGGTACAGAATCCGGTGTTGATTCTGGTAAAGAGATTAAGCCTAGAAAGGTTAGCAGTCTCAATCAGTTATCAGTTCTTATAAGAAGATATCTTACTCTTATTAAGAACGATATGGAAAGACTTGCTATGATATTCTTGCAGCCAGTTCTTATAGGTCTTCTTATGGCACTTGTTGCTGAGGAAGGCATATACGACAAGATGTTTGAGACAAGATCTATACTTTTTGCACTTATGAGTGCTGGTATCTGGATGGGTCTTTTCAATACTATACAGGAAATCTACAAAGAACGAGTCATATTGAAACGAGAATATATGGCAAACCTTAAATTGCCGATATATATGCTTTCTAAGTATATTGTTCAGGCTATGATAGCTTTAGTTCAGGCTGTTATAATGATAGCAGTATTTGTACTCGTTAAGGGTGCACCTAAGTGTGATGGAGTTGTATTTGGCAACGCGACCTTTGAGATGATGGTTACAATCTTCGTTACAATCTACGTTGCAGCAAGCTTTGGACTCCTTATATCTGCTATATCAAAGAACGGTGATAGAGCTATGACTATTGCACCATTTGTTCTTATAATACAGCTTTTATTCTCAGGAATCCTGTTCTCGCTTAATGGAGCAACTGAGAAGATTTCTTACATAACATTTAGCCGTTGGTCTATGGAAGCTCTTGGAAGTACTAATTCCTTGAATGACCTAGAAGGTATCGGTGAAGAAGACGCAAGAAAGGCTGAAGAAGAGGCACAGCAGAAACAAGATGACCTCATAGCTGAGACAAATGATATGATAGCTTCTATGCAGGATGCATATGATGAGACTATCAACCAGCTTCAGGATTCAGTTGAGTACTATTCATTGTATTCAAATGATCCACAGTCCTTTGATGAATATGTTTCTGATCCTGTTACTATAGAGGCAGAGGAAGAAGAGACGGAGGATGCAGAGGAAACAGAAGAGGAAGATGAGATGTTCATTAGAAAGGGCTCTCATATGGCTAAGTGCTGGGGATTCCTGTTCGGAGTTACATTCCTATTTGCTGGTGTAAGTATTGCAGTTCTTACAAAACTTAAGGATGAGCAAAGATAAATAACATAAATAAAAACCACTTCGTTTGAAGTGGTTTTTTTATTTATAAATTTATAGTAGAACGATTATAAGTTATACTTGTATTTCCTAGCCTAAACAAATCTGCCAGTGAGTTATCGCCTAAATCATCTGAGCTACTAGAACCATCATCACCCATACTAGCAATGATATCAAGCATGCTCTGGAAATAAGTCATAAGCAACTCGTAATGAGTGTAGGTGTATGCACTTTCAGATGAAACAGTATTGCTAGAACCATATATGTTGTTTAAAATTGAGTTGGTAGTTGCATTTACTGTTTGATATGTTGAACCAGTGCTAGAAGCAGAGATTGTGTTATAAATTGAGTTTGCATTATATGAAACATTCGCACTATCAGCTGCCTTAGAGGTTACCTGCATATTGCTGGTATCTATATCTTGATTCAAAGTATTAAGAACTTTTTCTACGTATGCTTTAGTTTCTTTAAATGGAGGAACACCACCGTATTTTTCAACATTGCCAGCCCCTGCGTTATAGGCAGCAATCATAAGTGTGGTATCGCCGTCAAACATTTCTGAAAGCTTGTTTAAAAGCTTAGCTCCACCCATTATGCTTTCATATGGGTCATAAGCGTTTTCTACACCCATAGCCTTGGCTGTAGAAGGCATAAGCTGCATAATTCCCATAGCCCCAGCCTCAGATGTGACATCTGCCTGAAAACGAGATTCGTTATATGCAATAGCCTTAAGCAAATTAGCATCTACGTTATATTTTTTTGCTGCTTCTTCAAATATATCATCAAGGTTATATGTTTTTGATTGATTATCAAGGTTAGCAGTTTCGGTAGCAAGAATACGGCTAAAGTCTGAAACAATTGCTTCTGTGCCAGTGGCAATAAGTGATGAATTATTGATACTGTTTGTGTTATTTAAACCGTATATGCTTTCATCTACATAACCTAAACCATCTATGTATATCATAATAGTCTCCTTTGTATAATTATCTGAGTCCAATATAACATATTATGGGATTTATTCATAGAATAAATTAAATAGATTAAGATATTTATATTATAGAAAGCCTATGTATTTGGGCTTTTTTACATATAATTCGGTTGCGATATGAGTATAAATGTACTATAATTAATAAGTTAAAATTTTATTATACTAGGGGAAAAGATATGAAATATATAGTAAGTGGCGAGGAGATGGCTCGCATTGATGAATATACCGTAAATGTAGTAGGTTTACCACAGATGGTCCTTATGGAGAGAGCTGCTCTTGAGATGTATGATTTTATTAAGTCAAAGTTCCCACATAACTCAAGAATATTAGTAGTTGTAGAAAGTGGTAACAACGGAGGAGATGGAGTGGCTTTAGCTCGTATATTAAAGGGGGCAGGCTACGATGTAGAAGTTTACTGGGTAAATGGTTTAAATAAGACTAGTGATGCTTTTGAACAGCAAAGACGTATTGCCAAGAAGCTTGGTGTTAAGTTCTTAGATGAGATAGTAAACTATGGTTATGATATAGTTGTTGACGCTATATTTGGTGTTGGACTTAACAGAAATGTTACAGGCAAGCAGGCAGAAGCTATCAATCTAATCAATGATATGGATGCATTTACAATCGCCATAGATATACCATCAGGTATTGATTCTTTAACAGGATTTGTTCTTGGTTGCGCAGTAAGAGCTGATGCGACTATAACATTTGAGCATATTAAGCTTGGTATGCTAAGAGGTATAGGCTATGAGTACTCAGGTCAGGTTAGAATAGTTGATATAGGATTTCCGAAGCAGGCAGTGGACTTTGTTGAACCTAAGTTATACACATATGACGAGGCTGATGTTGAGAAGCTACTTCCTTATCGTAAATCAGATTCACACAAGGGAAGCTATGGTAAGATATGTGTAATAGGTGGCTGTAAGAATATGGCAGGTGCTCCTATGTTTGCAGCAGAAGCTGCTTATAGAATGGGATGTGGCTTGGTTAAGATATGTACTGTAGAAGAAAATAGAGAGATTATACAGACAAAGCTTCCGGAGGCTATGCTTACTACTTATTCACCAGAGGATAAGGATAGTATGCGTGAGGCTATACGTCAGTCTATTTCTTGGGCAGATGTTATTGTTTTGGGTCCTGGACTTGGTATTAGCGAGGCGTCAGAATATTTAGTTGAAAGAGTTCTTAGAAAGTTTGAGAAAACTATTATTCTTGATGCAGATGGTCTTAATATTGTTTCAAAGAACTTAGAGTGGTTAGAGGATACCAATGCGAAGGTTATCATTACACCTCATTTGATGGAAATGTCAAGACTTATAGATATGAAAATACCAGAGCTTAGAGAACACAAATACGATGAATCTACTGCTTTTGCCAACAAATATGGTGTTGTAGTAGTATTAAAGGATGCTAGAACTATAGTATCCGACGGTGGCAATCAAGCATATATTAATATGACTGGCAATAATGGTATGGCTACAGGTGGTTCTGGAGATGTGCTTTCTGGCATTATAGCAGGCCTTTGTGGACAGAATATGAGCCCATTTGATGCTGCTAAGCTTGGTGTTTATATGCATGGTATGGCGGGACAGGAAGCGGCTATTAGCAAAGGTAGATACAGTATGATTGCATCAGATATTGTAAGAAGCATTACAAAGGTTTTGGAAGGGGATTATTACGTTGGTTAAAGAAGTTGGTTACAACAGAATATATGCAAGAATCAACATAGATAATCTTAGATATAATATTTCTAAGATGAAATCACTTAGAAAGTCGGATATGAAGATTATGACCATTATAAAGGCAGATGCCTATGGTCATGGCGCTGTAGAGATTGCTAAGCGCATTGAGGATTTGTCTGATTATTATGGTGTTGCTACTATAGATGAGGCTATAGAACTACGTAACGCTGGCATTGATATGCCTATACTTATTATAGGATATACAGATTCCTCTGATTATGAGAAGCTTCTAGAATATAATATTACTCAAGCGGTTTATGATGTGGAAGAGTGCAAGCTTTTATCCGATATAGCCATTAAATGTGGCAAGAAAGCTAAGGTTCACATCAAGGTTGATACGGGTATGGCTAGAATAGGTTTTGCTGTAAATGATGAGGGTATTAGCCAGGCAAAGAAATTAGGCGAACTAGAAGGGATAGAGATAGAAGGCATATTTACGCATTATGCTAAGGCTGACGAGGTGAACAAAAACTATTCCTACGAACAAAAAAAGAAGTTTTTATATTTTATCAAGTGCTTAGAGGAAGCTGGTATTACATTTTCTTTAAAGCATATAGATAATAGTGCTGGAACCATGGAAATGAACGATGATGATTTTGATATGGTTCGTATAGGCATAGTTACATATGGTCTTTATCCTTCTGAAGAGGTAGATAAATCAGTTGTTATTAAACCGGTTATGTCTCTTGTGGCACATGTAGCACATGTTAAGACTATTCCAGCAGGTGTTGGTGTTAGCTATGGTTGGACCTATGTGACCTGCAAGGAAACTAAGGTTGCTACAGTTACGGCAGGTTATGCAGATGGATATCCAAGAGCTCTTTCTAATCAAGGAAGGGTCGTAATTCGTGGACAGTATGCACCTATTATTGGTAGAGTTTGTATGGATCAGATTATGATAGATGTTACCAATATACCTGATGTGGCTGTGAAAGATGAAGTTATACTCATAGGTGGAGAGGGTGACGCTTATGTGTCCGTTGAGGAAGTTGCTGCGCCTGCAGCAAGCTTTAACTATGAGTTGGTTTGCAACATAGGTAGACGAGTGCCAAGAGTATATAATGAAGGTGGAATAGATACTGTTTGCGTGAATTATTTATTGTAAAATAATAGTGTATATGACGAATGATTATTGGAAATACTTTGATTAGTTAGAAATAACAATGGGAGTGTGAATGAATTGATAATCAGACGTGGAGATATATACTACGCCGATTTAAGACCAGTTATTGGTTCAGAACAAGGTGGCGTAAGACCAGTACTTATTATACAAAATGAAGCAGGTAACAAACATAGTTCGACAGTTATTATAGCAGCTATTACATCTCAGCTACACAAGGCCAAGCTACCAACTCATGTTGAGCTTGACTCCAGGTATTGCGATATAGCAAAGGATTCTGTTATACTGTTAGAACAGGTAAGAACGATAGATAAACAAAGACTTAAAGAGAAGGTGTGTCACTTGGATAATCAGATTATTAGTAGAGTGAATGAGGCCTTAAGGATAAGTCTGGAATTATAAAAAGGAGAAATAATATGTCCCAGAGTGGTCCCAGTAGTTTTAAGAAACTTTTTTCAAAAAAGGTAGATGAAGAAAAAGTAGAAGAAGAGATTCTCTCTATGGTAGAAGAAGGTTATGAGCAAGGCGTCATTGAAGACAATGAAGTTGAAATGATATCCAATATATTTGAATTTAGTGATAAGGATGCAAGAGACATCATGACTAATCGTCAGAAGATACTGGCAGTTGAGAATACAGTTGATGTTGAAGAAGCATTAAAATATGCCTTGGAGAATAATTTTTCTAGATATCCGGTATATGAAGAGGATTTAGATAGCATCATAGGTGTTATACATCTTAAGGATTTAGTGTCAGCCTATATGGTTAATCCTCATACCCCTGTTGTAGAGGTTATGGAAGAACCTATATTTATACATCCAACCTTCAATATATCAAAGCTTCTCCAGAAAATGCAGTCTGAGAAGATACATATGTCCATTGTAGTAGACGAGTATGGACAGACTGAAGGTCTTGTTGCTATGGAAGATATTATCGAAGAGATTGTTGGTAATATATTAGACGAGCATGATGATGTTGAGGAAGAGGATATCAAGAAGATAAGCGAAGACGAATACATGGTAGATGGTGGAGCATCACTTAATGATCTTGAGGATGTAATCGATGTGGATTTTCCAGATGAGGATTTTGAAACATTAAATGGTTTCTTGCTCTACAAGCTAGGAAGGCTTCCTGTTGAAAATGAAGATACAGAGATAATATACAGAGGATACAAGTTTATCCCTGTTAAGATATGCGACAAGATGATAACTCTTGTTAGAATTACGAAAATAGAAGAAGATAAGGAGTAACTTATATGTCAGGACATTCAAAATTTGCAAACATTAAGCACAAGAAAGAGAAAAACGATGCTGCTAAGGGTAAAATATTTACTATTATCGGAAGAGAAATAGCAGTTGCAGTAAAGGAAGGTGGACCAGATCCAGCTAACAACAGTAAGCTTCGTGATGTTATTGCTAAAGCTAAGGCTAACAATATGCCAAATGATACAATTGATAGAGGTATTAAAAAGGCGGCAGGTGATCTTGGCTCAGTTAACTACGTAGGTATTACTTATGAAGGCTATGGACCAAATGGAACAGCTATTATAGTTAATGCACTCACTGATAACAAGAATAGAACAGCGTCTAATGTAAGAAACGCATTTACTAAGGGCGGTGGAAATGTTGGTACAACAGGCTGTGTATCATATATGTTTGATGAAAAGGGTCAGATAATTATCGATAAGGAAGAGTGTAGTATGGATGCAGACGACCTTATGATGATTGCCCTTGACGGAGGAGCAGAAGACTTTACAGAGGAAGAGGATAGCTTCGAGATTATTACAGCACCAGCAGATTTTTCTGCTGTTAGAGAAGCACTTGAGAAAGAGGGCATTCCTATGGCTTCAGCTGAGGTTACTATGATTCCTCAGAACTACGTAGAGCTAACTAATGAAGATGACATCAAGAAGATGAATAAGATTCTTGATTTACTCGATGAGGATGACGACGTGCAGTCAGTTTATCATAACTGGGATGAGTAAAAAAATGCAGCTTGCTAGCATTTTTTTATGAAGACCTTTCTTATCAACACGATAGTGTTGGTAAGAGGGATGAGTAGTGGCACTTAGAAAAGAGGTGAAGCTATGCCTTTTTTGATAATCTTTTTAATATGGTATCTTGGCTATGCTAGAAATAATCCAGGTACATATAAAAGGGTAGAAGGAAAAGTTGGAAAGATTATTTTCGCTCTAGTATTGTTAAGTGTTTTTGGTAGTTTTATTGGTCCTGTGTTGGGATTATTTATAGCATTACTTGTGATGCTTTTAACCTTTAGCCCTGTACTGGTCATTGGCTATGTGTTATACAAAGTACTTGGTGGAGGTAAAAACAAGCAACAAAAACGTGGCAGAGAGCAGATAAACTATAACGAAACTACATACACTAGAGAAAGTTTTGTGTCAGGACTTACAAAATCTGTTCCAAAGCGTAGAAAGATTGTTAAGAAATTTAATAAAAAGTTTGGTCTTAATTTAACAGATGAAGAGATTGATAGAATTGTGGATGCTTCATATGTATCAAATGGCTGGGAAGCTGAAGTAAATGATATGCAGAAGGAGTATGATACATTGTCACAATGGTTCAGAGGCAATCGAGGTTGGCTTAGAATATATCTTAGTCAATTTCCTGTTCATACCATATCCTCAGATTTTGAGAGACAAAGACAGATATGTAATGATACCTATACCCATATCTTTGATAGTGCTAATCCTGGAGCCTTTGGTACCGTTGAGAGCTGTATAGACGCTATCAATTCTGAATACTTTACATCTATAGATGAAACATCATTTATGATTATATACAGATATCTTGAAAGTATAGGTAAGAAATATGATTTACCATCACTGGGGATAATTAGAAATGAATCTGAGTTAGACAAGCTTAGAAGAAAATATGACGAGACATCAGATGCAAAGGTCGAGTCGGCAAAAAAAGAAAGAATAAAGATATAAAAAAATACTATGGTATTCACAATGTGTGATATACCATAGTATTTTTTATGTATTAAGTAATGTTACTGTATCTGTACTATGTTTGAACAATGTCTATTGCCCTGAGTATCCTCTATGATAAACATACCGTAGTAAGATAAGTCAGGCTGCATTCCGCCGAGTACAGTTGAGAATCCATTTACGATAGGGAAGCTGTTATACATAATCAAAACATCTTGCCAATCTGCTTCGTTGAAGTTTGTTAAATCTTCAGTTGAAGTGAATTCGTGTGATGCAACTCCGAATGCGATATTAGAGTAATCGTTGATGTTTATCTCGTATCTATCAGGGAATACGTCAGCGCCTTCAGTGCTAATATAGTTTGATATTGGGTATGCACCTAAAAGCTGTCCCTGTGGATAAGCATCGCTGGTTTCCATTACAAAGTATGCATACATAGCATCCTCGCCCTGGATATCATCGTTGTATAATATACTGGTGAGAAGATATCTAGTGTATGTATCAGTTGTTTCTTGCTCTGTGTACATAACCTCGTACTGAGCTAGTGTTGTGTCATCCTGCATATAAATAATCTGACCATCAAAGTTTGCTGTGAGAAGATTAGTATCATTCATATCAACCTGATTACTCATAGAAACAAATACGTAATTTGATGGGTTTGTAACATCTTCTCTTGAGATTACATAGTAAATATTTTGAACATCTGCAGCCTGTTCTTCTGTGAGCTGAAGACTAAATGTTAAATCTCCGTTAGTGTATGGAACCATAGTTGCTGCATCCCATACAGTAGAAGTTGTTTGTGTGCTGTTAAGTAGTGTTGCAAAATTAGTAATGTATTTCTCGTATTCTGTTGAGAATTCGAAGTCCGCATACATTGGTATATACTGGGAAGAATACTGCTTAGCATTATATGGATAGTAGATAGATACACCATTGGTATGTTCTTCCGTTGCACTACTGTATACTATAAGTTCATCTACAGCTGCCTGAAGAGCATTTGACTCGTCAGGGAAGAGCTTTGTCATATTTCTACCAAGGTCTTTTAAGTCTACTACGTCATATGATGATTCTCCTGTATACTCAGAAGCAATCTCTTTGGTTGATGAACGGATACGTGAGTACTGGCTATATGTATCAGCACATAACTCTGCATTAGCCAGTGCAAATAAGTTGTCAACAGCAATCTCTACTTCATCTACTTTGCTAAGGTCCATAACAGCAAGAGTAAGGTTTAAGTACTGGTATGGATATGCTTGCATATATTCCTCAGTAGTAGTTATGTATGAGTCTACAATAGCAGTTCCCATATCTGCACCATTGTCCATATCATCTATCTCATCAAGGAAAGCATAATCCCAACCCCAGCCAGGTTCAACCTCCTGTGAGGCGATAAGATAATTAGCGTATGGTGATAAAATGCTGGCAGTTTCAATATTGGCCATAAGACATGCGTCAAAGCCTATAAATTCTAATTTGTTCTCTTCACCGAAAGGACTATCTTCAAAGGCTTGTTTAAGCTCTGTAAGAGGAAGCCAGTCACCAGATACCTCGTCGAAACCATATCCAAAGAATGCACCACCGCCGTGGTTCCACATTATAATACCGTATTGCTCGGCTGGGTAATTCTCGTAACCGTAGGTAAGGAAAGATGATAGTGTATCAGGGTCACCCATGTTTTCCTGATCATATTCTTCAAGTAGTACAATTTCGCCGTCTTCAACAAGGAATATAGCGTTGCCATCATCTGGAACATCGCTGTGTGACCACTCTGTTGTACCACCTGTATAGATAAGTACGTTCATTTTCTCCTCATCAAAGCCAGAGTCAAGAATTTCGTAAATCTCTTCTGAACCAAGACCGTTGCCACTCTCCAGGTCAGCACCAACTATATAAATCATAATGGTTTTTGTTCCTTCGTCGTAGAGTGGTTCTTCGGTTGTAGGTTCCTCAGTTGTAGGTTCTTCGGTTGTCCTTTCCTCGGTAGTGTGCTCCGTTTTTTTGTTGCCGTTTTTAGTGTAATCCTTTGGCTTGTTCTTGATTACGATAAATACTACAAGTCCAATGATTGCTGCAACAGCGAGACATATACCAAGTATAAGTGGCCATTTTGCCTTTTTCTTAGGTGGAGCAGAGTCTATAGCCGGATTGAGTGACATCTGCGGCTGTACCTGTCCGTAACCTTGATTGTAGCCTGCTTGCTGCTGGTTATACTGACCGTATCCAACTCCAGCCTGTTGATTGTAGGCTTGTTGATTGTAGGCCTGTTGATTGTAGGCTTGTTGGTTATAGGCCTGTTGATTATAATTTGGTTGGTTATAACCTTGCTGGTTGGCAGGATTATATTGATTGTAATCGTTAGTTTGCATCTGCGGTGCTACTTGATTACTAGATGGTGTTTGCCCATATGGGTTTGCCGGTGTGCTAGGCGGTATCTCTTCAGAATTAGTAGTAGATACACCCCAACCGCATATAGGACAGAAACCATTTTCGTTTAGTTCGTGTCCACATACATCACAATACATAGTAACCTCCTTGATATTTAATTCTTTTGTAAAATTCAAAATATAATAAGATTTTAACATATAAAGTGAGTAAATGACACAATTATTTCAAAATATAGGAAAAATGCTTAATAAATTCTTATAATGTGATAAAATGTATCTATAATGTGAAAGGAGTGGACAACTAAGAGTTGTCTTTTAAGGATATGAAGCTTGTAATTCAGAGAGTGAAAAATGCATCCGTTAAAGTTGACGGTGATGTAAAGGGACAAATTGATAAAGGGTTATTGGTATTTCTTGGTGTAGGAAATGGTGATACAAAGGAAATGGTAGATAAGTATGTTCAAAAGCTAATTAAACTTCGCATATTTGAGGATGCTGATGGTAAAACCAATTTGAGTGTTGGGGATGTTGATGGAAAAATACTTGTTGTATCTCAATTTACACTGTATGCGGATTGCAAAAAGGGTAATAGACCTAGCTTCACAGAGGCAGGCTCCCCAGATTTGGCTGAAGAATTATATGAATATTTTAAGTCAAAGGTTAAGGAATTATATGGAAGTGTTGAAGCGGGAGAATTTGGAGCAGATATGAAGGTAGAACTTATAAATGATGGACCATTTACAATTCTTTGGGACAGTAGAGATTGGTAAGATACATAGGAGGTAGTTATGGGGAATACAAATATAAAGGATATAAGCGACAAAATAAAAGAAAATATAAGCAAGGTTATAGTGGGAAAGGATAATATAATAGATTTGTTCTTGGTGGCTCTTTGGGCGGGGGGACATGTGCTTATAGAGGATAATCCTGGCACAGGTAAAACCATGCTTGCAAAAGCTATGGCAAAAAGCATAGATGGTGATTTTAAACGAGTACAATTCACACCAGATCTTATGCCTTCTGATATAACAGGATTTAATGTATATAGTCAAAAATCTGGAGAGTTTCAACTGGTGAAGGGTCCTATTTTTACCAATATTCTCCTTGCAGATGAAATTAATAGAGCAACTCCAAGAACACAGTCAAGCTTGCTTGAGGCCATGGAAGAAAAACAAGTAACAATAGATGGGGAAACTATGATGTTGGAAGAACCGTTTATAGTGTTTGCTACAGAGAATCCAATAGAAACAACAGGTACTTATCCTTTGCCGGAAGCACAGCTAGATAGATTTATGATGAAGCTTTCTATGGGAGCTACAACAAGGGAAGAAGAACTTAATATTATAGATAGGTTTATAGGAATATCGCCTTTGGATGAGCTTGCTTCAGTAGCTACAGTGAAGGATATAGTGGAAGCTAGGCAAGCAGTGAAGGATATATTTGTACATACATGTATTAGAGAATATATAGTTGACATAATACTTGCAACAAGAACAAATAGCAAAATAAACTATGGAGTTAGTAGTAGGGGTACTTTGGCCCTTCTTAGATGTGGGCAGGCTCTAGCTGCAATGAAGGGAAGAAGCTATGTTGAGCCAGATGATATAAAGGCTGTTGCACCATATGTCTTAAGTCATAGAATTATGGGATTTGGTGTTCACGGAGATAAGGGTTATAAGCTTATTAAAGATGTTGTTGCCAGTGTAAATGTACCAGTTGAGGATTGGGAGAGTTAAATGCAGCTTATCATTGCTATTATCGTTGCCACATTTTTGTACAATTATATTCAAAAATTGTACAGGAGAATGTGGGATGAAAAATTGAATATAGATATTAGCTTTGAAGATAATTGTTTAGAACCAGGAAATGAAAGCAATATAGTAGAGGTTATCAACAATGACAAATTTCTGCCATTGCCAATATTGCACGTGAAGTTTGCTACTTCAAAAACCTTTGATTATTTTGATGAGGAAAATGCAGTCATTACTGATAGGTATTATAGAAATGATGTTTTCTCGGTTATGGGCAATAAAAAGGTTACCAGAAGACTTAAATTTATTGCCACAAAAAGAGGGTTTTTTACTATTACAGGTGTAAATATAATTGCAAAGGATTTCTTTATAACAAGAACCTTTGCTAAAAGTATACCAAACTATTCAGAGCTATATGTTTTTCCGGGAAAGATAAATACTGACTATTATGAGGTTATGTGTAATTCTATATTTGGTGAAATAGAGACAAAAAGAAGTCTCTTTGAGGATCCATTTTCTTTTCGAGGAATAAGAGAATATAACAATAATGATAGTATGAGTAGGATTAATTGGCGGGCATCTGCAAAAACAGGACAGCTTATGGTTAATCAATATGGTCACACAGCGGAATACAGAGTAAAGCTGTTTCTTAATCTTGATACAAATTATATGTTAAAAAGCTACGCTGTAGAGGAGCTTTCCATAGAGCTTATTAGTTCCCTTGCAAAAACATTTCTTGAAAAAAATGTCCCAGTTATGGTGACTGGTAATGGAAGAGACATAGTTACAGAAGAGTTATTAAATGTAGATTTTGGCCTTGCAAAAAATCATCTTGTTACCATAGATAAAGGGCTTGCTAGGATTGGTAAGCATGACACTAATGAGGAGTTTTTAGACATTTTGGATAAGGATGTTAGATTACTAGATGATAGTATTGCATATGTTGTTGTGTCTGCCTATTGTAGCGAGGAGTTATTGTTAAAGCTTGATTACATTGCTTCTAAGGGCATGAGTGTAACCCTTATTGTGCCATATTATGATGTGGATGGATTTCTTCCTAAGAGGGGTTATATAAAGGGCTGGGAGGTGAAATTTGATGAAGTATAAAATCGAAATCACAAGACGAGCCTTAAGACTTTTATATGAGATGCTTTTTACATATTTGTTGGTTTTGTTTTTTGAAATAATATGGATTAAAGAGGAACCGACGAAAGCTATAGTTATAGCAATGATTTTACAATTTGTTATATCTTATATTGTCAGGGAAAAGGTTGCTTCTTACATAGGAATATTACTTTTGCATATCATATTGACGGCCTTGGTGTTTGTTGTTAATTTTACCGGAGGTCAGAGACTTTTACTCGTTTGCATTAGTATTCATCTTTTATCAGATTCTATGGTTTATGCCATGAGAAGGGGAAAACTTAAACCCATAGATGATATACCTTGGCCGACGTTTTTAATCAGTATATTGATATATGTATTTGGTTGGGTGGCTAAGGAGGAAATGCTTTACAATACAGCTTTTTTTGTACCTATAATATTACTCTTTTTATATTATATAATGATTTATTTCGAGGGGATAAAAAGCTATGTTGAAGCAACTCGTGATATGGCTGGTTTACCTTTAGGTAACATTTTGTCAATAAATTCATTAATAGTTATCTTTATACTATTTTTCTTGTTGGCTGGAATTATAGTTGGTGGAAATATAGATCTAGGTAAGGTAATAACTTGGATAGGAAATCTTATCGTAGGTGTATTCAAGATATTTGCCTTTGGATTAGCTTTTATATTTAGGTTAATAACGAGACTTATGTCTAGTGGCACTGAAGGAGATAAGGTAGACAGTAATGAAGAGGGAGATTTTATTTTATCTCACGAGGGCACTGCAGAAGATATAACCTATATGCTTTTTAAAATTATATTCGTTGCCTTGACTTTATACTTCGTGTACAGAATAGTTAGAGCTATCCTTGTGAAATTGTCTGCCTCTAGAAGATTTGATACAGATGTAGTAGAAGATGCTGAAAGGATAATTTTAAAAAGAGAAGAGTCTACCAAGAAAAGATTTTTTAAACTTAGATTTTCTAGTGAAGAAAAGATTAGACGTTATTACAAGCAGAGAATACTAAGGGATAAGTACGATATATCCCTAAAGAATAAAACCTGTAGAGAAATACAGGTCAGTATTGCAGAAAATAGTGAGAAAGATATAGAAGAGTTAACAGATATATATGCTTCCGTAAGGTATGGGGAAGTTGTTCCGGATAAGGCTTTGGTAAAGCGAGTTTCGAGACTTTCTAAGCAGTAAAACAGATTGAATATTTTACTGCCATATGTTAGAATATATCTAATTAGCTCACTAGGAGGATGAATTAATATGAAGAAGATTGCTTATATTGCATCAGAGTGTGTGCCTTTTATCAAAACAGGAGGTTTGGCGGATGTAGTTGGTACATTGCCAAGAATATTTGATAAGAAGCAATATGATGTTAGAGTTATTATACCAAACTATATGTGTCTTCCAGCAAAGTTTAAGGAGAAGATGAGATATATTACTCATTTTCATATGGATATAGGTTGGAAACAGCAGTATGTTGGAGTAATGTATATGGAGTACGAAGGAGTACCTATATACTTTATAGATAATGAATACTATTTCAATGGTTTTAATATTTATGGAGATATCAAGTGGGATATCGAGAAGTTCTGTTATTTCAGTAAGGCTGCATTGTCAATTCTTCCTAGTATTGGTTTCCAGCCTGATATTGTGCATTGTCACGACTGGCAGGCAGGACTTGTACCAGTATATTTGAAGACTTTATTTGCAAGCAATCCATTTTATAGTGGTATGAAGTCTATTATGACTATCCACAACCTTCAGTTCCAGGGTAGATGGGATGTTAAGACACTTCAGGAGTATTCAGGCTTGCCTAGCTATGTATTTACTCCAGATAAGCTTGAGATGTACAAGGATGCTAGTATGCTCAAGGGTGGTCTTGTATATGCTGATAAGATTTCAACTGTTTCTAATACCTACTCATACGAGATACAGACACCACAGTACGGTGAGGGATTACATGGATTACTTAGTGCTAGACACGAGTCACTTTGGGGTATTGTAAATGGTATCGATTATAACGATTACAACCCTGCTACAGACAAGAAAATTTACAAGAACTACACTATCAAGAACTTACGCAAGAACAAGGTAGAAAACAAGCTTGCTCTTCAGAAAAAGCTTGGACTTCCTGAAGACAAGGATGCATACATGATAGGTATTATATCAAGACTTACAGATCAGAAGGGTCTTGACCTTGTAGATAGAATTATGAATGATATCTGTACAGATGGAACTCAGTTCGTAGTACTTGGAACTGGTGATAGAAGATACGAGGATATGTTTAAATATTACCAGGGCATTCACCCTGCAAAGGTATCTGCTAACATCTATTATTCAGATGCTTTATCACACGAG
>JAGAKD010000018.1 GCA_017625815.1 Lachnospiraceae bacterium | reverse complement strand
TCTTTCTTATCAATATACAATTGTAAGAACTCTTCCTTTAAAGCTTTCTCGGCAATATGATAATCTCTTGATTGCTCTAGGATTTTAATTTCTTTCATCATTTTTTGAATTTGTCGATTACGAGCTTTTGCAATTTTATCATGTCGGTCAATCTTTGCTCTCATAGTCGCAATTTGAATTCCAGTTTCTCTACTTTGGAAATCTACGTCATCAGGATGTATTTTAGCAATACCTTTGTAAGTTTCACCTTTATCTTTTAATTCCACTACTACTGATTTTTCTTGAACATTAATTTTCTTAAACATATATTAAACCTCCTCTGGATTGTATAAAGCACCTGATTGTAATTTCTCCATAATTTCTTCATAGTTATAATCGAATGGTCGGATTTCAACGTGATTAATTTCCTCTTTACAATGTAAACACCATAATTTTTTCATATGCCCCTTTTCTTTCACATTGCTCTTACGCCGTGCCAAAGGCATCCCCTTTTTACCGCATTTAGTGCAGTAAAAATCTGCCGTATGTGTTGCTTTTCCTCTACTCATTACTTCCATCTCCTAGTCTATATATTTCCATAAGCAACTCTAAATTAAAATTTTCTTTTCCATACTTTATTATTACTACTCTTCCTTTCTTTTTATTTTATCTTTTCTCTTAACCTTATATAAATATTATATCATATTTTTTATCATTTGTCAAATCATGTCGTAAATCTTAAAAATGTAAAAGGTTAATCATTAACTAATCTTTTACATATATATTATATTATTTTTTTTCTAAAATGTCAATAAGATGATTTAATTTACTTTCTATCTCAGCAATTCGACTATTCTGTTCGACCAACAAAAACATTATCCTATGTGTTTCCTTTTGTAAATCACTATTAGATATCTCATCATAGTAAGCAAAGAAAAAAGCTAACTGATATGCAAATAAGAAATCCATAAAATCATTATCAAAAGGATTTTCCCAACTCGCCATTACTTTATTCCTCCTTTATTGATATAAAAATTAACAAATCAAGTCGGCAGACTTATTAACTTTAGAAATCAATAAAAGAAAAGAGTGTTATAATAACACTCTTTATACTCTAATTATATTTTATATTTTAAATAGTTGTCAAGATTATTAATAACTTAAACGTTCAGAATAATAATCTAACATTTCTTGAATATCTTCTCCTTGTAGGATAATAGACTCTAACATTACATTTAACTCATCTCGAACCATTGAAGAGCTTACCGCTCCATTGTTAAATAATGCCTCTACGAAAGCATCTTTTGAAGCTGTCGTTCCATTAACTTTAACATTGCCTTTAACAGTAGTTAAATAATCTTGATATACTTGAGAGTCTAAAACTGATTGGCGAATTGGTAAGTACCCAGTATTCATTGTCCATTTCGTATTAACCTCTGTTGATACTAAATATTTAATAAACTCATAAGAACCATAAACTTCTTCGCTTGTTTTGTTTTGATTAATAATCGCAATGTTTGCACCTTGTTGAGGAGAATTTGGTTTATCTACATTAACTTGTGGCATTACTGCAGTATTCCATTCGAAATTGTCTCGATGTAAGAATCCCTCACCTGCGCTAGAGCCTAAATACATATAAACATTTTCTGCTAAGAATGGACCACTTGAGAAATTATCTTCTCCTGGCACTCGCCAATAACCTTCGTCAATACCTTGTTTTAACATTTCAATAGCTTCAACTGCTGTTTCATTATTGAATAAAATTTCTCCATCTTGTGTAGTATAAGGAGCTCCAGATTGGAATAAATAAGTAATTAAATAATTTGGTAAGTTGTCAATACAGAACCCTGCTTTGCCTGTAATATCACGAATTTGTTTTGATACTTCAACAGTTTCTTCCCAAGTAGTTGGCACTTGTAAATTATGTTCTGTAAAGAAGTCTTCATTATAGAATAATAAGTCTACTGATTTTGCAAAAGGTAATGAGTAAATCTCTCCTGTTGAAGTATACCCACTCATTTCTGCTCGATAAGATTCAAAAATATCTTCATAATCAAATCCAATTTCAGGATGGTTAATATAGTCTGTTAAATCTTGAATATATTCAGATTGAATTAATTCATGAATATTATTAACTGTTCCTTGAACGATGTGTGGAGAATTTCCTGACTTAATCGCAGCCATAGTTTTAGCTTTTAAATCATCGTATGAACCTTGATATGTAGCGTTAACAGTAATTCCCTTTTCTGCTCCGATAGTTGAGTTAAAATCTGAAACAATAGAGTCGATAGTTTCGGCAAAAGCTCCATTCATATTGTGCCAAAATTCAACCGTTACTCCATCACCTGTGTTCGTAACTAAATCCACTTTTGTTTCTGTCTCTTGATTACCACATCCGACTAATCCCAATGATGCGATAAACGCTGCTGCTGAATACTTTAATGTCTTAGTAAATTTCATAGTTACTCTCCTTTTTGTTCTTATAATTAATCTGTCGTGACCACGCATGGCTTTATAGTTTAATGTCTTCACACGACTCTCGGACAATTAAGTTATTTTCAAAACTTAAGAGATGTGATTGCTCACATCTCATCATTATATAAATATTATAACATATTTTTTATCATTTGTCAAGATTATGAAATATAAATCGACAAAGATAAACCAATAAAAAAATAAGAACAATTAGTGTAGCCATAGCATTGTCTCTCCTGACTATTTCTTTTTGCTTTTACTTTTGCCAGCATTCCTATAAGAAATGGCTGCTGCTTGGCTTGGTTTATATCCTTCACTAATTAGTTGTCTTATATTTGCGGCAATAATCCGTTTAGATTTGCCTTTTTTCAAGGGCATATTTACCACTCCTAATTAATTAAGAATTTGTCTAATACAGTAAAATCAAAATCTTCTGGAGCTTCAAGCGTTAAGAATTTAGGCGAGATAATAGTGATAACTCCCATTATCGATTTAGCATCTACCACAATATCTTTGCGTGGTGAATTGTAGTGTAATTTAAAATCTCCTGAGTAATCACTTAGTATATTAACTAATTCCTGGGCATCTTTTGTTCCTCTTAAACTAATTTCTCTCAGATTCCCCATTTTTGATTTCCTCCAGTTCTTTCTCTAATTTGATAATTACATTTTTCAATTCACGGTTTTCAGCCATGTAGCGTTCAAGCAGCTCTTGTAAGCCGCAATTAATTAATTTAGACATTTTAATACCTCCTTATTAAAAAACTAAGTGGGGCAGTTTATTTTCTAAAAGTAAATTTTCTTTCTTGGTGCGTAATAGCCCTGCGGGTGCTTACAAAGTGGACACTCTAATGGGGCTTCTTTTCCATTATGCTCATAACCGCAGTTTGAACATACCCATACAGTATCTCGATTTGAATAAAAAAGCTCTTTGTTATTTAGAAGTGAAGCTAATATTTCATATCTGTTTTCATGATGATATTCAACAGAACCGACTCTTTTAAATTCATCGGCAATAGCCGTAAAACCTTCTTCTCTTGCTTTTTCTTCAAAATCTTTATACATAACAGCATTTTCGTAGTGTTCACTTTTAGTCGCATCAAGTAAGTCAGAATATAAGTTTTTTAAATCAGGAGCTAATAGTTTTAACCATTGCTCCCCATGCTCTTTTTCATTATTAGCAGTTTCTTCAAAAATTTTAGCAATATAACCAAATCCTTGTTCTTTAGCAATACTGCTGTAAATAGTATATTTTAAATAAGCTAACGACTCTCCTTGTAAAGCTGTTTGTAAATTCTTATAAGTTTGAGATTCTTCAAATTTCACTATAACACCTCTTGTTATTATCCCCACTTAGACAAGAACTCTGTAATAGTTGCTTTTGAATATTTAGCTTGATTATTTGTATCTAATGTAAATCTATGGCACTTACCATAGTCTTTAAATGAAATAGTATAGAACTTAATTGAGCCATCATCATGCTTATATAAAGTAATATCAGCATTATAATTTTCAGCAACAAATAACATAAAATCAATAGTAGACATTCCCCAAATAAACTCAAAAGCTCGAAAGGCATTTTCATATTTAAGCAGGTCCGGTTGATTGCAGTATGATTTCCCACTTGCTGAATACCATTCTTTAGTAACAATAATTGACATATGTATCATCTCCTTAATTAACTTACATATATATTATATAATATTTTTTTTAATTTGTCAAAACAAATAAGGGAATAACCCTTATTTGTTTTTGTTGTTTAAATGTAAGTCAATTTTAGGAAAGTCTTTTAAATTTAGACTTTTACTGTTAACTTTACTAGATTTAAGTGTTTGGATTTTTTCTACTTTTACTGCCATTGTGTTTCACTGTTCCTTCCTTACCTACTCCGGTTTCTTCCTACCTACTTTTGTTTCTTTCTTTTTTTAGCCTCAGCTTTAGCCATTTTGTCGGCAACAGCTTGCTCATAATTTTCTAGTTGGACACTAATTGGAACATATTCGTCACATTCAATGTCATCCAATAAGGTCTTACCTTTTGTAACTTTAATAGAGAATTGATTAATTTCTCCAGTTTCATCGTCAATTGTTTCAATTCGAAGATTTCCTTCGTACATTCCTAAAACTTGGTCTCCGAAAGCCTCAACTAACTTGTCAAATACTAATCCTCTTGATAAATCTGGTTTAATTAATCGCATAAATCATCTCTCCTTTATTATCTACATTAATATTATATCATTATTTTTGTAAATTGTCAAGTATTACTTACGAAAAATATTGTGCCAAATTTGATACTCCTCAAATTCCTTTTCTTTTTCCTCTTTTTCTTTCTGTTCTTTTATAATTGTATAGCAATTAAAGCAAGTATGACTTCCATCGCTATTTTTATAAAACATACCATATATTTCACCACATTCTCTACATTTTAATTCACTCATAACATGAATCCTCCAATTCTATCTCATCATAAGCCTCAGCACAATCGGCACAGCAATAAATGTCAGCACTTTCAATATAAACCACTTCATCGAAATCAGGATGAAAATAATTATCACAGTCTTCACAATATACCAAAACATCCCAGGCACAATCTTCGCAATACGCTTCTCCATCACAAATAACTGTTTCTGTATGATATGTTGGATTGCCACAGCAGATACACTCAACCATTCCTGAGCATTCTGAACAAGCAAAGTTTGTATCTCCTAATGTAACTTCTTCTATACCACACTCTAGACAAATAAATGGACGTCCTACTTCCATTTTAACATTATTCCAATTGTTTGTGTAAGAAATCCATCCTCGATGTGTGTTTGATAACAAACAGTCATTAAAATGAACTGTATTATCTCCATCATACATATATTTTTGTGCTTCATACTTATCTTTAATTTGCTTAGGTTCTTCCCAAGAACCACCAAATAAATTTTGTAATTTCACAAAACATTTTGTAGTAAAATCGGTTGAAGTGAATGGATAATTTTTAGAGCCTGCCATTAATTGATTATCTTCCCCTATATAAAATAACATACGCCATTTCTTACTATTCCATTCCACATCTCCAAAGTTGCGTAGCTTACCAATTTCGTCAGATGCTAAATAAGCTACTATTGTTGTTGAATCTAGCATATAGTTTAAATTTCCATTAGCATATTCCCCATCTAAAGAATGACAAGAATGCCAGTTATGATTAGTTTCACTAATGCTTAGATAATCCAATGGATGCACAGATAAATAAATATATCCTGTAATTTTTAAATCTTGTAAAATCATTGAATATCGAGTTTGTAGCTTATTTAATAATTCACTATTCGACATAAAGTTTTTAAATGTTCTACTAATTTTCATGCCCTTTTTCAATATCTTAGAGTCAATAGAATAATCTGCAACGACTTTGTTAGCAAAGAAAGCCTCCGCTCCTTGTTCTTTTAGAAAATCTTTTAATTCAATTAATTTAAAATCAGAGTGATATAGTTGATAAATTGATAGGTCAGA
>JAGAKD010000179.1 GCA_017625815.1 Lachnospiraceae bacterium | reverse complement strand
TTTTTGGAGTTTTGTGAATGATGATATAGTCCAATAAATCACAATTTAAAAATTGGTCCCAGTACTAATGGAACTTTTAGATAAAAATTTCGTTAAAGATTTAAAAGCCGATGGAACATTCAATGAAACTTCTTTTGCTCGTGAATATGAGTCAATTTGGTCAGGTTCAGCAGAAGATGCATTCTTTAATTCCGATATGTTTGATAAGCATCGAGAAATTAAACAACCTGAGTATGAATATTCAGGACGCTCAACAAAAGACAGTTATTATCTATTATCAGTCGATGTTGGTCGTATTGGGTGTAGTTCAGTAGTCTGTGTATTCAAAGTAATTCCACAGCCTGAAGGAAATTCAATTAAAAAATTAGTCAATATGTATACTTTTGACGAAGAACACATGGGAATTCAAGCGCTTCGCATCAAATCCTTATTCTATAAATATAAAGCTAAAGCTGTTGTAATAGACGGAAATGGATTAGGGGTAGGACTAATTGATTTCATGGTTATAAAATCAATTGATGAAGCAACAGGAGATGAATATCCTGCATTTGATGTTATTAACGACACTGAAGGACTATATAAAAAATTTAAAACAGTAGACTCTGAAAAAGAAGCTATCTATATTATCAAAGCAAATGCTCCACTGAATACAGAAATTCATTCGAACTGTTCGGCACAGATTAATGCCGGAAAAGTTAAATTCTTAGAAGATGAGCGTTTTGCTAAGTCAAAACTGTTAGGAACAAAAGTTGGAGAAAATATGACACCTGAGCAAAGGGCAGAATATTTACGACCATTTACTTTAACCTCAATTTTAAAAGAAGAGATGATGAATCTTCGAGAAGAGCATGATGGAGTTAATATCATTTTAAAACAAGCAAATAGGAAAATTAAGAAAGATAAATTCTCAGCTTTTGAATATGGTTTATATTATATCAAACAATTAGATGAAAGTAAAAAGAAACGAAAAAAAGCAAAAATATCAGACTTTATGTTCTATTCATAGGAGGATTATTATGACAAAACCAAAAACACGCTCTCGTGGAGAGTTGAAAATTGCGGATATTTTAAGAAGTAATAACATTCCCTTTGCCGAAGAATATATCTTCCCAGATTTAGTAAGTTCAAGCGGACGACCACTCCGCTTTGACTTTGCTGTCTTTGATGATGAAGGAAATGTTGATTTTGTGATTGAATTCCAGGGAGAGCAACACTATGAGGCATTTAATCATTATGGAGGAAAAAGAAACCTAATGCGTCAAAAATACAATGATAATCAAAAGCGTATTTACTGTATGAAACATGGAATTCCTCTTGTTGCCGTGCCATATTGGGATTTTGCAGAATTAAATTATGACTATTTAATTGAAAGAGCATATGGATAAAAAAACGAATCGTTGCCGAACTTGACAAGTTAAATTTAATGTGCTATAATGATATTAGAGTGAGGGGGTGTCTCCTATTAGAGTTAGAAATAGACATGTAGAAAAGCAAGAAACTATTCAAGATGTTCAAGTAAATGCTGATTTTGCTCGCTTAGGTAAAAGCGCTGAAATTCCAAAAGATGCGGTTTTAGACTTAGGAAAATTTAAGAAAGCAAACAGTCGTTTTGAAGAGGCTCGTATTTTACAAGCTATCGCTAATAAAGACATTGTCTTCCTAAGAGAGGCGTCTGATTATTTTTATAATACTAGCGGTATTTACAAACGTTTAGTAAATTATTTAGCTGGTATCTTAACATATGATTGGATGATTACTCCTTATATCAATTCTGAAAAGAATAACACTAAGGTTTTAACAGAGTTTAGTAAAGTGTTGCAGTTCTGCGACAACTTAAACATTAAATCTACTTTCGCTGAAATCTCTCACGAAGTAATAAAACAAGGTGTTTATTATGGATATAGAAGAGTAAGTCCTACTCGTCAAGTTATTCAACAATTACCTACTCAATATTGTCGCTCTCGATTTAAAATTGATGGTGTAGATTTAGTAGAGTTTAATGTTCAATACTTCGACGACCAGATTCGAGATGTCAATCAACGCTTAGCTGTCTTAAAATCTTTCCCGAAAGAATTCCAAAAAGGTTATTTAGGTATGAAAAACGGAACTTTAGTGGCAGACCCGACAGATAAAGGTTATTGGATTCATTTAGAGCCTGGCTTCGGGGTTAAGTTTAACTTAATAGGAAGTGATGTTCCTTTCTTTACTACAGTAATTCCTGCTATCTTAGAGTTAGATAAAGCTCAAGAAATCTATCGTAAGAAATCTGAACAAGAGCTTTTAAAAATCGTTATTCAAAAAATGCCATTAACCAATGATGGAGAATTAATTTTCGAAATTGATGAGGCAGCAGATATGCATTCAAATGCAGTTCGCATGTTATCAAAAGCAGTTGGTGTTGATGTATTAACGACTTTCGCAGATACAGAAATTGCTTCATTAGTAGACAAGAGTTCTGCTGCTGCTGCAGCCAACCCATTATCAGTCGTAACTGGTTCGGTCTTTACTGAATCAGGGGTTTCACCGAATTTGTTTGCTACTGATGGAAATTTAGCGTTAGAAAAGTCAGTTATTAATGACGAGTCACTTATGTTTAACCTGTTGACAAAATATGAACACTGGTTAAATTATGTATTAGATATTACATTTAATTCTAATCCAAAAAAACTTTATTTTAAAATTATGATGCCAAGACTATCTCTTTATAACTATAAAGAAATGGCTAAACTATATAAAGAAATGTCTCAATTTGGATATTCTAAACTGTTACCGGCAATTGCTTTAGGGCAAAGCCAAAGCTCAGTTTTAGCAACAGTTCATTTTGAAAATGATATTTTAAATTTAGCTGAGACTATGGTGCCAGTTCAATCAAGTGCAACTCAATCATCTAGTTCTTCTGGTAGCAATGAAAAAGCAGGACGACCAGAAAAGGCTAATGATGAGAAATCTGAGAAAACACTACAAAATAAAGAAAGTCAAGGTTAGGAGGATAATATGGAACAATCTATAATTAATATTACTCCTCTTAATCCAAATCTTTCTGAGTGTCATTTAAAAGTTTTATATCATGGATTAAATCGCAATGGTTCTTATATTAGTAAATCAGTTGCTGAGAAATTAGCAAATAAACTTCCAGGAACTCCTATTGTGGGATTATATATCGAAGATAAAAAAGACTTTGATGACCACGGAGAAAGACTTGTGGTTGAGAATGGAAAATATACAGTTAAGAAGCTAACAAAACCTTTTGGTTATGTCAAAGAGGGGACTAAGGTTTGGTGGCAAAGTTTCGAGGAAAAAGGAGAAACTAAGGATTATCTGATGTGCGAAGGTTATCTTTGGACAAAAACTTATCCTGAAGTTAAACGTGTATTAGAAAAAGGAAACTGGCAGTCAATGGAATTTGTTCCTGAAAGTCTTGTTGGCGAATGGTCTCAACTAAACCACGAAAAACACAACCAAAAACCAATGTTTATGGTTGAAGATGCTGAATTTAGAGCTTTATGTATCTTAGGAGAAGATGTCGAACCTTGTTTCGAAACTGCTGCTATTGGTGCTCCAGGAAGCCTATTCATGCTAAACGATAATGAAATAGAATCTGATTTTAATCAGATAAAATATAGTATCGAAAAATCATTAGAAGAAGGAGGAAGCGAAGTGCCAGAAGTAGAAAATACAAATGTCACTGACCACTCTGAAGAAGCAGTTGAAACTGTTGCCGAAGCAGTAGAAACAATTGAAGCAGAAGTTCAAGAAGCTTTAACTGAAGAAGAAGTAGTCATTGAAGAAACAGTTGAAGCTATTGAAGAAGAAGTTGAAGTTGTTGAGACTGAAGAAGTAGTAGAAGAAATTGCTGAACCTTCTGAAGAGGAAGCTGCCCCTGAGCAAGGAGACGAAGAACAAGAAGAAGTTCAAGAATCTGAGCAGGAGCAAGTAGAATTAACAGAAGAAGTCTCAGAGGAAGAAGTAGCGTCTGAAGATGATGTTCAATCTGAAGTGCAAGAGCTGCGTGCTTTATTCTATGAAGCAACAAAAGCATTAGAAGAATTAAAAGCTCAATATGCTTTAGCTACAGAAGAATTAGTTGCTTTACGTGCGATGAAAGAAGAAATTGACACTAAAGCAAAAAATGAAATGTTCGCAAAATTCTATATGTTAGATGAAGAAGATGTAAATCCTGTTCGAGAACAAGCCGCATCTTTAACTGTTGATGAGATTGAAAAAGAATTATCTGTAATTGCGTTCCGCAAGAAAGTCAATTTCTCTTTATTAGAAGAAGAAGCTGAAGAAAAAGAGGTAATTACTTCATTCACAGCGAACATTGAAGATACAATTCCGGCTTGGGTTCGACAAGTTGAGAATATGAAAAAAAATCG
>JAGAKD010000178.1 GCA_017625815.1 Lachnospiraceae bacterium | reverse complement strand
GGGCAAAAGTGCCCTTGCGGCAAAACTCTTATCCGAGAAAGGATATCGAGTTATCAATACAGTAGGAGGCCTAAAGGAATATAGAGGCGCACTAACCAAAGTTTCTACCAAGGGAGACTGACATTTGTCAGTCTCTTTTTTTATTTAAAAAAATTTTTCAAAAAAATTAAAAAAATATAAAACTTTTTTAAAACTTGCTCCGTCTAGTAGGTGTAAGGAACAAAAAACAAATAAAAAATAGAACCTAAAAGGAGGAAATTATAATGAACACAGCAGTAAATATGAACAACACAACAAACATGAATGGAGGATATGGTATGAACAATGTAGTATATTTTAACGGTGTAAATAACATGAATTATATGAATAATCAGTATATGGGAATGCAGGTAAATCAAGAGTTAGTATCTTTTTTAGAGGAGTGCGTAAAGACGTTTACTTATTATGAGGAGTTTTGTTCACAGTACAATGAGGCAAAGGAAAAAGATGAGGCAATTCAGAACAAGTTAAAGAAGATTACTAATAAGTGGAGATGGATTATTGTAGGTGCACCATTATTTGCATTCTCATTAGTGAGTGGAACAGAGTTTGCGAAGATGTTGATAGCAGCAGGTGTTGCGGGGGTAGCAGTTTTTGCAAAATCAAAGATTAAGCCGATAGAAGAGCAAAAAGCTATGATTAAGTGTCAGGAATCAAATGAAAAAATGAATATGTGGAAGGAACAAAAAGCCCAGTTAGATATAAATGTAGGAAGATGTTTCGGATATGTGCAGGAAGCATATAGATCCTCATATATTATGTCTTATATGCTTGATCTTGCAAAAGCAGGAAGAGTTCAAGACCTTAATCAAGCATATATGCGTGCAGACGAGGAACTCCACCGCTTAAGCATGGAGGCAACCCAGCTTGCAATGATGGAGGAACAGCAGGATGTAGCAAAGACAGCGGCAGTTGGAGGTGCAGTTGTAGCTGGTGCGGGTGCAATACTAGGAAGCTTCTTAGGTCTTTGCTATAGAAACAGTTAATGAAGGAGTGATGTTTATGAAAGAAGAAAAGATGGGTTTCTTTCAATGGTTCATTACCATATTAAAAATGGATAGAAAAAAATATGAAGCAACAGAGGAGGAAAAGGGCAGGATATATAACAAAATAATTGAGAATATAAGAGCAATTTAATTTATAAAATATTGACAATAATTACCAAAAAATTTATTATGGAAAAAAGATAACTATTATAGGTAAGAGGTTGCATGTTTGGTATGAATACTATTAAAATGTTTACAGACTCATATATATACATACAGCTAATTAATGCACTATACTTATATAAAAGTACACAAAAATTGGTAATTATCTAATTGCTAGTTTTTGTGTACTTTTTTGACAAAAAAGGAGAGAGAATTATGAATGAAAATTACAACCAGGGCAATATGAACCCATATCAGACAGGAACACCAATGAACCCATATCAGACAGGAACACCAATGAACCCATATCAGCAAGGAGCACCGATGAACCCATACCAGCAGGGTGCACCAATGAATCCATACCAGCAGGGTGCACCAATGAATCCATATCAGCAAGGAACACCTATGAATCCATACCAGACAGGTGCACAAACTCCTGTAAATCCGCAGAATGATGCTTTTTCTTTTTCCTCAATGAACAATGTAAATGGGGAAGAAAATAATTTTATAATGCAAAATAATATTAGCAATGAAGCTGGTATGGATATGTTGAGTAAAATTAAGACATCGCCTATGGCAACTAAAATAAAAAAGGCATTTAATGATAATCCATTTAAGGTTATAGGAATTGGGGTTGGTTGTTTTATATGTCCTATATTTTTAACAAGTGGTGAATCCCTTGGAATGAGAATATTTATTCTTTTGATAATTTATGGTTTAGCATATACATGGATAAAGTATCTACTAAATAATAGAGATTAGGCGTAAGCTATCTATTATGAATTTGAAGAAAACCTTGAAAGGAAATTCATATATGGAAAAGAAGTGTTATTTTTGTGGAAACACATGCAAAATAGGGTATACCACAATTAGTGATGGAACCACATATTGCCATACATGTAGTAAAAAAGCACGAATTGTAAAAGAGTATTTTGAGTGTAAATGGAATAGATTTGAGGCAAATGAATATTTGCATTATCATAAGTTCGCACAGGAAAATTACAGACCAATATTCAATTTAGAATATAATGAAGGTGATATTGTATGTGATTTAAATCATGGATTATTTTATTTTGCTCATAAAAAAAACAATATTGCGATTACTGATTATACGTTGATTTTGTCTATAAACAATGTAAATGAAAGTTTTATAATAAGACGATGTGATTATAAAGCTGCATATAGGGAATGTGAAACTCACTATTATGATGATGGCACAAGTAGTACATTTTATACAGATATGCCTTCGCAGACCGTAATATTAGAAAAATTAGTTGTGGAAACAATTGAACCAAAGCTAAGACTTGTTCAACATTTTAATTCATCTTTTTTGGAAGGATTATCATATCAAAAAAATTATGATGGTGTGGTTGATTATGACATTAAGGAAATTTTTAATGATTATCCATACCCCAGATTTGAAATAAGAACTTCGGACAAGTCAAAAAGTTATGTTGATAATATAAATGACATAATCGACGAGTGCGGAATATTGGACATAGGGAAGCTATTGAAACTTAATAGTGATAGAGTAAGTAATATATAATAATTGATTCAAGGGTGAAATAGATATGAGTACAGGAATTTGTTGTGAAATATGTGGTAAGAGTAGTGTGATAAAACTCACCTGGGGGACTACAATCGATAACAAAATGATTTGTGGTGGTTGTGAGAATAATTTAGGGAAAGGTTTTGTCAAACTTCTTCAACACAATGGTGTTTATTCAAAGGAGTCATATATTGCAACATTAAATTACAAAAATCAGAATAATCAAATGTATGGAAATATTTTTAATGCAACTAATTCATACAAGAAGATAGAGTTGGATTTTAATAATGCATTAATGCGGATAGAAGGAAATATACTGCCTATAGCTGATATTACAAAATGCGATATTCCTACAAATGAAATCAAATATGAAGGAATAAAATATGCCCATAAAGAAGGCGAATGTGAAGCACATCTATTTAAAGGAAAGATATGGATAAAGGATTTTGGGCAGCCGTATGTTTATGAATATACAGAGTATGCAAGCAGATGGATTTATAATAAAGGTGGTGTGGAGATGGTATCTAATTCTTATGAATTACGGGACCTTAAAAGAGCGATTTCTACAGCACTAAATGCCATGAAAAATCCATACATAATAAGTGGTTTAAAGGATATGGTGGTAAAAAACGAGCCGCCTAATTTTCAGGAAGCCTTATATGTATTCGGTTATAGCGATATATATGAAGTGAGTAGAAATGATTTGTATTCACGCTACAGGAAATTGATTTCTTTAATGGCTGAAACAGGTCAGATTGACGAGTATATAGCAGACAGAATCAATATGTTATATATGTTTGTAGGAAGTAAATTAGTGGTATAGGAGGAGCAATTATGGATAATAATCAGATGAATTATAATCAAGTAAACTACAATCAAGTAAACTACAATCAATCATACTATAATCAAGGAAATTACAATCAGGGTACAAATATGTATGATAACACTGTACCACCTCAGTATAATGCGGGATATATGAATTCAGATTATATGAACAGATTAAATAATGGTATGGATTTTACATATGGTATGAATAATGGCATACCGACATCTTATGTAAATAATGTGCCTAATACCAGCCAGGGTGGAATTATAACAAAAATTATTAGATTTATATTGGATAAGCTTTTTGTTTTGGCAATTATAACTTCTGTTGTAAATCTTGTGTATACATTTATGAGATATAAAGATGAATATGATACGATTTATATGATTGTTTTGCCAATAGTTTTACTGATTTCCATTTATGGAATAGTTCCATACATACGCATATATAAACATCAAAACACAGAATACAAAGTAGGTATGAAAATTATATCCTATGTTGCTCTTTATATGTTTTTTATAATTTACGATGGACCAGAAGAATGCTTTGTTTTTTTGGCGGTCGGAATTTTATCTTTAGTAGCTATAAATGCATTTTCTAAAAACGCAATAGGAAATCTTTTAAATATGGTGCTGGCTGATATGGCGGTTTCGTTTGCATTATTGAATGTGTCACTAATAATAATGACACTAATGTTGATTTTGTTTATATATTATATCGTTTGGAATCAGGTAAAACGCTTCACAAGTGAAAATTATAAGGAAAGAGATTTGATTGAAAGCGTAAGGAAGAGCATGAAAAAAATATTTTAACATACAAGGGGCAAAAGTATGAACAGATTATGTGGATATTGTGGTATGGATTGTGGGTTGAATAAAACAATTCAAATAGATAGAAATACACAATATTGTTTAAATTGTTGGGACAAGATGTATGCTATTGACCAAGAATATAAACAAAAATGGAATAGAATTGAGATAAATAAGTATTTTGAATACTTTGATTATGCTCAAAGAAATTACAGACCTATTTTTAAGGAAGATGTAAATATTTATGGGCTTCATGTGGATTACACAAACGGATTGTTTTACTTTGGTTATGAGGAGCTTAATGATAAGACGTTAATTTTATCAAAAGAAAATATTGTCTTTATGGATATACAAGATATAACTTCATATAACTATTCATATAACTATTATGAGGGTTATGATGAGTATACCAAAATTGATATAAAAAGTTTTACCCCAACCACTGAAGATGTTAATAAAAAAACCAGAGGTCAAGTGGTAGATAGGATTATAGTAATGTACTTGCGAGAACCGGAAATAAAGTTTTTTCATTCTTGGTATTGTATGACAGAGAATATGTCGGATTGGGGATTGGATTTAAAACTTAATACATTTCAGATAAAAAATATTATGAAAATTGAATCCTTCTTTTGGACGCTTTTACACAATAATTCTTCAACTGAGGAGAAAAACATCGAAGGTATCTCGGATTATTCAAGGACAGTTAGTGATATGCTTGCAGAGAATGAATTGATAGACGCGTATCAGTTAACTAAATATAATAGACGATTTAAGGAACAAGTAGCAAATATGAGAAATTACAATGTAGAAAATTTGCGTAACTTTTCTGTGTAGGAGGAAGTACTTTGGAAACACGTTGTAGTATATGTAACAAGAAAATGATAATGTTAAAGCCATCAGCATTAAGTAATGAACAACTATTGTGTAATCGATGTATGTTGCGTATAGGAAAGGTATTTTCTTACTTATTAACAAGAAACAATATGTTACATCCGCAATTATATCAGGAAGCATTAAATTATAGAACTTGGATTGATACAAATTATAAGGAGCGTTTCATTCCAACACATTCTATGAAAGGTATTGAGCTTGATGTGAACAATAGATTGATAAGGATATCAAACGAGATATTTTCCATAGCAGATATAACGTCATATTATTTGCCTGAGTTAACTATAACTGAAATGGAAAAAGAACAGATTATAGATATTAAGGAACAGACAGAAGGTACAAGTACAATAATGTCTACCCTTCCGAGAAAGAAAGTTTCTGCTGATTTGTACATATGGATTAAAAACTTTGAAAAACCCTATGTGCAGCAAGTGCCAATGAAGGGTAGACAATGGTTGTATTCAAAAAACAAGATTGAAAATAATTATCTCACAAATCAATATGCAGATTTTAAGAGGGCGTTGATATTACTTATTAATGAGAAGAAGAATCCGTATATAATGTATGGTTTTGCGGATTTGGTAGTAGATAAAAATCCACCAACTTTTCAGGAGGGGTTGTATTTTTTTGGATACCAGAATATTGGTCAGGTAACTCCAAGTGATTTAAAGGAGCGATACAATGCAATGATAAACTTAATGGCATCGGATGGGTTGATTGAACCGATTTTTGTTGATAGAGCCAATTATATATATAAATGTATTAAAAATTATTTTGAACAGTATTAAAAAAAGGAGAAAAATATGGATATGACGTATACAAAAGCCATAGAAATGTTTATGGCAGGGGATAACAGAGGATATGAATATTTGTATTATTCTACATATAATGTGAATAAATGGGATATTGCAAAAATTCTTGGAAATGAATTTGATGCAGAAGATGTATTACAAAACGCATATATAAAAATGGTGGACAAGTTACATACTCTTGAGAACCCGGAGAAGTTTCCTGCGTGGTTCAACAGATTGGCTACCAATATGGCTATAGATGTATGGCGCTCACAGCACGGAAAGAGAAAAGGGGATAATGGTGATAGCAATTATAGAAGAGAAGTATCATTTTCTGAGTTTGAGCAAGTAGATGGAGATGGAGAAACTGTTGAATACGAATGGGAGGATGAATCCATAGCATTTAGACCGGAGGAAGTTTATACACAAAAGGAAACTGTGGAATTAGTTCATGAGATGTTAAATAATCTTTCGGAAGAACAGAAGGCATGTCTTGTTATGTTTCATCTACAGGGGCTCAGTATCAAGGAGATTGCAGAAGATATGCAAATCTCAGAAAATACAGTTAAGTCCAGACTAAATTATGCCAGAAAAAATATAGAGGCACAGGGAGAAGCGCTCAAAAAGAAGGGTTATCAGTTATACAGCGTGGCACCACTTCCATTGCTCTTATACTTACTTCGTATGGAGAGAGGCGTTGCGGCTTCATCAGATGCATATTGGGGTGCCGCTACAGTTAACGGATGGATGGCTCAAACTGCAGAAACTGCGGCCACAGGGATTGCACAGGCTACAGTAGATACTGGAACAAAGGTGGCGAGAGGCTTTCTTGGTACATTGGGGGGAAAGATTGCCGTAGTCTTAGGTTCTGTGGCAGTGGTTGCAGTAGGTGCGATAGCTATAAATAAGCATGTAAAAGATAAAGATGATACCCCTAGTACAGAGCAGGTTACAGAGGAAATAACAGAGTCTACGCAGATTATTACAGAGGAAACTACTGAAGCTACTACTGAGGTAGTTATAGATGAAAGGGAGCTTCTAGTAACATATTATCAGGATACCTTGGTGCCAGAGTATGGTTTGATGCCAGAATATCAGGCTAATACTCAGGGGGAGGCTTGTATTTCGGGAATATTTTGTTCGGATATAGATGACTACAATCAGGATGGTGTATTAGATTTGTATGTTATGTACAATGAGCTTACTGAGATAGAGGAAGGTGATGAGTCTTCGATAGGTTTTAGGACATATAACAAACATCAGGTTCTTTATACAGTTGAAGAAAATCAGGTTGTGTTAAAGAGTGATTTAGTTGAGGAATGTTATCTTGTATCTTTGTCAGTACCGGTAGGATATTATGTTCCAAATATTGGTGCTATAGTATCGCTATACCGAGAAGATAGAAAATTATGGAAAATATCAGTAGACGGTAGGATTTATTTGTTTGAATATATGACAGGAGGCGAATGGAGAGATTCATATCATCGAGTATATACATATGGAACAGATAACTTTGAGCTGGTTAAGAGTGCTGATTGTGTAAATCAAGGCGAAGATGCAGGATACTATTCTCTTTATGACTATGAGAGTGGAGAGATTGCATCTGAGTACAGGTTAAAAGATGCATTTGTTCAATATGAGGGATATGAGCATAAGACCTTGGAAGAGTTTTATGGGGATTTAGGTATTTCGGTTATATGTGAGAATAATGATGTATCATCTTTTTCAAATGATAATGTAGTGTTGTTTGAAATGCAGTGTGGAGGAAGAGATTCAGGGGAAGATGTATCGCTTTGGTTTACAGGGGTTAGAGAAACAGTAGAAAATACAGATGAAAATCCTAACGAAGTAACTGAAGATAATTCCTATGAAATAGAATTGCTTAAAGCATATTTTCAGGATACTTTGGTAGCACAGTATGGTTTGATGCCGGAGTATAATAATGAAATACTTAACAATGTTATATTAGATGGTATCTATTGTTCGGATATAGACGATTACAATGGTGATGGTGTATTAGATTTATTTGTATGTAGATATTACAATAAGAATAATTATGTATCCGGGGGAACTGAGGATTCAAGAACATATGTAGAGTATAAAGAACTTTATTCCATAGATAATGGACAGGTGGTTTTATTTGATTATTTGGAAACAGAAGAGGTATTCGATATATCTAGGTATCCAGGTAAATCCAGTATCATGTGGAAGGTTGAGGCGAATAATAAAATCTATTTAGTAAATTATATTATGTATCCTTGGGCAAGAGAGATGAGTAAGGAGTTTCTCATTTTCGAATATAATGGCAATGAGCTTCAAATTGCGAGAACATTAGAAAATGGACCAGGAGTAGATGAGGATCTTTTGTACTGGGGATTCGTATACGAAGATGGAGAGCGTACTGAACCACGTCAGTTATATGGCCCGGAAAATGGCATTGGTTATTATTTGCCAGAGGATTATGCTGATGCAGAAAATATAACAGAAGAAGATTTTATGGCAGAGATAGGGATTATTTGTGATATAGATGGTAGTGTGAGGTGGGATATAGAAAATCTTATAACCTACGAAAATGAAAATGAACTTTTGTGTAACATTATACATGGTGTAGATGGTGGCAATTATGGAGAAGTTACCTACAAAAACATACTTATTCAATAAGAATAGATGTTATTAAAGAAATAAAAGGTCATATTTCTAAGAAAAATGTCTTAGAAATATGACCTTTTATTTTTTGAACTTTTTTGAAAAAATATAAAACTTTTTTAAAACCTATGCCGTCTAGTAGGTGTAAGGAACAAAAAACATATAGAAAAGAGCAAAAGGAAGGAGAATATTATGAAAAAAAATATTAAAAAGGAAAGTAAAAGAATTAAGGTAAAAAGAGGTTTGGCAAGATTCATGTTTGCTGTAATGAGCGTAACTACACTGACAAATGCAGGTGCATTTCCAACAATTTTTGGCAATCCGGCAAAGGTTGTTCAGGCGGAAGAGACGAATATTGAGTTGGCTACCCCAACCAATGTAACTGTAAAACAAAGTAATCCCTTTAGAGTAGTTGTGAGCTGGGATGCTGTCGAGGGAGCAAGTTCATATAGAATATGTTATACAGATGAGAATGGTAATACACAGGAAAAAAAAACGTCATCAACCAAGAAGGGAATTTATTTGGAACCAGATACTACCTATACATATCAGGTAAGTGCTGTATTACACGAGGATTTGAAATTTGTTACAGAATCTAAAATGTCTGAGCCAATTACCCTCAGAAATGAAAAAATTATGACTCCAGAGATAACAAATGCTAAATGTGGGATAAGAGGTGATGGAGTAGAAATATGTATTTTGTGGCATAATGCTCCATCTTATATGACCAGACATTACTTTTATATGAGTACAGATGGAGTAAATTTTGAAAAGGTATATCAAAATGGAGCAGGAACTCCTAACACACCTATAAGTGGAATTCATCTTGAAGAGGGAGAGACTTATTACTTTAAGATGATATCTCATTATGATTATGAAGCTATTGGAGTTGAGCATTACAGTGATTACAGTGAGGTCTTTACATTTACAGTTCCTTATAAAGAACCTAAAGATGAAACTCCAGTGACCGAGGAACCAACAACCGAGGAACCAACAACCGAGGCGCCAGCGACCGAGGAACCAACAACTGAGGCGCCAGTAACCGAGGAACCAACAACCGAGGAACCAACAACTGAGGCACCAGTAACCGAGGAACCAACAACTGAGGCACCAGTAACCGAGGAACCAACAACTGAAGAGCCAACAACCGAGGAACCAACAACTGAAGAGCCAGAAGTAGAGCTTACCGATGAAGAGTTAATCAAACTTGATGGAAGACCACAGGCGGGTAATACATATGAAGCTCATATGATGGCATATGGGGTTATGGAGTTGATGAATGAAGAGAGAGTTCGTCTTGGATATGAGCCATGTATAGTGGATTCTAGGTATTTGCAGGCAACAGCAATCAGAGCACAGGAAATTACAATATCTTATTCTCATACTCGACCAAATGGACAAACCTGGTATACAGTTTTTTCTGAGACTGGCTTTAGACCAGGTAGCGCAGGTGAAAATCTTGTATGGGGACGTAAGTCAGCGGAAAGTTTTTATGAGGCTTGGAGAAGAAGTGCTGGACATTATAGAAATATGACAAATAAAAATTATAAATACGTGGGAGTTTACATTTATGAAAATCCTGAAAATGGACATTTTTATGCGGCTCTGCTTGCAGGAAAGAAAAATTAGAAAGTGAGGGATGATAATATGAAAAAAACATCAATAGCAAAAATAGTAGGTATTTTACTTGTAAATGTGTTAGCTATAGTAATGATATTTGTTCTAACGGAAGATAAAAAGGATTCCAAGAGTACTCAATCTGAAGAAGTTTTGATAGTGGAGGAGAATGTAGAAGAAGTGGAAGAAAATATTGATACTATAGAGAGTGTTGAATCAGAGGAAGTTGTACAAGAGGAGGAAAGTACAGTGGAATGCTGTGAAGAGGAAAATGAGGAGGGAGAAATTTTAGTAGAACCATTATCTACATATGTAGAAAATCTAGAATAAGATTGTAAAGACTGCCATTTTTGTGCAGTCTTTTTTCTTTATTATCAGTTGACATAGTGATGGGTAAAATATAAAATGTAAGGATAGTAAAATGCCGTAGTAGGCTTAATTTTGGAAAGGTACTTAGGATGGGTAAAAGTTTTGAATTAATTGCTCCATGTCATTTTGG
>JAGAKD010000177.1 GCA_017625815.1 Lachnospiraceae bacterium | reverse complement strand
GATGAGAAGCTTGACAGCGCTGATGAGGTTTTAGATGCTGCAACTACAAGAAATGAAGAGTTGAAGCAAAAAATCTCTGATGAAGAAAATGAAATAGAGAGTTCAAAGAGTGAAATAATCGAATTTCTTAATGAAGGTGGTACTCTCAAGGCTAAGGTTGGTAGGTATGATACCATGCTTGAGAATATAAATCTTAGAAAGACAGAGCTTAACCAGCGTTTCCTTGAGAATAAAAGCGAGGAAGAAAAAAGCAAGCTAGAAAAGAACAATCTTTCAGAGGCACTTGCTAAAATTAATGATATATTAAGTGAACTCGATAATAATATCTCTAGTATTCAGAGTAAGTTAGATGAAAATAATGCTAAGAAGCAGGAAACAGACGAAGGAATAGTAACATCAAACAATCAGATTATTAGCTTGAAGTCAAAAAAGGAAGCCTTAAGAAACCTTACTGAGCGATATGACGGTTATGGCAATAGCATCAAGCGTGTTATGGAAAAAAAGGCTAACAATCCAAAGATTATTGGTGTTGTTGCAGATATTATTGATGTTGACAAGCAGTATGAAACTGCAATTGAGACAGCCTTAGGTGGAAGTATTCAGAATATTGTAACTGAGGATGATAGTACAGCTAAGAGTTTAATTGAATATTTGAAGCAAAACAAGTTTGGTAGAGCAACATTTTTACCAATAAGCTCTATTGTTGATAGAGGAACAGTTGGCAGTGACGTCACTAAGGAAGATGGAGTTTGTGGTGTCGCATCTAATTTGGTTAAGAGTGATTCTAAGTACACTAAGATTGTGTCATATCTCCTTGGTAGAATTGTTGTAGTTGATAATATTGATAACGCAATCAAATTATCAAGAAAATATAAACAATCTCTTAGAATAGTAACCCTCGAGGGTGAGCTTATAAATCCAGGAGGTTCTATGACAGGTGGTGCTTTCAAGAATTCATCTAATCTACTTGGTAGAAAACGTGAGTTAGACGAAATTGATGAACAGATTGAAGCATTAAAGAAAAAGCTTGTTTCATTAGAGGAGCTTTCTTCTAAGCTTGCAGATGAAAAAGAGGAATTAAAAAAGCAAAAAGAAGAGGCTATCAATAATAGACAGCAAGAAATTATTAAGAAAAATACATATTCTCTTAACCTTGAACAGGCAGAAAAAAGACTTGAAGAGATAGAAAAAGCATTTGCTAGTATCACTAGAGAGAATAATGAGTTAGCTAATCAAATCAACGATATTAATGCTAATAAGGAAGAACTTTTCACTAGCAATAAAAAGCAGGAAGAAGCTGTAAAAGAGCTTGAAAAGAAAATTGAAGAGCTTGAAAAACAAATTGTTGTTGATAAAGCTGAATTAGAAAAATCAGCAGAAGAAATAACAAGATTAAACGTTGATTTTAATTCTGTTAAGCAACAATATGAGTTCGCTATGCAGAATATCAAGCGTGTTCGTGGAGATGAGCAGGCAGCTAAAGAGAGTCTTGAAACTCTTAAGCTTAAACTTAACAATGGAAGCAAGGAATCTCTTGAGTTATCTGAAAAGATTAATAGCATGCGAGAGCTTTTAGAGGAAAATAATAGAATTATCTCTATAAAGGAACAAAAACTTGTAGAGTGTAATCAAGAAAAGAATGCTTTAAATGATAGCCATAAGGAATTCTTTAGCAAGAGAGAGGCTTTATCTGAACAAATTAATGGTTTGGATAAGTCAGCCTTTAAGATTAATGCGTCTATTGAAAAGCTTTCTGAGCAATGTGAGAGTCTTACTAATTATATGTGGGAAGAGTATGAGCTTACTTATAATTCAGCTATTAGCTTTAAGGATGAGAATTTCACTGATATTTCATCTCTTAAGCGTGAGATAAGCGCTGTTAAGGGTAAAATTAAACAACTTGGTGATGTAAATGTTAATGCTATAGAGGATTATAAGAACGTATCAGAAAGATATGAGTTCTTAAAGGGACAGCATGATGATATTACTAAGGCTGAAGCTAATCTTTTAGGTATTATCAGTGAGTTGGATAGACAAATGAGAGAACAGTTTGCTGAGAAGTTTAAGGAAATTAGAATTATGTTTTCTCAGGTATTTAAGGAGCTTTTTGGTGGCGGTAAAGCAGACCTTGAGCTTGTTGATGATGAGGACATATTGGAGACTGGTATTAAAATCAATGCACAGCCTCCTGGAAAGAAGCTTCAGAATATGATGCAGCTTTCTGGTGGAGAGAAGAGTTTGACAGCTATAGCATTACTTTTTGCTATACAGAGCTTAAAACCATCACCATTCTGTCTCTTGGATGAGATTGAAGCTGCTCTTGATGACTCTAATGTTAAGAGATTTGCCAAGTATCTTAATAAACTTACAAAGGATACTCAGTTTATTGTTATTACTCATAGAAAGGGTACTATGGAGGCGGCTGATATACTCTATGGTATTACAATGCAGGAGAAAGGTGTATCAACCCTTGTGTCTGTTAATATGATAGAAGGGGAATTAGATGACTAAAGGAGGTATTGGTATGTCAGAGGAAGTTAAAGAGAAAAAAGGATTTTTCAAACGATTAAAAGAAGGTCTTTCTAAGACAAGAAATAACATTGCAGAGAATTTTGCAAATATATTTAAGGCTTCAGAGATTGATGATGATTTCTATGATAATCTTGAAGAAACTCTTGTTATGTCAGATTTAGGGCTTGAGACAACAGAGAAGATTATTGATGACCTAAAGGATAAAGTAAAGGAATTAAAGCTTAAAGAAGCTGATGCATGCAAGGATTTAGTAGTAAATATTATTAGAGACCAGATGTCTGTAGATGAATCAGCTTATGATTTTGAAGATAAAAAGACAGTTGTTCTTGTTATAGGTGTTAACGGTGTTGGTAAAACTACATCTATTGGTAAGCTGGCTGCTCAGTATAAGAAGCAGGGTAAAAAGGTTCTTATGGCTGCTGCAGATACATTTAGAGCTGCTGCCATTGATCAGTTAAAGACATGGTCTAATAGAGCAGGTGTTGAAATTATCGCTCAAAATGAAGGCGCGGACCCATCAGCGGTGGTATATGATGCAGTAGCTGCTGCCAAGGCAAGAAATACAGACATATTATTAATTGATACAGCTGGTAGACTTCACAATAAGAAAAATCTTATGGATGAGCTTGCTAAGATGAGAAGAATTATCTCAAAGGAATATCCAGAGGCAAATGTTGAATCTCTTATTGTATTAGATGGTACTACAGGTCAGAACGCATTAGAGCAGGCGAGACAGTTTAGCTCAGTTACAGAGATTAATGGAATTATTATTACAAAGCTTGATGGTACAGCAAAGGGCGGAATTGCAATTGCTATACAGTCAGAGCTTAATGTTCCAGTAAAATATATTGGTATTGGAGAGAAGATAGAAGATCTTCAGAAGTTCAATCCAAGTAACTATGTTACAGCACTTTTTGCCGACTTTGATGTAAAGTCTGACATAGAGATGATTATTGATACAGATATAGAGAAAATCCAGCCAGACGATGATTTGTTTGATGTTTAGGATTACTTTGACCTAGAAAAAAAGGCATAAGGAGATAAATTATGTTAACTATTGAAAAATTTGAAGAAGCCTATGAGGTTGTACAGAAGGTAGTTCATCCAACTACATTAATTGAGAGTGAATTCTTTTCAAATACATGTGGTAACAAGGTGTATCTTAAGCCTGAGAATATGCAGCTCACAGGCGCCTATAAGATAAGAGGAGCTTACTATAAGATTAGTACACTTTCAGAAGAAGATAGACAAAAAGGTCTTATTACTGCGTCTGCAGGTAACCATGCTCAGGGTGTGGCATATGCTGCAAGAGCATATGGTGTTAAGGCGGTTATTGTAATGCCTACCTCTACACCACTCATTAAGGTAAATAGAACTAAAGCATATGGTGCCGAGGTTGTTTTATATGGAGATGTATATGACGAGGCATGTCAGCATGCTTTAAAGCTTGCTGAGGAGCAGGGATATACATTTATTCATCCTTTTGATGATTTAGATGTTGCAACAGGACAGAGTACAGTTGCAATGGAGATTATTAAGGATTTACCATTTGTAGACACTATATTAGTACCTGTAGGTGGTGGTGGACTTGCCACAGGTGTTTCTACATTAGCTAAAATGCTTAATCCACATATCAAAGTTATAGGTGTTGAGCCAGCTGGTGCGGCTTGTCTTAAGGAGTCTTTCGCAAATAATGAGGTTACTACATTGCCAGCAGTAGACACTATAGCAGATGGTACAGCTGTTAAGACACCAGGTTCTAAGATATTCCCATATCTTATGGATAATCTTGATGATATTATAACAGTTGAAGATAGTGAACTTATAGTAGCTTTCCTTGATATGCTTGAGAATCACAAGATGTTAGTTGAAAACAGTGGACTTCTTACAGTAGCTGCACTTAAGCACCTTGAACCAAAGGGAGAAAAGGTTGTTAGTATATTAAGTGGTGGTAACATGGACGTTATTACCTTCTCATCTGTAGTACAGCATGGACTTATTGCAAGAAGTAGAATATTTACAGTATCAATTCTTCTTCCAGATAAGCCAGGTGAGCTTCAGAATGTGGCTGGTCTTATTGCTGAACAGAGCGGTAACATAATAAAGCTTGAGCATAACCAGTTCGTAACTATTAACCGTAACTCAGCTGTTGAGCTTGTTATAACTATTGAAGCATTTGGTCCTGAGCATAAGGAACAAATACTTGAAGTATTAAATGATAAAGGCTATAGACCTATAGAGAAGAAGCCTAAGGCGATATTTTAATGAATAAAGTTAGATTTGCAGTGGATTTAGGAACTACTAATATAGAGATTTGTTTAGTTGATAATAGAGGATATATATTATCATCTGTATCATTTCAAAATAGACAAGCTTTATATGGTAGTGACGTCATAAATAGAATATATACTGTGGCTAGAGATAAGTCCTATCTTGCTATTATGAGAGACATGGCTATTACAGATTTGAAGAGAAATTTTCAAAATATGTTAGATGAGGCAGGATATAAGGCTTATGAAGTGGATATCATATGTATATCAGGTAATACAACTATGAATAGTATATTACTTTCCTATGATATTACTACTCTTGGCATTGCACCATTTAAAACACCATCAAAAGAAAGCGTTTTTTTAGAAGCAGATGCGTTATTTGATGATATGTTTAGTGCGGATACAAAGGTTATTTTCTTTGGTTGTGCTAGTGCTTTTATTGGCGGAGATATATTATCAGGTATGTATTTTCTAAAACATAATGAAGAATATGTATTTTCTGATAATGGAGTGTCCTTATTCGTCGATATGGGAACTAATGGTGAGATTGTATTGTGTAATAACGGCATTTACACAGCAACTTCAACAGCCTGTGGACCAGCCTTTGAGGGATGTACTAGAAAACAACAGGTATACGGTTGTTCCACTATAGATGCCATATCTATGGGAATTAACGCAGGAAAGATTGATAGAAATGGTACATTACAAGAACAGTATCTAGATACTGGTATAGACATTATGAAAGTTCACATTACCAAAGATATTATAGAACAGATATTATCTGCTAAATCAGCTATATATACAGGTATTCTTTCTTTAATAAACCATAGTGGTCTTAAGCTCGAAGATGTTGAGCAAGTATATATTGCAGGTGGATTTGGATTTTATTTAAACAATGAGAGTGCTGTGAATATTGGATTATTACCAGAGGTTTTTATTGATAAGATACATACTTTGGGTAATACATCATTGAAAGGTGCTTGTAGAATACTAAATGAAATCAACATACCATTAGAGATTGATACCTATGATATAGAAGTGCTTGAACTTGCAAATGATGAATTTTTTAAGAGTAATCTTATTGAAAATATGACTTTTGCAAGGAAGTAGCTATGGGTGATGTCTCACTTACATTAAAATTTCTTAATACATTATATAAGGCTTATACTGGGGAACAGGAGTCCCTTCCTGTATATCATGGTAATGATGTATCAGAATTTATTCCTGCTAGGATTTCTCAGGATTTTGTATTCGATAAAAAACCATCTATCAATATAGAAGCCTTAGACCAACTTGTTAATAGTCTTTTTATTGATTCGGAAACATCCCTGTCCGGTCTAGCCATTTTATATGAGGGCAAGCTAGTAAAAGAATACTATGCTAAACCCTATAGTAATAAATTTAGACATGTTTCCTATTCATTATCTAAGACAATAGTTGCTTTGGGAGTTGGCATTGCAGTTGAAAAAAAGCTTATTTCTTTAGATACAAAGCTTTATTCCATATTTCCTGAGAATAATAGGATTTTTATAAAAAAAGCCCTTAAGCAGGTTACTATAAAGCACTTGCTAACTATGACTGCAGGCGTAAACTTTGACGAAGCCAGTTCCTACTTTGCTTATGATTGGCGAAGGGCCTATATGAGCAGTGAAACAAAGTTTAATCCTGGTGAAGAATTTTACTATAATAGCCTTAATACCTATATGCTTGTTGCAACTATAACTAAGCTTAGCGGCATGAGCTTTATGGAATTTATAAATAAATATTTATTAGAACCTATGAATATAACTGATATTACCTTTGACAAATGTCCCATGGGCATTGAACGGGGTGGCTGGGGTATGAAGCTTTCCCTTATAGATATGCTGAAGATAGGACAGCTTATACTTTGCAAGGGTAAGTGGTCTTGTAATGGTAAGACTAAACAGCTTGTAAGCAGTGATTGGATTAATGATATGCTTTCTTGCCAGGTAAGGATTAATGATAAGTCTTTAATAGCTGGGTATGGTTTTTCCATATGGCTTCTTAATGATGGTTCATACCTTGCCAATGGTGTTTTTGGTCAGAATATATACATCAATCCTAATAGGGATATGGTTATAGCAACAATAGGTTCTGCTCATGAGCTTTTTCCGGATGGAATAACTGTTGATAAACTATGCAGATTTACAAGAGAAGATGATAATTTCAGATATGAAAAAGCAAAAATACAGGCTAATCATTTACTTAATCCTATAAGAAACATATTTAAATGCAGATATGAGAATCTAAGATATATAAAAGAAAAGCTTAATGTTTATTTAGGAAATGAATATAGATTTCTTGAATATGCCTCAAGTATTTTACCATTAAGCAGTCAAATAGTATATTCTAATTATTTGACTGGGATAGAGGTTTTAAGTATTAATCTTATTGATGATGAATTTGTTTTAAAAGTTAAGGATAGTAATGTAGACTTCATTATTAAGATGGGTTATTCACGAAGCAAGCCATATATTTACCAAGTTATAACCATAAATGGAAAACAAATGCCTATAGCTGTTTCTGGCAAGATTTTATATGATGAAGATGGCAAATTACTTCTGAAAATTCATATTGTTTATTTAGAAGAGGTTGCTGATAGAATAATTAAATTATATTTTATGGAAGATAAGATAAGGCTAAAGGCTTATGAAACTCCTGATTTGATAAGATTTATGAATAAATTTATAGGCGATGATATGTTTAATAAGGCGAAACGCTTAAAGGATATGATGTCGCCAGATTATTTGGACTATAAAGTGAAAAAGATATTGCGTCCAGACGTAATTGGATATATAGATAATTAAGATACGGTAGGAATTATTATGAAACTAATGAGTATTGCCAGCGGAAGTAGTGGAAACTGCATTTTTGTTGGTTCAGATACCACATCACTTCTTGTTGATGTAGGTATTAGTAAAAAGAAAATAAAAGAGGGCTTAACCAAGGCTGAGATTGATTTTAAGAATATAGATGGTGTGCTTATTACTCACGAGCATATTGACCATATTAGAAGCTTAGGAATAATATCTAGAAGCTATGGTATTCCTATATATGCAACGGAAGAAACCTGTGAAGCCATAGAAGAAAAAAATGAGCTGGGTGATTTTGATAAATCCTTGTTCACTTTTATAGACCCTGACAATCCATTTCGTATAGGTGATATAACTGTAGAAGCTCATTCGGTATGGCATGATGCAGCTGACCCAGTTTGTTATTCACTATATAATGGAGATAAAAAGATATCTATAGCCACAGACCTTGGAGATTACGATGATTATCTTGTAGATGGGCTTAAGGACTCAGATGCTTTATTGCTTGAGGCAAATCATGATATAAGAATGCTTCAGGTGGGAAGATATCCTTATCATACAAAACAGCGAATATTAGGTAAGCGAGGGCATTTATCAAACGAGAGAAGTGGAAGACTTTTGTTAGATATTCTTAACCCACATATAAAGGCTGTGTTGCTAGGGCATTTAAGCAAGGATAACAATATTCCAGAACTGGCGTATGAAACGGTTAAGACAGAGGTTATGGGCAATCCATTTACCAATGATGTGAGGGATTTTAATCTACAGGTTGCCAGCAGAACAGAATGTGGTGAGTTAATATATATTTAATCGCCAAACTATAATCAATTTAAGACATTTGGAATGCATTTAAGCGTTCTACATTATAAACATATGTTAAACATTAGGAGGATTTTTACAATGAAAAAGACAATTATTACAGTTTTAGGTAAGGACAGAGTTGGTATTATTGCAAAGGTATGTGTTTATCTTTCACAGAACAATATCAATATTTTAGATATTGCTCAGACAATAGTTGATGGATATTTTAATATGATGATGGTTGTAGATGCTGGAAATGCTTCAAAGGATCACAATATGATAGCTGATGAGCTTGCAGATCTTGGCAAGGAGATTGGAGTACAGATTAAGGCTCAGCAGCAGGAAATCTTTGATATGATGCACAGACTTTAATATTTAGTATACATAGAAAGGCGCGACATTATGATAAGTATTAATGAAGTTATAGAAACCAATGAAATGATACAAAAGATGAATCTTGATGTAAGAACCATAACTATGGGTATTAGTCTTTTAGACTGTGTAGGTGGTACTTTACAGGAAACTTGTGACAGAATATACGAGAAGATTACTAGCTCAGCTAAGAATCTTGTGTCAACAGGTGAAGAGATATCTAGAAAATACGGTATTCCTATCGTTAATAAGAGAATATCAGTAACACCTATTGCTCTTGTCGGTGGCTCAGTATGTAAATCCTCAGATGATTTTGTAGAGATAGCTAAGACGCTTGATGCAGCTGCTACAACTTGTGGAGTTAACTTTATCGGTGGTTATTCAGCTCTTGTTTGCAAGGGTATGACTAAGGCTGATGAGCTTCTTATTCGTTCAATTCCAAAGGCTTTGGCAGAAACTAATAGAGTATGTAGTTCTATCAATACTGGTTCAACTAAGACTGGTATCAATATGGACGCTGTTAAGCTTATAGGTGAAATTATTGTTGAGACAGCAGAACTCACAAAGGAAAAGGATTCTATTGGATGTGCTAAGTTTGTAGTATTTTGTAATGCTCCAGATGATAATCCATTTATGGCAGGTGCGTTCCATGGTGTAACAGAAGCTGATAGAATCATAAATGTAGGTGTAAGTGGACCAGGTGTTGTAAAGGCAGCTATAGAGGCTGTTAGAGGAGAGAATTTTGAGGTTCTCTGTGAAACAATTAAAAAGACAGCATTTAAGATTACAAGAGTTGGTCAGCTTGTTGCCAAGGAAGCATCAGAGAGACTTGGAGTACCATTTGGAATTATTGACCTTTCTCTTGCACCAACACCAGCAGTTGGAGATAGTGTAGGAGAGATATTAGAAGAGATTGGACTTGAATATGCTGGTGCACCAGGTACAACAGCAGCTCTTGCTATGTTAAATGATCAGGTTAAAAAGGGTGGAGTTATGGCTTCATCATATGTTGGTGGTCTTTCAGGAGCATTTATACCTGTATCAGAGGATCAGAGAATGATAGATGCAGTAACTGCAGGTGCTCTTACTCTTGAAAAGCTTGAGGCAATGACTTGTGTATGTTCTGTTGGACTTGATATGATTGCCATTCCTGGCGATACTAAGGCAACAACAATTTCAGGTATAATCGCTGATGAGATGGCTCTTGGTATGGTTAACCAGAAGACAACAGCTGTACGTATTATCCCTGTTATTGGAAAAGGAGTTGGTGAAACAGTAGAATTTGGTGGATTACTTGGATATGCACCAATAATGCCAGTAAACAAATTCTCATGTGATGCCTTTATTAATCGTGGAGGACGTATACCAGCTCCAATTCATAGCTTCAAGAACTAGATGTGTATATTATTTTTTGCTATTAGATAATACAGATATAAGTATATGTTTTTACAAACCCTTTGCGAATGTCGGTACTTAGCGAGGTACTTTCGAGCTTAGTACCGCTACTTGAGCAACGGAGCGAGAGCGTGTTTGATAAAAATATATACTTATATTGTATTATCCATAGTAAATATAAAATAGAAAGGTAGACCTTGATATGAGTAGACTTGCACTTTCGGAAAAGATATTAATGAATATCGAAAAACCAGCAAGATATATTGGAAACGAAGTAAATATGGTAAAGAAAGACTTATCTAAAATAGATATCAGATTTGCTATGTGCTTTCCTGATGTTTATGAAATAGGTATGTCTTATCTTGGTATTCAGATATTATACGATATGTTCAATAGAAGAGAAGATACATATTGTGAGAGAGTTTATAGCCCTTGGCCAGATCTTGATAAGATAATGAGAGAGGAAGATATAAAGCTATTCACGCTGGAAACTCAAAGCCCTGTTATGGATATGGATTTTCTAGGAATAACTATACAGTATGAGATGTGTTATACCAATATTCTTCAGGTACTTGATTTATCAGGTATGCCACTTTATGCAAAGGACAGAACAAAGAGCATGCCAATAGTTATTGGTGGTGGTCCATGTACTGTTAATCCAGAGCCAATGGCAGATTTCTTTGATATGTTTTATCTCGGTGAGGGTGAAACATCTTATGATGAGCTTCTTGACTTATATAAGATATACAAAAACAGTAATATGTCAAAGGAAGAATTCCTTAGAAAAGCTTCAAATGTGCCAGGAATATATGTGCCATCTCTTTATGATGTAACATATAATGAAGATGGAACAGTGGCTAGTATTAAGCCTATATACGAGGATGTTCCAGCAAAGATTAAGAGACAGGTTGTAACTGATTTTGACAAGGTTTCTTATCCTATGGCGCCGGTTGTACCTTATCTAAAGGCTACACAGGATAGAGTTTGTCTTGAGATTATGCGTGGTTGTATTAGAGGCTGTAGATTCTGTCAGGCAGGTATGATATACAGACCAACTCGTCAAAAAGATGTGGAAATGCTTAAGAAATATGCAAGAACCATGCTTGACAACACTGGATATGAGGAAATTTCTCTTAGTTCCCTTAGCTCTAGTGATTATGAACAGTTAGATGAGCTTCTCAACTATCTTATTGAGCTTAAGGACACTGATCATGTAAATGTTTCCTTACCATCCCTTAGAATTGATGCATTTTCTCTTGATGTTATGAGCAAGGTTCAGGATATCCGTAAAAGTTCACTTACCTTTGCTGCGGAAGCTGGTACACAGAGACTTCGAGATGTTATCAATAAAGGAATTACAGAGGAGGATATCTTGACTGGTAGTCGTCAGGCCTTTATTGGTGGCTGGGATAAGGTTAAGCTATATTTTATGCTGGGACTTCCTACTGAGACTGACGAGGACTTACAGGGTATATCAGACCTTGCAGAAAAGATATCTGAGGAGTATTTTGATGCAGTTCCGAAGGAAAAGAGAAATGGCAGAGTTATGATAAATGCATCAGCATCATATTTTATACCTAAGCCATTTACACCGTTCCAGTGGGCGCCTATGATTCTTCCAGAAGAATTTACAAGAAGAGCCTATTTTGTAAAGGATTCTTTTGGAAAGCAGAAGAATAAAAAGAGTCTTAAGTTTACCTATCACGATGAGGGTATTTCTCTTCTTGAGGGAGTATTTGCAAGAGGTGACAGACGACTTTCTAAGACAATATATGACGTATACAAAAAAGGTGCTATATTTGATGCTTGGACAGAGTATTTTGATATGAGTAAATATGAAGATGTTTTTGCACAAAATGGCGTTAGTGTTGAATTTTATACTTCTAGAGAGCGTGCTATAGATGAGGTATTCCCTTGGGAGCACCTTGATGCAGGAGTTAGCCGTAAATTCTTAGAAATGGAATGGAAAAAGGCAAAGGAAGGTGTGGTTACTCCAAACTGCCGAATGAATTGTTCAGGCTGTGGAGCTGCTACTTACGGAGGAGGTGTTTGTTTTGAAGCTAAGAATTAAATACACCAAGACCGGAGTACTTAGATTTATAGGTCATCTTGATGTTATGAGACTTTTTCAGAAAGCTATAAGACGAGCTAAGCTTGAAGTATCATATTCAAAAGGATTTTCACCTCATCAGATTATATCCTTTGCGGCACCAATGCCTCTTGGCATGACATCAGAGGGAGAATACTTTGACGGTGAGTTTGATAATGTAACTTCCACAGAGGATATGATGAAGAGATTAAATGACACTCTTCCTGAAGGTGTTAAAGTTTTAGATATAGTAATTCTTGATGAGGGTGCAAAGCCATCTATGTCTATAGTTTCAGCATCGGACTACTATATATATAAGAATGAAGAGTGTGAAGCTGATAATATAGCTATTTTGCAAAAAACTCTAGATGAATTTATGGCACAAGACAGTGTTATGATTATGAGAAAAACCAAGACTAAGGAAGAGATGGCGGACATAAAGCCAGCCATATATGACCTTAAGATTAAAGATGATGGTATATATATGCTACTTGCATCAGGTAGTGCTTATAATCTAAAACCAGAGCTTGTTATCGCAGCCCTTTGCGAAAAGGCTGGTGTAAAATACAATAGATATGACTATATGGTTCACAGATTAGAGACATATATGGGCGAGAAAGAGGCACTAGAATCCCTTTCCGCAGCTGGAAAAAGGTTTTAAATTATGAAAAAGTATATTCTTACAAAGATTAACAACTTAATGATGGGATTTTTGCTTGAAGATGGTAAACCTTCGGAGATTAGATGTTACGAAGAGGACTCAATACTTGGCAATATCTATGTGGGTAGAGTATCCAATATAGTAAAGAACATAAATGCAGCCTTTGTTGATATAGAAAAAGGCTTTAGCTGTTATTATCCCTTAGAAGAATATACGGGAAATAGCTTAAAAATTGGAGATTTGCTGACAGTTCAGATAAACAAGGAGCCTATAAAGACCAAACAACCTTCTGTGACAACTAAGCTTTCTATGGCAGGAGAGTATGTTTTGGTTCATCAGGATGATGTGGTTGGTGTATCTGCTAAGATAAGTGATTCCTCTGAACGAGATAGGCTAAAAGCTATAGTCGGAAAAGCTGTATCTGATTTTAAAGCCAATAAAAAATCTAAAGATACATTTTTTGGTGGAATTATACGTACAAAGGCAAATGGTGTGTCTGAGGAAGTATTATATAACGAAACCATAAATTTATTATGTAAACTCGATGAGATTATATATAAATCTCAATATGCTACAGGCTATTCCTGTATGTACGAAAAGATGCCAGGATATCTAACAGATATAGATACATTTGCAAAATTAAATGCAGAGTTAGCTAATTCTATAGATAATTCTGAGGTTGATTGTGCTAATGAAAATCAGATTGAAATATTAACTGATATAGAAGAAGTAATAGAAAAATGTAAATCATACAACATCACTGAACCAAAGTTTTATTGTGACCCGATGATATCCCTTAAAGCTTTTTATGGTTTAGATACAATTGTTGAAAAAGCTCTTAATAAGAAGGTTTTTCTAAAGTCTGGTGCATATCTTATCATAGAACCCACAGAGGCTATGACAGTTATTGATGTAAATTCTGGTAAGGCTATAAAGGGAAATGTAAAGGAAGATAAGGTACTTGCCATAAATGAGGAGGCTGCAAGAGAGATAGCAAAACAGCTTAGACTTAGAAATATAAGCGGTATTATCATAGTGGATTTTATAAGTATGAAGAACAGTCATAACAATGAACTACTCATGAATACTTTAAAAGAGGCTGTTTATAAGGATAGTGTATCCACTATAGTGGTGGATTTGACAAGACTTGGACTTGTAGAAATGACAAGAAAGAGGATGAAGCGACCACTATATGAGATTATTGGGCTAATGGACAAGTAGTGAAAAAACTTTAAAACCCTTAAAAAAACACCAAATTTTCTCTTGACACAATGAAAAACAAGTGTTAATATACTTGAGTATGCCGCACAGTGAGGTAGAAGTCTGCCCTTTGGTAGCACCGTAACTGGCGAGTAATGATAATAGGAGGTAACCATATGTACGCAATTATAGCAACAGGCGGAAAGCAGTACAAGGTAGCTGAAGGAGATATCATTAAGGTAGAAAAGCTTAATGCAGAGACTGGCGCAGAGGTAGCATTCGATGTAGTTGCAGTTAACACTGACAAAGAAATGCTTTGCGGTGATGCATGTAAGAAGTCTTCAGTAAAGGCAACTGTTCTTGGCGAAGGTAAGCATAAGAAGGTAGTTGTTTACAAGTACAAGAGAAAGACTGGCTATCACAAGAAGCAGGGTCACAGACAGCTTTATACTCAGGTTAAGATTGAAGCAATTAATGCATAATAATTATGATTAAGGCAATTTTTTAT
>JAGAKD010000176.1 GCA_017625815.1 Lachnospiraceae bacterium | reverse complement strand
TTTCGCGAGGCAGTGCCTAATCAAACATCGCAAATTTAAAATCTTAGATATTTGCACAAGCGTGAGGTTGCTAAAAAATATTGGCCCAGTCCACTTATGACACGCTCAGACATACGTCCGCGACACGCTTCATCGAAAGCTCTTGCACCTAGAATTACTAAAATCCCTAGTTGTCTTCAGGAATTGAGGGCTATATATTTACCCATACCATCCACTTATGTGTTTTTATAAAATATGTTATAAGAATTTTGGGTTAGGCACAGCACTAATTATTGTTACTAGGTTCTTCGGTTTTGGGTTCATTGTCCTTAGGGTCTTCGTCTGGCATATTCTCGTAGGAATATTTGTCGCTGGCGAAGGTCATAAAGCTAATCACAAATATGGTTGGTATACCAGCTACGATAATAACCTTGGATATGGTTTTTAGTGTTGTGGATACCTCAGGTGTAATCATATTAATGAAGGCCCAGACTATAAGTAAGAAGATAACAATGTCTGCTAGCACTGCAAGCAGAACTTTTTTAAGTTTGCTCATAAGCCACTTCCTATTCTACAGGTACAAGGTTCTTAAGACTGATATCCATAATAGGAGCTGAATGAGTGAGAGCTCCTGATGATACGAAGTCAACTCCTATCTCAGCAATCTCAGCAAGACGCTCCTTGGTTACGTTACCTGAACACTCAGTTTCAGCTTTGCCTGCTACACGTCTTACAGCTTCCTTCATAGTGTCCTTATCCATATTGTCCAGCATAATGATGTCTGCACCAGCAGCGATTGCTTCATCTAACTGCTCAAGAGTTTCAACCTCAACCTCAATCTTTCTAACAAAAGGTGCGTAGTCCTTTGCCATAGCAACAGCTTTAGTAATGCTTCCAGCAGCACCTATGTGATTGTCCTTGATAAGGATACCATCAGAAAGGTTATATCTGTGGTTGTTGCCACCACCAACCTTTACGGCGTATTTCTCAAAAGGTCTCATATTTGGAGTAGTTTTACGAGTGTCTAAAAGCTTAGTCTTGCAGCCTTCAAGCTCTTTTGCAAGCTCTCTTGTAAATGTGGCGATACCACTCATACGCTGAAGATAGTTAAGGGCAGTTCTCTCACCTGATAAAAGAGCGCGGATATCTCCCTTAATAACGCCCATAAGCTGGCCCTTGGTAACCTGGTCACCATCCTTAACATAGCACTCGAATACAGCTGTGTCATCTAATAACTCAAAGGTTCTCTTGAAAACCTCAAGACCACAGATAACACCCTCCTCTTTGCAGATAAGGTCTGCCTTACCTTGGCGAGGTTCTGGCATAATAGCATTGGTAGTTACGTCCTCGCTAGTGATATCTTCTCTTAAAGCGTTCATTATGTATTCATCAATATTTACTCTATTTGTTACACCATTTATCATAGAAATCTTCATCCCTTCTTTTTATTTCATCTAATATAAGATTTTTGTTGCTTTCATCCCAGCTTGTCTGATCGGAGTAGCTGTCAAGGTTAACAGCTGGGCATACAAGTTCTTCGCCATCAATCTCTTCAGTTATAATCCAACCTGCTCGTTCTGCAAAAACTAAGCTTTCAAGTAGAGAGTTACTAGCTAATCGATTAGCACCATGAACTCCGTTGCAGGCTGTCTCTCCTACAGCGAATAAATTTTTGACAGAGGTTCTGCCGTAGGTATCAACCTTGATACCACCCATAAGGTAATGCTGAGCAGGAGTGACTGGAATATCTTCTATAGTTAAATCGTATCCAACCTCCATGCAATGTCTATATATGTTAGGGAAACGACGTAGTATTTCTTCCTTTGGAAGATGCTTGATGGATAGCATAACAAAAGGTCTGCCATCAATTTCCATCTGTTTTCTGATTGCCTCAGTTACAACATCTCTAGGAAGCAATTCGTTTACAAAACGCTCTCCATCTTTGTTCAAAAGTATACCGCCTTCGCCACGAACTGACTCTGATATAAGGAACTTTCTTTTTGCATCCTTTTCATATAGGCTAGTTGGATGAATCTGTATGTAATTAATATTCTCAAGTTCTACATTGTGTCGTAGAGCTAGTGCGAAACTATCACCAGTTAAATGTCTAAAATTAGTGGAGTGGGTGAATAAACCACCTATACCACCAGTAGCAAGTACAACCTCCCTTGCATATACTACTTTTGGGGTACCATCTTGACTCAGAACAACTCCGTTGCAAATGTTGTTCTCAATGATAACGTCCATCATTTTTGTGAATTCGCATAGGGTTATATTATCTCGCTCTCTGACATTGTTGAGAAGCTTGTTAGTAATCTCTTTTCCAGTTACGTCCTTGTGGTGAAGGATACGATATGTGGAATGAGCACCTTCTCTGGTGTATTCAAAGCTGCCGTCCTCACTCTTGTCGAATTCAACACCGTATTCGATGAGACGTTCCATAATCATAGGAGAGTTCTCTATCATAACACGAACGGTATCTTCCTTATTTTCGTAACGACCAGCCTTAAGAGTATCCTCAAAAAAACTATCAAAATCAGAAGGCTCTTTCAAGGTACATATGCCACCTTGGGCAAGATATGAGTCGCTATTTTTAATTTTGTCCTTAGATATCATAAGAATACTGTACTTAGGAGAAATAGATAGGGCTGTAAAAAGTCCTGCCACTCCGGTACCCACAATAATGATATCGTAGCTTTTTGCTATAAGTGTTTTATCTTTCATTTTCTCTTTCCTGTAAAAAATATTTACGTGATTTTATTAGACACATATTATATAATAATGGCATAAAGTGGTTGTAATGTCAATGAATTGTGCTATACTACTAAACAGATGATTTTGAAAGGTGATGGCTATGTATAAAGTAGATTTTAACACCCCTTGTAGGGTATATTTTATGGGTATAGGCGGCATAAGCATGAGTGGTCTGGCGGAGATACTTCTTCAGGCTGGATTTACAGTTGCAGGTTCTGATATTAAAGAGTCAGATATTACAGCTGTTCTTAAGTCTTTAGGTGCCACTATCAATATAGGTCAGGTTGCTTCAAATATCACAGAGGATATTGACCTTGTGGTATATACAGCAGCTATCAGTAAGGATAACGAAGAATTTCTAGAAGTTCAAAAAAGAAATATTCCTATGCTCACAAGAGCTGAGCTTTTAGGACAGATTATGAACAATTACAAATATGGTATAGCTATAAGTGGAACTCATGGTAAGACTACTACCACATCTATGATGTCCCACGTGCTTCTTAAGGCTGATACAGATCCTACTATATCTATAGGAGGAATGCTTGATGTTATAGGAGGTAATATTCGCGTTGGAAACTCAGATTACTTTGTTACTGAGGCTTGCGAGTATACTAATAGCTATCATTCATTTAATCCATATATTAGCATAATATTGAATGTAGATGAGGATCATCTGGATTTCTTCAGTGGAATAGATGAGATTGTAGAGTCCTTTAAAACCTTTGCCGAGATACTTCCCGATGATGGACTTTTAGTTATCAATGGCGATATGGAGCATAAGGCCAAGATTGTATCAGAGCTTAAGTGTAATATTATTACCTTTGGTCTTGAGACATCTAATGATTACAGTGCTACTGATATTACCTTTGATGAGCAAGGACATCCTACATATACTCTTGTTGTAAAGGGAGAAAAGCAGGATATTGTATCCCTTCACTCAACGGGTATTCACAATGTAGTGAATTCTCTTTCTGTTATAGCAGTAGCTGATTTCTTAAAGCTAGATAGAGAAGCTGTAAAGGCAGGCCTTTTTGATTGTACAAGTGCTAAGAGAAGATTTGAGCATAAGGGTGTTACTTCCAATGGAGTTATCGTTGTTGATGATTATGCACATCACCCAACTGAGATTACAGCAACTTTAAATGCGGCAAAGAATACACCTCACGATGAGATATGGTGTGTGTTCCAGCCTCATACCTATACTAGAACTTATGCTTTGCTTGATGATTTTGCAAAAGCTCTTTCTACTTGTGACCACGTAATACTAGCAGATATCTATGCCGCAAGAGAAAAAGATACAGGCATGGTTTCCTCAAAAGATCTTGAAAAACGTATTAACGAGATGGGTGGAAATGCAGAGCACATTGGAGACTTTTTGTCAATAGAAAAATTTGTTGAAAAAAATTGCAAAAAAAATGATTTGTTGATAACTATGGGAGCGGGAAACGTTGATTTAATTGGAGATTCCCTTCTAAAAAAATAATTATCCACATTATCCACAAGGCCATTTACTGGAAAATCAGTAGATGGCTTTTAATTATGTAGTTAACATAATTTTTACAAAAATATCGGTTTTTAGAGGCATAATTTGAGGGTAATAAATTATGGAAACAAGCTATCCACATTATCCACATTATCCACAATTTTGTCATTTCCTTTAGGGGAAAAGATGTTCGGTTGAAATATATTTTTTGTGTGTTATAATTCATTTTGCATTAGCAAAAAAAGGGGACGGGTTACTATGAAAACCATTACGATTTCAACTGAAAATAGTGAAACATATTCATCAATTTCTAACTTTTTTATAGACTACTATATGACAGAAGCTAATGGTGAATTTGTTAAGGTTTATCTATATCTTGTTCGTCTATTGAATAGCAGCGAAGAGGTTTCTGTTGCGGGGATAGCAGATCATTTCAATCTCACTGAGAATGATATATGTAGAGCAATTAAGTACTGGATTTCAAGAGATGTACTTAAGCTTAACTATGATGGAAAAGGACACCTCAATGGTATAGTTCTTTTACCGCTTCACGCACCTATATTAGACCTAAAGATGGAGTCAGATGCAGTATCTATACTTAAGGTTTCATCTGTAGTTAAACCTGAGAAGGAGGAGATGGTGGCAAGACCTAAGGTGGTTCATATGCCTGCACCTCAGCCAGAGGAAAATACAGATTTGGTTGCGCCTGCTAAGCCAGATTTTTCTAAGCAGGAGATTATGGTTGCTTTCGAGGACGAGAATTTATCGGATATTCAGTATTACATAGAGACTTTATTTGGAAAGCCTTTAACACAGTCTAATTACTCAACTGTTTTATACATATATGATACTTTGGGCTTTAGTATAGATCTTTTTGAATTTCTTGTAGATTATTGTGTAGAGATGAAGAAGATGAACTTCAGATATATGGAGGCTGTAGCTATAGCTTGGTTCAAGGACGGTATCAAGACACGTCAAGAGGCTAAGGAGCAGACAGCTACCACTAAGACTATCTACAAGGTTATATTTAAGGCTTTAGGAATTAGAAGAAGCACTCCTACTGATACAGAGGTTGAGCTTATAAATACATGGAGCAAGGATTACGGTTTTTCAGAGGCTTTAATCAAGACTGCTTGTGACAAAGCTATACTTGCTAAGCCAGGCTCAGCAAACTTTAATTATGTGAATGCCATATTAGAAAATTGGCACAGAAATAATGTTAAGACTTTAGAAGATGTTGAGAATCTAGATAAGGCCTTTGCAGCTAAGAGTGCACGAAAAGGTACTGGCGCAACAGTCAATGTTAACGGATTTAATAATTTTAATCATTCGAAGACAGATAGTGATTTAGAAGAGATGGAAAAACTTTTATTAAAAGAGGTTAACAGTTAATGTCACAGAGAATTAGTATTGAAGAGATTTTACATACATATGAAAAGAATAGATTGGCGAATAAGCGTATACTTCAAGAGAGGAAGGAAGAGATATATGCAAAGATTCCTCGAGTAGAAGAGCTTATGACTGAAAAGAAACTTTCTTATCTTGATATTGCCAAAAGAAGAATCAGTAAAGATGTACCTGAAGATACCTGTCAGGAACAAAGCAATACGAGACTTTTGACAGAAGAGATAAAAGGTTTACTTCTTGAGGCAGGATATCCAGAAGACTATTTAGAACCTATTTATACTTGTCAGTGTTGCAAGGATACAGGTTATGTTGGTCTAGAGAAGTGTGGCTGTTTTATGGAACAGATTATTCAGTCCTTATATTTACAGTCTAATCTGAGCAATATATTATTGAAGGAGAATTTTGATACATTTTCCTTTGAATACTATAACAAGAAGAAAACGTCAGATAGAGAATTTTCTCCTTATGACAATATTGTGAAGGTTGTAGAAAAAGCCAAAGCTTTTGTACAGGCCTTTGAAGATGAAAAGAATAATCGTGGCAATATTTTGATATATGGGGAGACTGGTCTTGGAAAGACATTTTTATCAAATTGTATTGCTAAGGAATTGTTAGACAAGAAACATACTGTTTTGTATCTTTCAGCCAATGAGCTTTTTGAAACTGTGTTAGGTGGATATCTGATGCAGCAAAAAAAGGAGCTTGAAGAATTATACAAATATGTATATAATTGCGAGTTGTTGATAATAGACGACTTGGGAACAGAGCTTAACAACAATTTTGTGTCGTCTCAGCTATTTGAGATAATCAATAAGAGAGAGCTTACTGGACGCTCGACTTTAATCTCAACCAATATGTCTATGGTAGAGTTAAGAGGACGATATTCCGAGCGTATTATGTCTAGACTTATTGCAAATTACACCATATTTAATATATATGGTGATGATATAAGATATCAAAAGAGAAAGAAAGCTATACATTCTAATTACACAGGCTAGGGAGGATAAATCATGCCAGATTCAAGTAACCTTATTAACATACCAGTTGGTAAATTAGGTATCATTCCATTGGAAAGTAGCAAGAAGCTTGGAGAAAAGGTTGACAGCTACATTGCACGTTGGAGAGCGGAGAGACACAATGAGCACAAAGATAGTATAACCTTTGCAGGCTACGAGAAGGATTCATATATCCTTAAGTCATGTTGTCCAAGATTTGGTTCAGGAGAGGCAAAGGGAACTCTTTCAGAATCAGTTAGAGGTACAGATCTTTACCTTCTTGTTGATGTTGTTAATCACAGTATTACTTATAAAATCTGTGGTCAGACTAATATGATGTCACCTGATGATCATTATTCAGATTTGAAGAGAATTATTGCTGCTATTGGCGGTAAGTCAAACCGTATTACAGTTATTATGCCATTCCTCTATGAGAGTAGACAGCATAAGCGTTCAAGTAGAGAGTCTCTTGACTGTGCTATGGCTCTTCAAGAATTAGTAAGCATGGGCGTTGATAATATCATTACATTTGATGCTCACGACCCACGAGTACAGAATGCTATTCCAAGTAGTGGATTTGAAAATATCATGCCTACTTATCAGTTCATTAAGACACTTCTTAGAAGTACACCAGACCTTGAGCTTGACAGTGATCACATGATGGTTATAAGCCCTGATGAGGGTGCTATGAATAGAGCAATCTACTTTGCTAACCATTTAGGTGTTGATGTAGGTATGTTCTACAAGAGAAGAGATTATACTACTATAGTTGATGGCAAGAATCCTATTGTTGCACATGAATTCTTAGGAGATGACGTTGAAGGTAAGGACGTTATCATTATGGATGATATGATTGCATCAGGCGAGAGTATGCTTGATGTTGCAAAGCAGCTTAAGGAGCGTAAGGCTAGAAGAGTTTATGCTCTTGCAACATTTGGTCTTTTTACTGCTGGACTTGATATTTTTGATAAGGCACACGAGGATGGTATCATCGAGAAGGTTATTACTACTAACCTCACATATCAGATGCCAGAGCTTTTCGACAGACCATGGTATGGTTCAGCAGATATGAGTAAGTACATTGCTATTCTTATTGACCACCTTAACCATAATGCATCTATTAGTTCTCTCATTGACCAGACTGAGCGTATTCAGGCACGTATCAAAGAGTACAAGGAAAAAGGAACTATTACAGATAACTACAAGGCACCAAGTGTAAACTAAAAAGCCCCCTAACTAAGGATAGATAATACTTTAGTATATATTCAAACCTGGGGAATTTATTTCTGACGTTAAGAGATTTTCGTAATATCTATTGCCTTGCACTTTCGATGTTTGATTAACACCGCTAGGTACAAACTCGATGCTGAATGGGATATAAAATCATATAAGGAAGTTTTTTAGTCGATTTTTAAGAGATTTTA
>JAGAKD010000175.1 GCA_017625815.1 Lachnospiraceae bacterium | reverse complement strand
GCATAAGTGATAATTTTTAGTGCATAAATGATATAATAAAATAAGCTATCATCTAAGAAACATTACTTCTCATTTCTTAAATGATAGCTTAATTAATTTTAAATTTATATAGCCTGGCAAGATTTGTAGGATTTTAGGCAAGATTTGCAGGTTTTATTCACTATTTACTGTACTGACATACGGTAAATAGCTTTTCACCATAAGAGACTCTTCCCCTTGCAGCGAGTTCTATATCCTCATTATCCAAAAGCTCAGAACAAACTATAGGTGTAATAACTGATGGTGCATTTGCCCTTATATATTCTAAATCCAGTTTCATCAGTGGAGTTCCTTTCTTTACCTTATCTCCTGCAGTAACAAGTGTTTCGAATCCTTTTCCACCTAGCTTAACTGTATCTATACCAATGTGAATAAGCAAATATACACCTGTACTTGTAAGAAATCCCAAGGCATGCTTTGTATCAAATATCATTGTAACCTGACCATCATCTGGCGCCTTCACATATTCTTCTGTTGGTTCTATAGCAATTCCTTCCCCAAGAGCTTTACAGGCAAATGCATCATCCGGCACCTGCTCTAAAGGTACAATTCGTCCTGTTAAGGGACTATAAATATCTATTTTGTTTAACAATCTTTTTTTAGAGTCGTTACTATTCGAAAACTCATCTTCTGACTTTTCCATATAATCCTCTAGATTTGATTTAATAACAGTTACCTTTGGTCCATAGATAATCTGCACTCCTTCACCCTTATGAACAACTCCTGACGCACCAGTTGAACGCAGTAGCTTATCGTCTACAAGCTTTGGATCATATACAGTGCAACGAAGTCTCGTAGCGCAGCAATCTATATCAGAAATATTACTCTTTCCACCAAGACCAATACATATATCCCTTGATATCATATCCTCAGGTGACATACCACCACTCTCTACCATATCATTCTCGGTACTAGCCATCTTATCTCGCTCTTCCACATCCTTTCTAGTGTAAAGCTTTACTTCTTCATCCTCTCCACGTCCAGGCGTTTTTAAATCCAATTTCTTTATAAGAAAACTGAAAATAAGATAATATACAATAAAGTAGAAAATACCTACTATTACTATCCATATCCAGTTAGTTTTTGCATTTCCCTGAAGGATACCAAATAAGAACATATCAATAAGACCACCGGAAAAGGTCATTCCTACACCAACTTCGAATACATGCATTAACATATAGGCAAGACCTGCAAATACACAGTGAATTCCATACAAGAGGGGGGCAACAAATAAGAAAGTAAACTCTATTGGTTCTGTTATACCAGTAAGCATTGAAGTGAGTGCCGCAGAAAGTAACAGTCCCCCTACCTTCTTTCTGTTTTCTACTCTCGCTGTCCTATACATAGCAAGAGCCGCACCTGGTAATCCGAATATCATAAGTGGGAATTTACCAGACATAAATCTTGTAGCAGAAACAGCAAATCGTTCTACGGTTGGATCCGCAAGCTGTGCAAAGAATATATTTTGAGCACCTTCTACTACTCTTCCTGCAACTTCCATAGTTCCACCTACTGCGGTCTGCCAGAATGGCAAATAGAACACATGGTGCAAACCAAATGGAATAAGAAGTCTTTCCATAAGTCCATACACCCAAGTACCAAAATATCCTGACCTAACTACAACATCGCCCACAGCATATATTCCACTCTGGATTGGGGGCCAAATAAAATACATTAAGATACCTACTAATGTATATACTAAAGCAGATATAATAGGCACAAATCTTGTACCACCGAAAAAGGATAAAACCTGTGGCAACTCTATTTTATAAAATCTATTATGAAGTGCTGCTACACCTAAACCTACTATAATACCTCCAAATACACCCATCTGAAGAGATGTAATACCCACAACCTGAGTAGTTGCACCACTTAATAGAGACTCTATACCATTTATCTCTATCATGGCACTAATTGATGCGTGCATAATTAAAAAGGCTATAACAGCCGCAAGTGCTGCAACCTCTTTTTCACGCTTTGCCATACCAATAGCTACACCTATGGCAAATATGATAGGTAAATTAGCAAATATAATATCTCCTGCATCACTCATAACCAAGAATATGCCATTTAATATTGTTCCTGGTCCCATAATGTCTATGAGCCCATATGTTTCAAGCATAGTAAGATTTGTAAGAGAACCACCTATACCAAGCAAAAGACCAGCTACCGGCAAAATTGCAATAGGTAACATAAAGGATCTTCCAACTCTTTGAAGAACTCCAAATACTTTATCTTTCATTTCAACTCTCCTTTTATATAATGCTTGTATAGTTATGTGCAGTTTCCTGTTTTTTATTACAATTCTGGTATTTATTTTCCATTATCTCATTGACCAAAATACAATATATATGTTACGATACCTTGGTAAAAAACACTTTAGTATGCTAATGAAATACTAATTTACAAAGATAAGGAGAATAATTATGAAATTAAGAAAAAAACTTATATGTGCTATTATGCTTGTGGGCACAATGGCTATGTCTCTCACTGGCTGTGGTGAGAAGAAAAAAGATACCTTCACTGTAGGATTTGACGCAGAGTACCCACCATACGGATATATGGACGAAAATGGTGAATACACTGGTTTTGACCTTGAGCTTGCCGAGGCTGTTTGTGAGCTTAACGGCTGGGAATTAGTTAAGCAACCTATTGAGTGGTCAAACAAGGATAATGAGCTTAACTCAGGTTCTATCGACTGTATCTGGAATGGTTTTACTATCAATGGTCGTGAGGATGATTATGAGTGGTCAGTTCCATATGTTGATAATAGCCAGGTTATCGTTGTAAAGGCTGATTCTGGAATAACTAGCTTTGATGACCTTGCGGGCAAGAAGGTAGGCGTTCAGGCTGCTTCTGCTGCTCTTGCAGTACTTAGCGACGAGGAAGGTCAGAAGGAGCTTGCAGATACATTTGGTGAACTTACTGAGTTCGGCGATTATAACACAGCATTCCTTGAGTTAGAGGCTGGAGCTGTTGATGCTATAGCTATGGATATCGGTGTTGCTGATTACCAGATTGGTAACCGTGGTGATGAATTCATCATTCTTGATGAGCACCTTAACAGCGAACAGTATGGTATCGGTTTTAAGCTTGGTAATACTGAGCTTCGTGATGAGGTTAATGATGCTTTAAAGGAATTAAAAGAAAATGGTACTTTTGATGAACTTGCAGAAAAGTACGGTTTATCAGATATGACTTGTCTTGAGTTTGAATAAGATTAAGGAGTTTTTTACCAATGAGTTTTGAAGTAATGCTTGAACAACTTTCTTCTGGAATGCTAAAGAGTATGATGATTTTTTTTCTTACTCTAATATTCTCCCTTCCTCTTGGAATGGTGATGTGTTTTGGTAGAATGTCTAAAAATAAAATAATAAGTGGAATTACTGGATTTATCATATCCATACTTAGAGGTACTCCTCTTATGCTACAGCTTATGGTAGTATACTTTTTCCCATATTATTTATTTGGATGGTCCATTGGTGGTTGGCGCTTCCCAGCTATTATAGTAGGTTTTTCTATCAATTATGCTGCATATTTCGCAGAGATTTACCGTTCAGGAATAGAAGCTATACCAAAGGGGCAGCACGAGGCGGCTCATATACTTCTATATTCCAAACCACAGGAATTCTTCAAGATAACTCTTCCACAGGTTATTAAGATAATTCTTCCAGCTATGACCAATGAGATTATTACACTTGTTAAGGATACTTCACTTGCTTTCTCAATATCTTATATTGAGTTGTTTAACTTAGCACAGCAGATTGCCGCTGCAAACACAACTATGATACCTTTTGTTGTTGCAGCTATATTCTACTATGTATTTAATTTAATTGTTTCAGTTGTAATGCGTGGTTTCGAGAAGAAACTCAGCTACTATGATTAGGAGGTCTTCATATGGAATATTTATCAATGAAAAATATTAAAAAATCCTTTGGAGACTTAGAAGTACTTAAGGATATCTCTCTTCACGTTAATGAAGGAGAGGTTGTTTCCATCATAGGTCCTTCTGGCTCAGGAAAATCTACTCTTCTTCGAATTGCCACAATGTTAGAAACTCTTGACTACGGCGAGATACATTATCTTGGTGAAGCTGCTGTTGAGATTGTAGACGGTTTTTCAGTATATGCTAAAGCTAAAAAACTTAGGGAAATAAAGAATAATTTTGGACTAGTTTTTCAGAACTTCAACCTATTTCCTCACTATTCTGTCCTTAAGAACATTACTGATGCTCCTATCAATGTTCAAAAGCGTAATAAAAAAGAGGTTATGGCTGAAGCAATGGAGCTTCTAGAAAAAATGGGACTATCAGACAAAGCTGATTACTATCCTTCTCAGTTGTCTGGCGGACAGCAACAAAGAGTTGCTATAGCAAGAGCCTTAGCGCTTAATCCAAAAGTACTTTTCTTTGACGAACCAACCTCTGCCCTTGACCCAGAGCTTACTAGCGAGGTTCTTAAGGTTATCAAATCTCTAGCAGAGCAACATATGACTATGGTCATAGTTACTCACGAGATGAATTTTGCAAGAAATATATCTGACAAGGTTATATTTATGGATAAAGGAGTCATTGTAGTAGAAGGTTCACCAGAAGAAGTATTTAATTCTTCAAACGAACGTATGAAAGAATTCCTTGGAAAATTACAAAATTAACGAAAATATGGATAAAAAAAAAAAACTGCAGACTAGCACTTAAAGCTAGCCTGCAGTTTTTTATAATTATCTCTGACTCTCGTAATCCTTTACATTTGTACAGTACTTAAGTGCTGTGGTATTAGTAATTTTACCTTCACGCACAAGACGTCTTAAATCTGCATTCATAGTATGCATTCCATACATAGAACCTGCCTGCATAGATGAAATAATCTGATGTGTCTTATTATCTCTAATCTGAGCTGAAACAGCCTCAGTATTGAGGAGTATTTCAGTAGCAATAGTCATACCTGGCTGGTCATCTCTTGGAATGAGCTGCTGAGTAACAACACCACGAAGTACATTGGCAAGCTGTGTTCTAGCCTGCTGCTGTCCATGATGTGGATATGCATCAATAATTCTCTCTACTGTCTGTGGAGCACTTGTTGTATGAAGTGTTGAAAGTACCAAGTGACCAGTCTCAGCTGCTGTAATAGCTGCACTAATTGTCTCATAGTCTCTCATCTCACCAACAAGGATAATATCTGGATCTTCTCTAAGAGATGAACGAAGTGCTGTTGCAAAGTCAGCAACATCCTTTCCAACCTCTCTCTGATGAATCATTGACTTAGCATGATAATATACATACTCAATAGGATCCTCTATAGTCATAACGTGCTTAGCCTGCTTCTTATTGATATTGTCAATCATAGAAGCAAGAGTTGTTGTTTTACCACTTCCTGTAGGTCCTGTTATAAGAACAAGTCCTCTCGGCTCATTTATAAGCTTTCTAGCAGCTTCAGGAATATTGAGCTCATCGAATGTTGGAATCTCGCTCTTAAGCAATCTATAAGTTGCTGCCAAGTTATTTCTCTGATGGTATATATTTGCTCTAAGTCTACCAACTGGTGTAATCATAGCAAAATCCAAATCTCCACCACTTAATACTTTCTTTCTCTGATCATCTGTAAGTCCTTCAAGAATCATAGCCTCAGACTCTTCAGCTGATGGAACTGGATCTAATAATAAAAGCTTTCCAAACTTTCTTATAGCAATTGCTGTACCAACTGTAATATGTACATCTGAACAACCTTCACTCTTTGCATACTCAATTAACTCAGTAAAATTCATTTTTCATAATCCTCCTTAATACATAATTAACTATGAATCCTTCTTAGCCTTCTTGTCCTCATACATAAGCTCATCAGCCTGTGCAAGAAGTGCTGGTAAATCATATTCCCCTTCTCCGTAAGCAACACCAACTGCCATTACACAATTGATATCATCATCAAGAGCATTAAGTCTCTCTAACTCCTGCTCCCAACGAATTTTAAGATTGTCTGCCTCAGCCTTTGAAACATCACAGGCAACCATAAGAAACTCATCGCCACCCAT
>JAGAKD010000174.1 GCA_017625815.1 Lachnospiraceae bacterium | reverse complement strand
TTATCTCGTGCCAGGTACTGGTAAGATAACTATAAATAAGAAGGATATGGAAGAGTACTTCGGTCTCGAGACTCTTAAGGTTATCGTTAGACAGCCATTCGTAGCTACAGGTACAGTTGGAAAGTACGACGTACTTGTTAACGTTCACGGTGGTGGATTCACTGGCCAGGCTGGTGCAATCAGACACGGTATCTCAAGAGCATTATTAGAGGCAGATGCTGACAACAGACCAGCTCTCAAGAAGGCAGGATACTTAACAAGAGATCCTCGTATGAAGGAGAGAAAGAAGTACGGTCTCAAGGCAGCTCGTCGTGCTCCACAGTTCAGCAAGAGATAGGATTATCTGCGGAACGAGAATATGGAGAAAGAGTCAAAGCAAGATTACTTGCATTTGGCTCTTTTTTCTTTATTTTCTCAAAAACCTATTGTGTATCTTTATTGACAATGGTAAAATATCTTTTAAAGAACGCATTTGGAGAGAAATTATGAAGAAGAACATTAAAGTAGGTATATTTTTTCTTGTTGTGTTTGTGCTGATACAGATTGGCTTTGGTCAAGTACATAGAGCACTAGAAAAATACAACAATACAGAAGTAGAGATTAATATAGAAGATGGAGTATCCTCTAACGAAAGTATCAACATCACTATGGAGGTTACTAAGTATTGGACGGACTATGACGCTAACAAGAACCTTCTTACAGGTGCACAGTATGATGCAGTGGTTCTTAATACTGGCAAATATGTCTTCAAGAATTGGAAGATAGTAGTTCATATGCCAGAGGAGGGACGAGTAGATAGTCTCTGGAATGGTGAGTATGTTGTGGAGGGTGATACCATAACGCTTACACCTATGGACTACAATGTAATTGTAGAGGCTGGCAAGGATCAACCTTTTGGTTTTGTATGTACCTCTAAGAATATACTTAAATTTAACAAGTATACAGTATATGGTTACTTTGAGAAAACAATTAAAGATATGCCAATGTATTGGGTGCTCCAAGTTATTCGTATCATATGGGTTATATCACTTATAACTTATGTGGCTGTTCAGATATGTCTTATTGGATATAAGCAAAGACAAAAAAGAGATGAGAAGATTATTCTCCAGACTATGGATACCTTCATATCTTTTATCGATGCAAAGGATCCTTATACTCATGGACACTCTGAGAGAGTTGCGGAGTACACTAAAAAGATAGCTGCACGTATGGGCTTAGATAAGGAAGAAGTGAGAAACTATTATTACATAGCCCTTATGCATGACTGTGGCAAGATAAGTGTACCAGACAGTATACTTAACAAGCCTGATAAGCTTACTAAGGAAGAGAGAGCAAAGATAGAGTCACATACTAAGAATGGTGCTAATATCTTAAAGGAATTTACTGCTATACCAGGTATTCAGGACGGTGCTATGCATCATCACGAGAGATATGATGGAACAGGCTATCCAGACAAGCTTAAGGGTGATGATATTTCTTTGGTTGCTAGAATTATCGGAGTTGCCGATGCATTTGATGCTATGAACAGTGACAGATGTTATCGAAAGAAGCTTCCTCAGGAAAAGATAATACAGGAACTTAATGACAACTCTGGAAAGCAGTTTGACCCAGCAATTATCGAGCACTTGATGGAGCTTATTAATGATGGTGATATAGATAATTGGGTATTAGAGTAATTATAAAGAGCTGAGTTTTTTAACTTGGCTCTTTTTGTTTTAGATTGACCCAGAGATGTGAATAATATTGCTCTATAGACCTTGTATATTCATTCAATAATGAGGGAACATATTTAACAATAGTGTGTTTATGCAGGAGACTTATATGAGACAAAATATATTAGCTAATTCCATAAAAATAGTTCTAGCCCCAGTAATAGGTATTCTGGTAGCATTAAGGCTGGGTCTTGATTTTCCTATATCCGCAGGAACGGTAGCCATACTTACTATTCAACCGACTAAGCGTGAGACAATTCAAGTTACTTTGGGTAGACTATATGCCTTTGCTGTAGCCCTTGTGTTGTCTAGTATAATATTTAAAATATTTGGAGTAAATTATACAGGCTTTCTATGTTTTTTAGCATTATTTATATTTGTTTGCCAGCTTCTATCGTGGAAGGTTGCTATGGTTACGAACATTGTTCTAATATCACATTTTGTGAGTGTTGGTGAGATGTCAAGTGCTACAATTAGGAACGAAATAATGATATTTTTTATAGGGGCAACCTGTGGAATAATAGCTAATCTTCACCTCAGAAAAAGAGTGGATTATATTGAGCAATTGAAGAGGGAAACGGATGAACAGATTGTTTGGATATTGCATTTGATGTCAAAAAGGGTGCTAGATAAAGACATACCAGAATATAACGAAGCCTGCTTCAATGCACTTAAAAAATCCATTCGCCACGCAAAAAATGTTGCGGAGGAAAACTACAACAATCAGTTTAAGAAAAATGATAAATACGATATACAATATATTGCTATGAGGGATAGACAGTATTTGGTTCTGTATGAAATGTATAAATGTGTGAGACAAATTAACACCACACCCCATACTGCCAATACAATATCAGATTTTCTTAAAAAAATGTCCCTAGAATATGGCAGAGAAAACGACGGACAATCCATTATGAAAGATTTTCATAAGATGGATATAGATATGAAAAGTCGACCACTGCCAATGGAACGAAAAGAATTTGAAGATAGAGCAAGACTGTTTAATTTAATGAGAAATATAGAAGAATTTATAGAAATTAAGATGGATTTTGCAAGAAAAACAATTAAAACCAATAAAAAGTGATGTTTAAGTTAATATAATTCCATAAAATGCCGAAGAAATTAAGAGTTATATTGTGATATATTTTATAAATGTAGATTTACTTCTATAGATGAATTTTAAGAAGGTGATACAAATGCTAAGGGCAATAGAATTATTTGTATTCTGGTATCCGGCTATTATGTCTATGGCTTGGGTGGTTGGTGGTATAATGTTCTATTTTTGTAATGAGAGAAGAAAACCACTACCACTTTATGAGACACCTATGGTATCTATACTGGTTCCATGCTTTAACGAAGCGGAAACTATTGAACATACAGTTATGCAGCTATCAAAAATTGAATATCCAAATTATGAAATCATCGCAATAAATGATGGTAGTAGTGATAATACCTCAGAGGTAATTATGGGGCTTTTGGAACGATACGATAAGCTTAGATTTATTGATTTAAAAGAGAATAATGGAAAGGCGAACGCACTGTACCTAGGCCTTCTTGCTTCGAAGGGTGAGATACTTATGGGTGTTGACTCAGATGCTTATATTATGCCAGATGCTCTAAACTACATAGTGCCGCATTTTACTAATCCGTATAACGGGGAGCGTGTTGGGGCAGTAACTGGTAATCCAAGAGTTAGAAATAGAAGCTCCCTCCTGGCAAAATTACAGCTTTGTGAGTATGCAAGTATAGTTAGCCTTATAAAAAGAACCCAGAGAATATGGGGCAAGGTTATGACTGTATCGGGAGTTGTGGTAGCCTTTAGAAAAAGAGCCCTTCTCGACTGTAAGCTCTGGGATAGGGATATGATAACTGAAGATATAGGTGTGACCTGGAAGCTAGAGAAGAAGTTCTGGGACGTTAGATATGAGCCGAATGCTTTATGCATGATGCTTGTGCCAGAAACCATAAAAGGTTTGTTTAAACAGCGTAAAAGATGGACTCAAGGTGGTATGGAGATACTTAGACGTCACTACGACATTTTTGGGGATTGGAAAACAAGAAGAATGTTTGTGGTGTATTTAGAACAGATAGTTTCTATCGTATGGGCTCTTTGCTGGCTTTTGATGTTGATAATTTTGCTTATAGGATGGTTTACCTTTGGTGAGTGGATGGCATTACCATATATATGGAAAAGTTTATTCTTGTCCACAGTTTGTATAATACAGTTTGCTGTGGCTATGGTGCTGGACAGCAGATATGATAAGCATTTGTTTAGAAACGCAGTAACCGCAATTTGGTATCCGTTTTTATATTGGTATGTAAATGCACTTGTGGTCATATCTTCACTGCCATCCCTATTCAAAAAAAGAAAGAAAACGGCTACCTGGGATAGTCCGGATAGGGGGTTATAATATGGCAAAATATAAAGAACAAAGAGATAGCTTTACTAATCCATTACCCCAGAAGGCAGAATATGATTTGAGTGAGCATTTAATATATGGTAATCAGAAGGGCTGGAAGAAGGTTATAGAGTGGATACTTACCATTATGGCCTGGGCCATACTTCTTTCTTATGTGTTCTATCTCATATATGGAAGTCTTGCCATAAAGTATGGGTGGTATTTGCCGGAGTTTACCATATATACCCGAGAGATGGTGCTAGAGATACAAAAGTATTTCTTTGTACTTTTCATAGCACTGCTTATTATTACAGTATTGCTTATATTCTGGAAGAATTACAACCTAAGAAGATTTGGAAAGCTTCATAGAAGAAAATTTAGACCACCAGTTGAAGATGAGGAATTAGCTACTATGTTTGAGCTAGACCCAGAATTGGTGGACCAATTTCAAAATCAAAGAGTGATAGTCCTTGAACATAATATAGTCCCAGAGGATTTGGGTATGGGAAGAGATAAGGACGATGAAGATGAAAACCGACAGTAATAATGCTGTCGGTTTTTTGATACAAAAAAATATATGAAGGATATATTTTGGATACATGTATTTGATAAATTCAGACTAACAAATAATTAGTGTAGGGAGTGAGAATGTGGAAAAACAACTGGAAAAAAAGGTTGTTATAGATGTAGAAGACCTTTATAAAATATACCGAGTCGGAGAAGAAAAGGTAAGAGCCCTAGATGGTGTAAGCTTCAAGGTGTTTGAGGGAGAATTTGTTGCTATAGTCGGAACATCTGGATCCGGTAAATCAACTTTGCTTAATATGATGGCAGGACTAGAACCACCTACTAAGGGGCATATATCTATATCAGGAAAAAATATTGAGAAGCTAAAGGAAAACCAGTTAGTAAGCCTTAGACGAAAGCGTGTAGGGTTTATATTTCAATCCTTTAATCTTATAGGAAGTATGAATGCAGAAGAAAATGTTGCACTTCCGCTTATGTTTAGAGGGGTATCCAAGGAAACAAGAATTAAGAAGGCAAGAGAGATGTTAGAAGTGGTTGGTTTATCTAAGCACAGAAAACACATACCTACCCAGATGTCGGGAGGACAGCAACAAAGAGTTGGTATTGCGAGAGCCTTGGTAGTCAATCCAAGCATAATATTTGCAGATGAGCCTACAGGAAATCTAGATTCTGTCACTACAAGCGAAATACTAGATCTTTTGCGAGAGCTAGTTAATGAGCAGGGAAAAACTCTTGTGATGGTAACTCATGACAAGGAACTTGCGGATGTAGCTGACAAGGTAATACATATAAAAGATGGAAAAATTACAAAGATAGAGATTAAAAAGGAGAATATAGAAAATGAAAAGATTGAAGAAGTTTAGAAGTTTAGTGTTGTTACTTGTATGTGCGGTTGTATGTACTATGATTGGAATGGTTTCTAAGGCGGAAGCAATTCCTAGAATAATCATTTCAGGTTATAGCTCAGTTCCAGAGGATATAAAGGCAGGAGATACATTTACACTTACATTACATATTGAAAATAAGTCTACAAAAACAGCAGTGACTAACATGAAACTGAGTCTTTCTACTGTAAATGGTGAGTTTTATCCAGCTTCAGGCTCAGGTGTAATATACATTGAAAAGATAGCTGCTGGAGAGAGCACAGATGTTTCGATTGAGATGAAGGCAAAGGGAAGTCTCGAAACAGATACATACGGTCTCACAGTGACTACAGAGTATGAGGACAGATATAGCGCAGTTTATCAGGATGTCACTACTTTATCTATTCCGGTAAGCCAAGTTGCAAATGTGTCTATTACAGAGAAGTCTATTTCTTCAGAGGAGATTGCAGTTGGTAAAAAAGCTAATATTATGTTTGCTGTAAACAACCAAGGAAAATCATCCATCTACAATGTTAATGTGAAGATAACTGGAAAAGGTATTGATGAGAGTACATATTTCTTGGGTAATGTTCAGTCAGGAGCAACAGGATATGTTGATATGCTAATTGTAGCAAAGGAAACAAATCAGGGAGAAGAAACAATTAAAGCCCAGATAAGCTTTGAGGACTCAGAAGGAAATGCTGAAACTGTAGAAGAAATTTTTGAATTATCTATCGTAGAGGAAGGAACAGTGGATGATGTGGCAGTTGATGAAGAAGGAGCTGCAGTAGTTGTTAAGTCCGATATGACGACTATTCTTGTACCAATAATTGCTGTTGCTGTAGTGGTTATTATAGTTGTAATAGTTTTAGTTAATAAGGCAAAGAAAAAGAAAGAAGAGGACGAGGATGAAATTTAAAGATATATTAGGCTTAAGTCTTGGTAATCTTAAAAGAAGAAAATGGCGAACTGTTCTTACTGTAACTGGTGTGTTTATAGGAACTATATCTGTTGTTATAATGCTTTCATTAGGATATGGACTGAAACAATCTATGACAGAGCAGATTAACTCATTCGGAAGCATGAATGATATTATGGTTTATTATGATGGTTCGGATTCAAGTATGCAGATTACAGATGATAAGCTTAGTGAATGGGAGGAATTACCCTTTGTCTCTAGCTTATATCCAGAGCTTGTTATTCCTGTGGATATGGAACAGGGGAAATGGGCACTATCTGTTATCATAATAGGACTACCAGAGGATATTTTATCAGAAATACCTATCGGTGAGGGGCGAATGCCTTCTGTAGCTAATGGGGAATTAGAACTTATTATGGGAAATCAGATGATTTGCGATGTTTATAATAAGAATACCTATGAATATCCATATTGGGATAACAACCAGCTTGCTGATTTTGATTTTTTGAATGATACCGTATATTCAAAATTTACTAAGGAAAGTAGCGTTAAGGTTGATGATAATGGCAATTTGGTAAATACGGCAAGAAAAAAGATAATTCCTATCGTGGCTATGGTTGAAGGTGGCGTAGAGGAATATAGTAAATACTCTTATGCGGCATACGCAGAGTTAGACATATTAAAAAATTACATAAAAAAAGTTTATAAGGGAGAAGCTATCCCAGGACAACCAACAGACAGAAATGGTAATCCACTAAACTATTGGGTATATCTCATGGCAACTGTTCGAGTAAGTGACAAAGATATGGTGGAAGATGCAGTCGCATATTTTAGAGAGATGGGGTACAGAGTTGATAATAGTCAGGAATGGCTTGAGGAAACTGAAAGCATGCTTAACATTGTTCAGCTTGTATTAGGTGGAATTGGTGCAGTGGCCCTTTTAGTTGCGGCTATAGGTATAACCAATACCATTACTATGTCTATTTACGAAAGACGTAAGGAAATTGGTATTATGAAGGTACTTGGCTGTGACATATCTGATATAGGGGGTATGTTTATTTCAGAGGCAGCATTTATCGGATTTTTAGGTGGTGTTGTAGGAGTAATATTAAGCTATTTATTATCCTTTATTTTAAATGTAGTAGCAGGACCTATGGCGTCAATTGCCCTTGAAATGTCGGATGCAACACTTTCTGTTATACCGTTTTGGTTGCCTTTTGTTGCAATAGCATTTGCGACGATGATTGGTATGTTGGCGGGATATTTTCCGGCAAGAAAGGCCACAAGGATGAGCCCATTACTTGCAATAAGAAATGAGTAGTTGACATATTAGATGATAATTAGGTAGGATACTATTAATGGGATTAGGCTTGTGTAAGAGCTTATAATAATTAGGCGTATCAAGGATGGGGTATTGTTATGGCATATGATATATTAGTGGTTGAGGATGACTCACAGATAAGAGAGGTAATAAGCGATTTCTTTACTAGTAAAAGTGAAGGAGATATAAATGTTACAACCGCATGTGATGGTAACCAGGGCTTAGAGCGGATTTATGAAAAAGAATATGACTTGGTTATGCTTGATATAATGATGCCAGGAGCAGACGGGTTCAAGATATGTAGAGAGATTAGAAAAAATAGTATCGTACCTGTTATCTTCATAACAGCAAGAGGACGAGAAGAAGATATCCTTTATGGATATGATATGGGCTGTGATGATTACATAGTAAAACCCTTTTCTTTGGCGGAATTATATGCTAAAGCAAACGCTCTTTTAAAGCGTTCTAAGGGATTTGTTGTGGGCAAAGAAATAAGTTGTGGTGATATTTCTATTGATACAGTCAGATTCACTGTGACAGTTGGAGGGAGAGAGATCGAGCTTCCACCAAAACAGTATGCTTTATTAAAATATTTAATAGAACACAAGGAAATGGTTGTGGAAAGAGAAGTTCTCTTATCTCGTATATGGGGATATGATTTTGAGGGAACAGACCGAGTGGTGGATAATCACGTTAAGAAGCTTAGAAATGCACTTGGGGCAGCGGGGAAACAGATTAAGACAGTTGTATCTAAAGGATATAAGATTGTGGAGTAGCTATGAAGAGAAAAACCTTCAAAAGTATTTTAATTAAAAAGTTAATATTTTGGTTGATGGGTAGCGTGATTTTATTAGCTTTAATTACGGTTGCTCTTAATATGTATCTTTGGATTCTTACAGAGACCTTCTTTTTTGAGTATCGAAATACAGTTGTAACCAGAATATATTCTCAGTATGCAGATTTGTCGGGACAAAATCTTTCTGAGAAAGAAATCTATGAACAACTTGAGTTAAGAACAGCAACCTTAATCAGCTCAGATGATGATATGTTTTCTACCGCAACAATTGTTTATGACGCAGATACTGGTGAAAGGGTAATGGATTCCGAAAAAAAAGGAATAATTATCATGGGAAGTAATGATGAAACACCTTCCACATCATTTTATTGGTGTCCTCCTGAAATATTGGCAGAATATGATAAAGAATATGATAAGTGTCTTAGGGAAGGAATAGATGTAACAGTTAAAACAAGAGAAGTATATATTCAGGATAGTATATGTATACCGGGAGCTGTGAATTTAGTGTATGCTTCTGGAAAAAAGGAAGGAGAAATATATAAAAGTTTTGATTTCACCCCTGCCAATACAGATGAATATGTCAGATATGATGTAACAGATGAGGGTGTTACAGTTATGGGTCCGTTCATAGGAGGAAATAAAAAGGATAGTAAAATTATGTCTATGCTTGAAGCACATATTTCTGAGTATATGAGTGATGACATGTTATATGGTGACCAAACTACTTTTGTTGAAACACTTTTTTGCTTTGAGAATTATGGCCAGACAGAGTTGAATATAAGCAAAGACAAAAAACTTATTGTACTTACAGCAACGGTTACAGATGTATGGGGGAATTATAAGCATTTTATTATTAATGCATATATTGCAGTAATGTTGCTAGCAGTAGTATTTGCCATCCTCACAGCAAGAATAAAGTACCTTAAGCTTCGTTCTGGCTATGATATGGAGGATTATCGTCGTACTATGACTAATTCTATGGCTCACGACCTGAAAAGCCCTCTTATGGCCATATCAGGTTATGCGGAGAATCTGAAAGCAAATGTTCATACAGAGAAGAGAGATTATTATGCAGAGTCTATTATAGATAACGTGGATTATATGAATAGCATAATATCTAATATATTAGAGTTATCTCGTGTAGAGACAAAACGTATTAAGCTAAATAAAACAAAGCTTAATATAAAAGAACTAATAGAGGAAGCGTTAAAGAAATATAGTGAATGGATTGAAGAGAAGGAACTTAATATTTTAATCCAAGGTGAAGGTGAGTTTTTAGGAGATAGGCAGCTAATGTTGCAGGCCATGGATAATCTCATAGGAAATGCAGTAAAATATACCACAGAAAAAGGTGATATACATGTGGAGATTAGCCCTAAGAGAATAGTTATAGTCAATACCTGTAAAGATGAAATAGGAACTAAAACCCATAACCTATGGAAGCCTTTTGTAAAGGGGGATAACAGCCGTAGTAACAAAAAGGGGAGTGGTATAGGATTAACTATAGCAAAACACATTTTTGAAATGCATAAATTCAAGATGAATATATCATATAAAGATAATGAATTTTCAGTAAGCGTCACAATATAAAATTGTATTGTGACGCTTTATATTTGGTGGATATTATGCTACAATATTAAATTGAGGTACTTTCTTTTACGGAGGGAATATTATGACTGAAAAGGAAAAAATGCTTCAAGGGAAAATTTATGATGCGTCAGACAAAGAACTGGTTAGGTTAAGAGGTATTGCTCATAGACTTTCTTTTGAGTACAATAATACATTTGAAGACCAAGAGGATAAGAGAAAGGACATATTGTCAAAGCTTCTTCCAGATATGGGAGAGGGAACCTACCTTCAAGGACCAATCCAATTTGATTATGGTGTATTTACAAAGATTGGAAAAAGAAGCTACGCTAATTTTAATTTAACAATTCTAGATTGTGCACCAGTAACCATAGGTGACAATGTATTTTTCGGTCCAAATTGTACCTTGGCAACTCCTATGCACCCATATCTACCAGAGGAAAGAGCTATGTATGATAATGGGGATGGAGTTTTACGAGATAAAGAGTATGCTAAGCCAATATGTATTGGAAATGATTGCTGGATAGCTGCAAATGTGGTTGTATGTGGCGGTGTGACTATAGGAGATGGCTGTGTAATTGGAGCTGGAAGTGTAGTTACAAGGGATATACCATCAGGGGTGATTGCGGCTGGTAATCCATGCAAGGTAATTAGAGAGATTACAGAGAAGGATTCTATATATACAAAAGAGGAGCTATTATAGCGGGAGGAAGTATTTTGATATTACATGATTTAGAAAAATTTAATCCAATAACTATACAGTGTCATGATAATCCAGATGCAGATGCAATAGGCTCTGGCTTTGGTTTGTATTGTTATTTTAAGGATTTGGGAAAAGATGTTAAGTTAGTATACAGTGGTTCTTTTGAGATACAAAAATCTAATCTTAAGCTTATGATTGATACCCTTGAGATACCTATTGAATATATTAAGCCATTAGAAGAAGGGTATAACAGGGTTGAAGGTCTTCTTATTACTGTAGACTGTCAGTATGGGGCTGGCAACGTTACGAAGATTGAAGCAGATGAGATAGCTATTATTGACCATCATCAGGTTGAGGTTGAGGATATAGAACTCGCACAGATATTTCCAGGACTTGGAAGCTGCGCTACCCTTGTTTGGAAGATGATGACAGATGCAGGCTACAAGATTACAGATGACAATGGACTTGGAACTGCACTTTACTATGGATTATATACTGATACAGCACAGCTAACAGAGATACACAATCCTTTAGATAAGGATTTGAGAGAGGGCGTAGAATTTGATAATAGTTATATAACAATGTTTAAGAATTCTAACCTTACATTGAAGGAACTTGAGATAGCAGGTATAGCTATGCTTAGATATAGCTTCAATGAGGATCATGGATTTGCTGTTATTCGTTCTCAGCCATGTGACCCTAATATACTAGGTCTTATTAGTGATTTCCTTTTGCAGGTAGACCAGATAAAGTCTTGTGTGGTATTTAATGAAACACCAGATGGCTACAAGTTTTCTGTGCGAAGTTGTATAAAAGAGGTAAATGCAAGCGAATTAGCTGCTTATCTCTCAGAGGGAATTGGCTCTGGTGGCGGACACTACGAGAAGGCTGGTGGATTCATTAGCAAGAAGTACTATTCTAAAAAGTATGATTGCCTCCATGCAGATGCATTTTTTAACAATAGAATGAATGATTATTTCCACGAGTATGAGCTAATATATGCAAGAAATTACGAGGCAGATCTTTCAACCATGAAGCTTTATCAGAAGCAGAATCTTCCTATTGGTTACGTAAACATATGGGAATTATTATCTCCGGGAACACCTATCACAGTAAGAACTTTAGAGGGAGATATGGATCTTGTTGTACATGAAGGGCTTGTGATTATGATAGGTATTCAGGGAGAGGTATATCCAAATAGATTAGATAAGTTTGAACGTTCATATATTAGATTGGAGACTCCATACAAGTATGATATAAGTAGTACCTTGGAGTATGTTCCTACAATTAAGATAAGAAGTACAGGACTTAATTTACCTCTTCTAAATTATGCAAAAACCTGTCTTCCAAGTGGTGTTGTTCAGATATATGCAAAGCCTCTTGAAAAGGGTGTAAAGGTATTTACAGCCTGGGATAGAGAAAAGTATATGCTGGGAAAACCAGGAGACTATTTAGCGGTTAGAAATGATGATGCACATGACGTATACATTGTAGAAAAGGAAATATTTGGTAAAACCTATAAGGAGGTATAGCTTTGGGAAATCAATATACATATGATGCATTTATTAGCTATAGACATACAGATTTAGATATGTTTGTGGCTGAAAATCTCCATAAGTATATGGAGTCATTTAAGCTTCCTAAAAATGTAATAAAGAATCAGAAAATAACCAAAACAAAGATAGAGAGGGTGTTTAGAGATCAAGAGGAATTACCTCTTACAAACAATCTAGAGGACCCGATTATGCAGGCATTATATAACTCAGAATATTTGGTTGTAATTTGCTCGCCAAGACTCAAGGAATCACTCTGGTGTAAAAAAGAGATACAAACCTTTATTCAGTACCATGGTAGAGAAAATATATTTGCGGTGCTTGTGGAAGGTGAACCAGAGGAGTCATTTCCAGAGGAACTTCTATATATGGATGAGTATTATTATGATGAGCAAGGCAATCAGCAGATTAGACGAAGAAATATTGAACCGCTTGCTGCTGATGTTAGAGGAAATACAAAAAAAGAAATACTTAAAAAGCTAAAGCTAGAAGGTATGAGACTGCTTGCACCTATGTTTGGTGTACATTTTGATGATTTACGTCAAAGACACAGAGAACGTAAGATGAGAAAGGTATTTGCTGCCTCGTTAGGTGTTTCTATATTTGGTATCCTTATAGGTGTTGCCAGTACAGTTGCTGCTCTTAGAATTAATAAACAGAAACAACAAATAGAAGAACAGGCAGTAGAGATACAGGCTCAGGCAGATGAGATTATAGCTCAGTCCGAGGAGATACAGTCACAGTATGACCAGCTTCTCCTTAACCAGGCAAAAACCTTAGCGAGAGACTCAAAGGATCTTTTGGAAGATGGAGATAGAATGGGTGCCCTAGAGACAGCTTTGCAGGCTATAACAGAATATGAAGATATTCCTATGCCTTATACTCCAGAAGCCCAGCTTGCATTAACAGAGAGCTTGGGAGTTTATGACAATGGAATAGTATTTAAGCCAGTTAATAAAATAGATACCTATGGACTTGCCAATTATGTTACGGTTTCACCAAATGGAAGATATGCGGCTATATCTGATAAAAGTGGGTGTATTAGCATATGGGATACCCTTGAACATAGGCGTATGGGAGAGCTTTTGGGTTACGATTATTATGGCATTACAAATGACATTTGCTTTGTAGATGACGACACTTTGGCGGCTTATATAGGTGGAGATGTGGTTATATATCAGGTGTCTACTGCTAGTACTATAAAGCTAATAAGTATGTCTAAGACCGTGGATAGTATAAATGCGGCACCTAATGGCGATTATATAGCATTTACATGTGGTTCACAAATCTTTATCCATAATACTAGTGACTATTCATTGATTCATACTATTGAGGCAGAACCTTCCTATATGATGGGAAATAAGTGTTATTTTACCGAGGATAACAAATTAATATATTGCTATCGCTTTGATTATATGGGTACCGATGTTTTGCCATGTAAGTTTATGTTTTTTGACCTTAATACAATGGAAACATATGCAACCTTAGAGCTGCCTGCAGAAAATGTGAGTGCGGTTGAAATAAAGGATAATATTTGTTATGTGACCGCAACCAATTCAGGATTACTTGCCAATGAATCTGGATGCTTTGTGGCAGCTATAGACATAAATGCAGGAAAGGTTATATGGGAAAATAACCTAGGTGATGTTTATCCATTTACTATAGAATTATCATCAAATCCAGAAAAGAAAGAGATGCTGATATGTTCTTATACTCATATTCACATTCTAGACTATTCAACAGGTACAATTATGTGTGATCATGATAGTGGTGGTGTGATTATCGCTGGTATGAATTTTGAATATACAGGAGAATTTTTAGTCCTCACTGAGACAGGAGAATTTTATCTTTGTAATGGAGAATTATCTACTATGGAGGATGTATCATACCTGATAGATAACAAGGAGGAACGAATTCAAGATTTTGATTGGTGTCAGGGAGGATATATAGTAGTTCCTATTGAGGATGATAGAGTCACCATATATGACCAAATTATCAATCCTGATAGGCAAGCCTTAGAAGACGGAGTAGACATTGAGAATATTGACGAAATAGATTTGGAACAGATAGACTGGCAGAAGAATTTACTTCAACCAGAAGAATATATTGCTATGGCGGAGGAATTAGGTCTAGAAAAGTCAGCTCTTGTATCCACCTTAGTTTACTCTGAGGATGAGTCAGTGGCATTTGTTACATATGCTGATAGCACAATTGAGGTTGTAGATGTGGCTACTTTAGAGGTGCTTGAGACCATAGAAGATGCAGAGGGGGCAACGGTGACTTATCTTGGCACTGACGATCTGGGCAATCATTACGTGTCTGGTGCAGATTTTATCGTAGGTACATTTGGGTACTGTTTTAACAGTGATTATCAGCTTATAGCAATAATTGATAACCTTATTGGTATTGACTCGGAAAACGAAAGATACATTATAGGAGAATCAGAGTTGGCTCTTTATAGTATTCCTATGTATTCTTTGGAAGAATTGATTCAGCTAGCAAAGGAAACTATACAGTAAATTCATTTAAAAATAAAATATGCACTATTAAAATCCGACTGAATAGTCTATTGTATATCCTCTTTTTGGAGGTATGTGTCATGGCTGTTTTGTTGGATTTTTCTTTTGAGTCGGTGGGTATTTTAGGTGACGATAAGACCTATAATATGGAAAGAGAAGCAATAGATATACCCATCGTATTAGATGGAATAAGCTATAGATGCACCTGCGTTGCGGGAGAAGAGATATATTGTGTTATGCCCTTTAGATTGGTTACACCTAGACTTGCTTTTGATATGGGAAAGAAAATAGAGCGGTCGGGTTTGTTTTCGAAGCCGGTAAATACAATAATTGCTCAAATAGTTGACAGACACAATATAATAATTGAGTTTAGAAAGCATAGTAGTCTTTTTTTACAGTATGAGCCTATAAGGGAGGACCTGGCATATATAGCAGTCAGTGCCCTTAATAAAATGAGATATGTGTCAGACAATGTTAAAGTTGAAAATAGAGGTGCTGTAGTTAGGGTGTTGCTTGATAAATAACTATGAACGTGTATAACACAGTAGTGCTATAATATGACATAAAAAAGGACTGTTTTTATAAAACAGTCCTTAAATGTTTGTATTGATTATCTATTGTTGATGTACTTAGTTAACTCAACAGGATCAACAATCTTGCCATCCTTGTAAACACGCATGTTACCAGATGCAATCTCATCGATTAAGATAACTTCGTCGTTGTTATAACCAAACTCAAACTTAATATCCCATAAGTCAAGTCCGATAGACTTTAAGTCGTCAGCAACAATCTTAGTAATCTTAAGAGTCTGCTCCTTCATGCTCTCAAACATAGCTGGAGTCATAATGCCTAATGCAGCAAGTCCTTCACTTGTTACAAGTGGATCGCCTAAAGCATCGTTCTTAAATGTACACTCAACGTAACCACCTTCGAGTACAGTGCCATCCTGGATATACTCGCCATATCTACGGATAAAGCTTCCAGTTGCTACGAGACGACAGATAACTTCAAGACCATGACCGAAAACAGTTGCTGGAAGAACTTCCATAGTAGCTTCGTCTAAGTTAGCACTTACATAGTGAGTCTTAATACCAGCTTCCTTTAATAACTCAAAGTAGTGGATAGAAGACTGTAAGTTAGCCTTACCGATACCATCAATAGTAAGTCCTACTGAGTTCTCGCCTGGATCGAATACTCCATCCTTACCTGTGCAGTCATCCTTGAACTTAAGCATTACATTGCCGTTGTCAAGGCTGTAAACGTCTTTTGTTTTACCTTCGTAAATCTTCTTCATTGACTTTGTCTCCCTTATTTAAAATTTGCATATTAAATACAGTAAATAATTTAGCACAAAATTGTGCAGTTGTAAATTTTTTTTTGAATTATTTGAGTACAATTTCATCTTTTATTATTTGGAGCATAATTTCAACAATCTTTACGCAAAATGTAATACCTTCAAATATAAAAGTATGTTAATATATAGTTAGCTTTAATATTATGGAAAGGACAAAATTATGGGAGAAACAAAAACAGTTGAAAAAAAGGGACGTGCAATTGCACTTTTACCAATTGGAGTATTTTTAGTTATATTTTTAGGCTCTGGAATTATAACAGGAGACTTTTATGCAATGCCTGCTATAGTAGCATTTCTTATTGCGTTGGCGGTAGCTTTTTTGCAAAATAAGAGCCTGTCTTTTAACCACAAAATTGGAGTTATAGCAAAGGGTGTAGGAGATGAAAATATAATCACTATGAGCCTTATATTCCTATGTGCTGGAGGATTTTCTGGTGCAGTTACAGCAGCAGGAGGGGTGGAAAGTACAGTTAATTTAGGCCTATCAGTGTTACCACCAAGCGTGGCGGTTGTTGGCTTATTTGTTATAGGATGTTTTATATCTGTTTCTATGGGTACATCCATGGGAACTATTGCAGCTCTTGCTCCTATAGCAGTTGGAATCAGTGAAAAGACAGGTTTTAGTATGGCTATATGCATAGGTGCAGTTATGTGTGGAGCGATGTTTGGTGATAATTTATCAATGATATCTGATACTACCATAGCAGCAGTTAAGACACAGGGATGTGAGATGAAGGACAAATTTAAGGAAAATTTCTTGATAGTTCTTCCAGCGGCAGTTATCACCATTGTTGCATTTTTCTTTATAACAAAGGATGCCAGTTTTGAAATGACAGGAGAGCTTACCTATAATGTGTGGAAGGTTATACCTTATCTTTTGGTTTTGGTAGGAGCTTTGATAGGAATAAATGTTTTTGTGGTACTTATCGGTGGAACCATAGTGTCTTTGGTTGTTGGTGTTGCCACAGAGACAATTGCTCTTGACCAGATATTTATCGCTGTTGGTGGTGGCGAGGTAAATGGCCAGATTATTGGTGGAGTTACTGGTATGTATGATATAACTGTTATATCCATAGTTGTGGCTTGTATCGTTTCTCTGGTCAAGGAATATGGTGGTATACAGTTTATACTTAATATATTCAAAAAGCTTATTAAGGGAGAAAAGGGGGCAGAGGTAGGTATAGCCGGACTTGCACTTGCGGTTGACTGCTGTACAGCTAATAACACAGTTGCCATAGTTATGGCAGGCCCTATAGCCAAAGAGATTGCTACAGAGTATGATGTGGATCCAAAACGTTCCGCTTCCTTGTTGGATATATTTAGTTCTGTTGGTCAGGGATTAATACCATACGGCGCTCAGATGCTGTCAGCAGCAAGCTTAACAGGGTTAACTCCATTTAACATATTGCCATATATGTATTATCCAATACTTATGGCAGTAAGTGCATTTTTATTTATAGCATTTAGAAAAAGAAAGGCTACAGAGATATAACACTTATTTTTCTTGCATTTTATTCCGAAAAGGAGTAAAACATACAACAAGAGGTGATTACTATGATATTTGCGAAGAAAAATAATAGTAAATATGAGATAGATATGTGCACAGGATCAATCCTAAGAAAAATGCTTATGTTTGCCGTGCCCCTTATGTTTTCTAGTATATTGCAGCTTTTGTTTAATGCGGCAGATATCGTTGTTGTAGGTCGTTATGCAGGAGATAACTCATTAGGAGCGGTAGGTTCAACAACATCTCTTATCAATCTTTTGACTAATCTTTTTGTGGGACTTTCGGTAGGTGCTAATGTTTTGGTTGCACATTACTACGGAGCAAAAGAAAAGGATGATTTAAGAAAAGCAGTTCATACTGTAATTACTATAAGTATATTAAGTGGTATTTTGCTTACAGTAATAGGCTTAGTAGGGGCAAGACAGTTTCTTATATGGATGGATACACCTACAAAGGTTCTACCCCTTGCGACAACCTATCTAAGAATATATTTTGTGGGTATGACAGCAACCATGGTTTACAACTTCGGTGCGGCTATTCTACGAGCCGTAGGTGATACAAAAAGACCGCTATATTATCTCATATTTGCGGGAGTTGTAAATGTTGGCTTAAATCTTTTGTTTGTAATTAAGTTTGATATGGACGTAGCTGGTGTAGCCCTTGCTACAGTTATTTCTCAGTGCATTTCAGCAGGTCTTGTGCTTAGATGTCTTATAAAGGAAACTGGTGGTATTCATCTGGATTTAAGATGTTTGGGTATAGATAAAAGTAATTTTATGAAAATACTTCAGGTGGGACTTCCGGCTGGATTTCAGGGAATGTTATTCTCCTTGTCAAATGTAGTTATCCAATCCTCTGTAAATGGATTTGGTGAAACTATTGTTGCTGGTAATTCTGCGGCAGGTAATATTGAAGGTTTTGTCTATATGGCAATGAATGCCTTTCATCAGGCCGCCATATCCTTTACCAGTCAAAATATTGGTGCAGGAAGGTATGATAGAGTTAATAAGATTTTATACACTGCACAGCTATACGTTGTCATAGTGGGACTTTCTATGGGACTTGCGGTAGTTAAGTTTGGTGAGCCACTTTTAGGTCTCTATACAAATAATCCGGTTGTAGTTGACGCTGGTATGATAAGACTTAAATATATAGTCACATTGTATTTCTTATGTGGAATGATGGACGTTATGGTTGGTTCACTAAGAGGACTTGGATACGCTATAATGCCGATGATAGTATCTTTGATAGGTGCTTGTGGTCTTAGACTTGTGTGGATAGCAACAATATTTAAGCTACCTGAGTTCCACACCATTGAGATGATATATATAACTTATCCTATAACTTGGACATTGACACTTTTAGCTCACATTATATGTTTTATGATTGTGAGAAGGAGATTGCCTAAGAATAGAATTGGATAGAATGTACGCAAAAAGAGCTTGATTTCTCAAGCTCTTAATGGTACACTCTATTTAGAAAGCAATCAGAATACGATTTCTGGTTACCTTCAGTGTTAATAACTTATTTAGAGATAAGCATCCTTCACTTTAGGCGGTAGAGGATGCTTATTTCTTTTTTGTATGATTATCTATATATGATAACGCCGCAAAGACTACTAACAATAGGGTTAATATTTCTATTGTGTTCATAGGGCATCACCCCCTTATGTACTAGAGGGTAATCAGAAAATTGCATCCACTTTCTATCTGAGTGTACACAAACAGTATAACAGAGTTCTGATTAAAATGCAATGCAGTGCGTTGAAAATACATATATAACAAATTGTCGTTGCGATAGGTTGTTTATAAAAAGGTTTTAATATGTACATATAGAATAATTACATTGTAGGGCATTGTTGTATTAAAAAAAGGGGTGTTGCTATATGACATATTGTGTTTCAGATATTCATGGAAACTATGAAGGATATATAAAACTATTGGAGACAATTAACCTAAGAGACGAGGATACCTTGTTTGTGTTAGGGGATGTCATAGATAGAGGAAAAGGTGGCATCAAGATACTTCAGGATATGATGATGCATTTCAACATAATCCCAATTCTGGGCAATCACGAGTATATGGCAGTTAATTGTATGAAATTCCTTTGTCAGGAGATAACTGAGGAAAGTATAAATAATATAGATGAAGGCATAATACAAGGCTTGTTAGAGTGGCAGAATGTAGGTGGACAGGCAACCATAGATGAGTTCCATAAGCTAAATTCAGAGGAAAAGCAGGATATAATTGATTACCTAGAGGAATTTAGCCTTTATGAGGAAGCAAGTGTCATGGGAAAAGATTATGTAATGGTTCATGCTGGGCTTTGTAATTTTTCCATTGATAGGCCCTTAGATGATTATCACTTCAGTGAACTACTTTTTAAGGTTCCTGATTATAGTAAGGTATATTTTCCGGACAAGTATCTTGTGACAGGACATTTGCCAACCAGGTGCATTCAGGGAAATAACCACCAGGATAAGATATTTAGGGCAAATAACCATATAGCTATAGATTGTGGTAGTAGCTGTAGGGGTAGTGGGGGAAGACTAGGATGTATATGTCTTGATACTGGGGAAACGTTTTATGTGGAGAATGACTAAGTAGGTTGATACTGAGAATTACCTTGTGGTGAGTTTTAGATTAGAGGAGGATTTACATATGCATTTCTATATAACAGGCGATTGCCATGGTGATTTTGATCGAATTGAAGAGTTCTGTATGGAGAATGGGACAACCCAAGAAGATGTGATGATAATACTTGGTGATGCGGGAATAAATTACTGGCTTAACGAAACTGATAGGAAATTGAAAAATAAGTTATCAGAATTAGATATTACGTTATTCTGCGTACATGGTAACCATGAAGCGAGACCATGGGAGGCAGGAAATTATGAAGAAATAATATGGAATGAAGGTATAGTATATGTGGAGGAAGAGTATCCTAACATTCTCTTTGCTAAGGATGGTGAAATATATAATTTTAACGGCAAGAAGGTAATGGCCATAGGTGGAGCATATAGTGTTGACAAATATTACAGACTAAACCACGGTATGCAATGGTTTGATACTGAACAACCAGATGAAGAGATAAGGGCCTTTGTAGAAAATCAACTTGAAAGTATAGATTGGACTTTAGATATTGTGCTTTCACATACTGTGCCTATAGATGCGGAACCGGTTTGGGCATTTATTCCGGGAGTTGATCAATCTAAAGTGGATAAAACCACAGAAAAATGGCTTCAGCACATATACGATAACCTGGATTTTTCCGAGTGGTATGCAGGACACTATCATGTGGAAAGCGAAGATAATGGAATACGTATTATGTTTGAAGATTTTGATGAAATTTGTGAAGAATAGTATAAACAACATAAATATTGCATTATATCAATAGCACCTATGTGTATAGGTGCTATTTTTTAGATATGAGATGAAGAAAATACTCAGTTTCGTGTAGTCTGTGTTTATTTGTTAGTAGCATCTAATATATCATAAGGGTTACATTATGGTAGTTCTCTATTCAATACTTAAACCTTGGAAAAACTC
>JAGAKD010000173.1 GCA_017625815.1 Lachnospiraceae bacterium | reverse complement strand
GTTGCTGAGGAAACAGTAACTATACCAAAGAAAAGAGATTTTGAGGAAAGGGCATGGTTTAATTCTTTTCCTACAGATTAAAGTTGTATTATTAGTAATTAATTATATTAAATCTAAGAATGATAGCAGGTGATCCTTGAGTTTGCTTGCTATTTTTCTTTATAATAAAAATAAATAGTATTGACATTATAACACCCTGGTGCTATATTAAACATATGAACAATTATTCATATAAACAAAAGGTGTTAAGGAGGTATATATATGCATATAGATGATAAACATGCAGATTGCTGTGATGAGAACGTAGTTCACGATGATTTGATACATCTTGTGGCAGATGATATGCCAGAGGAAGAGGAACTGTATGATTTAGCTGAGCTTTTTAAGGTTTTTGGAGATACAACAAGAATTAAGATTTTGTATACTCTGTTTAAGTCTGAGATGTGTGTGTGCGATATTGCTGAGGTTCTTGGTATGTCTCAGTCAGCTATATCTCATCAGTTAAGAGTGTTAAAGCAGGCTAAGTTAGTTAGAAATAAGAGAGATGGTAAACAGATTATTTATTCTCTTGATGATGTCCATATAAGTAAAATTATAAGTATGGGACTTGAACATGTAAAAGAATAGGAGGAATTAGATTATGAAGAAGAGATTTGATATGGAAGATTTAGATTGCGCCAACTGCGCAGCAAAGATGGAAGAAGCTATTAAGAAGATTGATGGTATTCAGGATGCCACAGTGAGTTTTATGGCACAGAAGCTTACTATTGAAGCGGCTGAAGAAGATTTCGACAGAATTATGAAGGAAGCTGTAAAGGCAGTAAAAAAGGTTGACTCAGATTGTAGTATAGTTCTTTAATTAGGTGACATTATGAACAAGAAACAAAAAAGGACATTAAAAAATATTATAATCAGCATTATTTTGTTGGTTGTAGTTACAATAATATATAAGCTTTTTTTACAGGAATTAAATATATCTAGTGTAATAAAAAGAATTATAGCTATAGGGTTATATCTTATACCTTACTTGATTGTAGGTGGCAAGGTACTTCTTAAAGCGGGAAAAAATATTTTGAATGGTCAGGTGTTTGATGAGAATTTCCTCATGACTATTGCTACTATCGGCGCCTTTGTTTTAGGTGAGTATACTGAAGCGGCGGCAGTTATGATTTTTTATCAAGTAGGTGAGCTTTTTGAAAATATAGCTGTCAATAAATCAAGAACAGCTATAACTTCTCTTGTAAAGCTAAGACCTGATTATGCTAATGTTGAAAAGGATGGAGAGCTTGAAAAGGTTGATCCCGAGGATGTTAATATTGATGATGTTATAGTGGTTTTGCCAGGTGAAAAGATACCTTTAGATGGTGTTATTGTGGAAGGTGAAAGCTATGTAGACACATCTGCTCTGACAGGAGAGTCTGTACCACGTAGAGTGGCGACTGGGGATAATGTTATGAGTGGTTGCGTAAATACTCAAGGTGTTTTGCATATTAAGGTAACTAAGGTCTTTGGGGAATCTACTGTGGCGAAGATTCTTGATATGGTGGAGAATGCCAGCACTAGAAAATCTCGTTCCGAGAGCTTTATAACAAGATTTGCCAAGTATTACACGCCTATAGTTGTTATATCAGCAGTTATAGTTGCAGTGTTACCGCCGATTATTTTATCCCAGAGTTTTAGTATGTGGCTCGGCAGAGCTCTCATATTTCTTGTAATATCTTGCCCTTGTGCATTGGTTATTTCAGTGCCCCTAAGTTTCTTTGGCGGAATTGGTGCTGCTTCTAATCATGGTATTCTTGTGAAGGGGAGCAACTACCTTGAAGCTATGGCAGAGGCTAATACTATTGTATTTGACAAAACTGGTACTCTTACAGAGGGAGTGTTTAAGGTTAACCAAGTTGTAGCTATAGCTAATGAGAGAGAGGATAAGATAATTCAACTTGCGGCCATGGCGGAAATCTATTCCAATCACCCTATAGCAAAGTCTATAATTACTGCATTTGAGGAGACTGGAAACGCTCTAGATAAAGATGACATTATAGATGTGGAAGAATTAGCAGGAAAGGGTATTTTACTGACACATAAAGAAGGAAAATACTATGTGGGTAATCAAGCTCTTATGAATGCATATGATATTCCTTTGAGCGAGGAGCTTATGGCGGAGGTATCAAAGCATCTAGGTACAGTTTGCTATGTGGCTGATGAAAAAGACTGCATTGGTTATATTACCATTTCGGATGTTATAAAGAAGGATTCAAAGAATGCTATAGAAAGACTTCATAAGCAGGGAGTGAAAAACTCTGTTATGCTTACTGGAGATAGAAAAGAAGCGGCAGATAAGGTTGCAAAGGAACTTTCTATAAAGACCATATTAAGTGAGCTTCTTCCAGGAGATAAACTTAGTGCTCTTGAAAGTATAATTAAAAACAATGATAGTGGAAAGACAGTATTTGTTGGTGATGGAATAAACGATGCACCAGCTCTTACAAGAGCGGATATTGGCATCGCTATGGGAGCTCTTGGTCAAGATGCAGCCATTGAGGCGGCGGATATAGTTCTTATGGATGATAACCCTGGAAAGATTGCTACTGTACAAACTATAGGACGAAAGACTATAGCTATTGTAAGACAGAATATTGTATTTGCTTTAGGTGTTAAGTTCCTCGTTATGGTGCTTGGAGTTTTAGGTGTTGCAAATATGTGGCTTGCAGTATTTGCGGATGTTGGAGTTGCAGTGATTGCTATACTTAATGCTATGAGGATGCTTAAGTTTAAGGATGATTCAATGTAAAATAGATGTAAAAACTAAATTAAATTTATGTAAAAAGTATATTGTTAGTTTTTGTAAAATAAAGTATTATTATGTAGTGGGTGTATTAGGTTGCCCACTACATTTTATTTTTTGAAGAGGATTATAATATGGATACGGTTTTAATGATTATCAAACTCCTTGGTGGTCTCGCTATGTTTTTATATGGTATGGAGATTATGGGAGACGGACTTAAGCAGGGTTCTGGTAACACCCTGAAGAATGTATTGGGTAAATTAACTCAGAATGCTTTGCTTGGAGTTATAACAGGTGCTCTCGTAACAGCGGTTATTCAAAGCTCCACTGCTACCATTGTACTTACAGTTGGTTTGATTGGTGCAGGTATACTTAATCTTCGCCAGGCTGTTAGTATTGTTCTTGGTGCTAATATTGGTACCACTGTGACCGCACAGATTATTCGTTTGATGGATATTGATTCGTCTGGAAGCTCTATTTTGACATTCTTTAAGCCAGACACATTAGCACCTATTGCCCTTATCATAGGTATTATATGTGTTATGTTTATCAAGAAGGAAAGTAGCAAGAATATAGGTATGATAGCTCTTGGTTTTGGTATATTGTTTATGGGTCTTCTTGGTATGACTGATGCTGTTGAGCCACTTTCTAGTTCAAAGGCATTTGCTGATATTTTAGGACGTTTTTCAGATATGCCATTCCTTGGTATTATTACAGGTCTTGTGCTCACAGTTATTGTGCAGAGTTCATCAGCTATGGTTGGTATACTCCAAGCACTTTCATCAACAGGAGCTATGACCTTTGAACTTGTATATCCAATTATTATGGGTATTAACTTAGGTACTTGTGTTACTACAGCATTAGTATGTTCTATAGGTTCATCTAAGGATGCGAAACGTACAGGAATTGTACATATCGTGTTTAATACTATCGGAACTATATTATTTATGATTGCTATGACTATTCTCAGAAATGTTGGATTTATGCCAGATATGTGGGAGGGAATAGTGGATAGTGGTAGTATTGCTAATTTCCAGACCATATTCAACCTTGTGACAGCTATTGTACTTCTTCCATTTACAGGTGTTCTTGTAAAGATAGCTTGTGCTATAGTTAAGGATGATGAAGAAGAGACTGAAGTTAAGTATCCAGAACTTGCAGTTTTAGACAGTAAGCTTATGATAACACCACCTCTTGCTTTAGCAGAGGTTAACAAGCTTGCTATTAATATGGCACAGATAGCTCAGGAAAATATTGATTTAAGTTTACAGCAGTTTAAGGAATATGATCCAGAGAAAACAGCCCAGATTAATGCTGCTGAGGATAAACTGGATTGTTTTACTGACAAGGCGGATAATTATCTTATCGACCTTTCTAGTCATATTAAAAATGCTACCGACAAGCGATTACATACTATGCTTATGCAGTGTATTCGTGATATAGAGCGAATTGGTGATTATGCTACAAACTTTGATGAGTTGGCTAAGAAGAAGGCTGACACAGAGGTTAAATTCTCAAAGAATGCTAAGAAGGAATTTGCTATTATAAGTGATGCCATAACAGAGATATTGAGACTTACTATTGAGGCTATGACTGATGAGAATGATTACGTTGCTAGACGTATCGAACCATTAGAAGAGGTTATCGACGATATGGTACTTCTCCTTAAGAATCGTCATACAGATAGACTCTGTGAGGGAGTATGTTCTATCAATGGTGGACTTATATTTATGGATATCCTCACTTATCTTGAGCGTACTGCTGACCAGTGTTCAACTATTGCTATGCTTTTGCTCGGCAAGAATAATGAAGCTATTGCACAGAATCATCATCTTTACATACAAGAACTTCATGCATCGGCGGAACAGTCATACTTGGCAGAGCAAGAGAATCGTAAGGCGCAGTACCTTACACCACTTAAAAATTTAAAATAAAATTATTGACAGAATTATAACTTGGGAATATAATTCGCATATAATAATTTATAGACTAAACCTTTGAACAGGAGTAGTAGCTATTTGGAACATTTTCAGAGAGTCTCAGGCGGTGTGATTGAGATAATGGGAATTATAGTGAATGGACCTGTGAGGGCAAGCTGAAACATAGGGAGTAGGTAAGACGTGACTGCACGTTATAGCAGAACATGTATGATGGTACATGGTAGAGGGCACTCTTATAGAGTGAAGTTAGGTGGCACCGCAGAAGTATATAGTACTCCTGTCCTATCAGAAATGATAGGATAGGAGTTTTTTTATTTTGTTAAAACTTCCTGCAGGAGTTTTTAATATATTATTTTAAGAAAGAGAGGTAGTAACTATGGAGACAAAGAAAATGATACCCTACAAGATTTATCTTGAAGAGCAGGAGATGCCAAAGCAGTGGTATAACGTAAGAGCTGATATGAAGAAAAAACCAGCGCCCATTCTTAATCCTGGAACATTAAAACCTGTTACAGAGGAAGAACTTTCTGCTATATTTTGCTCAGAGCTTGCTAAGCAAGAACTTGATGAAACAACACCATACTTTGATATTCCAGAGGAGATTAGAGACTTCTACAAGATGTATCGTCCGGCACCTTTAGTTAGAGCTTATTGCCTTGAGAAAAAGCTGGGTACACCAGCACATATATATTACAAATTCGAGGGAAATAATACATCAGGAAGTCATAAGCTTAATTCTGCTATAGCCCAGGCTTATTATGCTAAAAAACAGGGGCTTAAAGGAGTGACTACAGAAACAGGAGCAGGACAATGGGGTACAGCACTTTCTATGGCATGTTCCTATTTTGATATGGACTGTCAGGTGTATATGGTTAAGTGCTCTTATGAACAAAAACCATTTAGAAGAGAGGTTATGCGAACCTATGGTGCAAAAGTTACTCCATCTCCATCTATGTACACTGAGGTGGGTAGAAAAATAAATGAGGAATTTCCTGGGACAATGGGAAGTCTTGGTTGCGCAATATCTGAGGCTGTTGAAGCGGCAGTGAATCAAGATGGTTATAGATATGTTTTAGGTTCTGTACTATCTCAGGTACTTTTACATCAGTCAATTATAGGACTTGAGACAAAAGCAGCTCTTGATAAGTACGGAATTAAAGCTGATACAATTATAGGATGTGCTGGTGGTGGCTCCAACTTAGGGGGACTTATATCACCATTTGTTGGAGAGATGTTAAGAGGTGAAGCTGATTACCAGATAATCGCTGTGGAACCAGCATCTTGTCCTAGTCTTACAAGAGGTTCATATGCATATGATTATTGTGATACCGGTAAAGTTTGTCCGCTGGCTAAAATGTATACTCTTGGAAGCTCCTTTATGCCTTCTGCAAATCATGCAGGTGGACTTAGATATCATGGTATGAGTTCGGTTGTTTCGGAGCTTTATGATCAGGGACTTCTAGAGGCAAGAAGCGTAGAACAGACTGAGGTATTTAAGGCAGCGGAAACCTTTGCAAGGGTTGAAGGAATTCTTCCGGCTCCCGAAAGTAGTCATGCTATTAAGGTTGCTATTGATGAGGCTCTTAAATGCAAGGAGACTGGTGAAGAAAAAAATATAGTATTTGGTCTTACTGGAACAGGTTACTTTGATATGGTGGCATATCAGAGATTTAACGATGGCGATATGTCTGATTTCATACCTACGGATGAAGATATTGCAAAATCTGTTTCTATGTTACCCAAGGTAAATATGTAAACAAAAAAACCTTTTTATATTTGGGTTGAGTTAGATGCTCAACCCTCTTTTTATTTTAGGGGAAATATGGTATGATATACGAGTGGAATTAGGTTACATAGCAGGAGTATATATATGAATTACATTATACATTTTGATATAGCTGCATTTGTGGTAACTCTTACAGTGCTTTTTCATTTTATTATGAGAAAAAGTATTAGGACTAAAGCTGTTACTTTGTTTTATGTACTGATTTACCTCCAGCTATTTACTACAACTTTAGATATAGCTACTTCTCTTATGATTGATGGAGTAATTAAGGCAACTACATTCTCTCTTTATTTGTGGAATGTGGTTTATCTTGTTGCCTTTAATTCAATAACCCCTGTGTTTGTTGCCTACTTGATTTGTATAACAAAGAAGGACGGTAGACCATGGAGTTCTGTAGACCATCTTAAAATATGGCCCCTCCTTGCAGTGGATTATATTCTTCTTTTAACAACTCCATTTACAAAAGCAGTATTTTATATTGATAAAGAAGGACAGTATCAACACAATACAATGTTTTATGCATTGTATTTAATATCTATAATTTATCTTGTGATTGCGGTTACACAGGTGTCAGTTAACAAAAACAGCATAAAAAAAGAACAGCGCAATATGGTATATTTTTATATTATAGCTACCATTGTGGCGGTTGTTGTGCAGATGTTTATTACCAAGGTACTTATAATGCAGTTTACTATATCAATTGCCTTTTTCTTGGTATATCTTTCTCTTGAAAATCCAGATAATTATTTGGATAGCAGACTAGGTATATTTAATCGAGAAGGCTTTATATTAAGTCTTAGAGGCGCATTAGATAATAGAAAAAAATTCCGACTTGTGGGTGTTTATATCAGTGGATTAAAATACTTAAATGAGACTATAGGTGTTGGAAATAAAAAACTTCTTTTGCAGGATATAGCGCAATTTTTATGTGGTCTTAATGGCTCAGATAATGTATTTAGATTATCAAATACAAAGTTTGTCATAAAAGTAGAAGATGAAGAAAGGGAGCAAATGGTTATTGATGGCATAACAGAGAGATTTGAGAAACCTTTTGTGGTACAGAATACAGATGTTCCGTTGATACCAGCTATAGCTGTCCTTAGTTGTCCGGAAGATGCAGATACTCTAAATAATATTATGGATTTACTGGATTATTCCTTGAATGAGCTTATGGATAATAGTGATATTACATTTATACGTGCCAGCGAAGATGTAGTTGAAAAGCGACATAGAGAAAGTATAGTTCTTCAAATTTTAAACAAGGCTATTCAGGATAAGAGCTTTGAAATGTATTATCAGCCAATATATTCTGTGGCAGAGAGACGTTATACATCCGCTGAAGCTTTGCTTAGACTTAAAAATTCAGATGTGGGATATATTAGTCCTGATGAATTCATTCCTATAGCGGAAAAAAATGGTATGATACTTGAACTTGGAGAGTTCGTATTTAGAAGTGTTTGTGAATATATTATTGAGAACAAGGTTCAAAGATATGGCATAGAACAGATACATATTAATCTTTCAGTTGTTCAGTGTATGCAGGAGGATTTGGCTGAGAAGTTTATGGATATTATGAACGAACTTAAGATTCCTAGCAATAGAATTAAGCTTGAAGTTACAGAGACAGCGGCGGTGGTTTCTAGCAATTGTCTTAGTATGAATATGAATGCCCTTTCTGAATGTGGAATTAAGTTTGCTTTAGATGATTATGGTACAGGCTTTGCCAATGCTATAAGCTTAATCGAGTATCCATATAGTACAATCAAGGTTGACAAAAGTGTAGTTTGGGCGGCTATGGATAGTGATGAGGCAAAGAAGGTTCTTACTCATACGGTTGCTATGCTTAAGTCTTTGAAGATGAGTATAGTGGCAGAGGGTGTTGAGACTTATGAGCAATCAGAAGAGCTTATTGCCATGGGCTTTGATTACTTGCAGGGTTACTATTATTCAAAGCCAATTAGTGGCAAGGATTTTATAGAACTTGTGTCTATAGACTTAAAGATGTGAATATAATTAATAAAAGGGCTTTTGGAAAAGCCCTTTTTCTAATTATTTGCAATTACATTTATTTGTATCCACGCAAGGAGCAACCTTATCGAAAGCAGGGTTAAATGCGTAGAAATTCTTTTCGTCTAATTTATCCTGAACAAGACGGATACATTCACCGAAACGTTGGAAATGAACTATCTCACGAGCTCTAAGGAATTTTAATGGCTCATAAACATCTGGATAATCCTTAGTTAAACGGAGTAAATTGTCGTAGGTTGAACGAGCCTTTTGCTCTGCGGCTAGGTCCTCGAAAAGGTCTGTAATAGGGTCACCTTTACTCTGGAACTCGCAGGCGTTAAATGGGATTCCACCAGCTGCCTGAGGCCATAATCCGAG
>JAGAKD010000172.1 GCA_017625815.1 Lachnospiraceae bacterium | reverse complement strand
TTGTAATTGGTGCAGATACTATTGTTTCCGTTGGTGATGAGATACTTGGAAAGCCAAAGGATAAGGATGATGCATATAGGATGATTAGTATGCTCCAAGGCCGAGCACATCAGGTGTATACAGGAGTAACTCTTTCCTATGCTGGTTCGGATGGAAAGAAAACATTTTCTTTTAGCGAGTGTACAGAGGTTATATGTTACTCTATGACGGATGAAGAGATTGAAAGTTATGTAAACCAAAGTGATGATTGGGCTGACAAAGCAGGAGCTTACGGTATCCAGAGCACATTTGCAAAATATATTAAGGGTATAGATGGTGATTATTACAATGTGGTAGGACTACCAATTGCAAGATTACACCAAGAATTGAAGAAAATAGATTAAAGTCGGGGGACATTTGTTATGGCTTTTGATTGGGGATTTAAAAATATAGTAAAAGAAGAGTGTCAGGTTATGTATGACTTATGTATGCGTAGAGCGGCAAGTATAGGTCATGCTGATTACGTGCGCACTAATGGCAAGATAGATTTGCAAGGTAATTTTAGAACGGATATGCTTAATTTCCTTATATATTTAGCATACTCAGATGGTAGTGCCAGCAAGGAAGAGATTAAGTATATTAACACCCTTATGGGTTATCAGTTCTATGACAAAATGATGTTTGACTATGCGGAAAGATGGGATCTTAGAAGTGAAAAAATATTAGAGGATCCTCCACTTTCTTTGGAAGCATTTGTTCGTTCTAACATAGGTCCAGAGACTGGAGAGATATCCAATTCCTACTATGATTTGATAACCTTGTACATAACCACATTCCACTATATTGGCAATGATTTTATTGCTTGTAATGAGGACACTAGACAGGGTGAGGTTGAGGCTTTATCTGCATATGTTGATATGCTTAGATTAAACGTAGACCGCATAAAGAGCATTATTCAGGAATATAAACCTACAATTGAGTTTAAGCCAGGAAGCAAGGTTAAGCAGGAGGATAGACCAGAGTATGCTCCTCATAACACTTGGGACAATGAAATGTCAGATAGGGCTATGGGTGACCTTGGAACACCAAAATTCAGACTTAGTAGAGATAAGAGTGATAAAACAGAAGAAAAAACTGAGCTTAACACTAATACTAACAGAGGCTATGGTTACAATGACTTTGCAGCCGATGATGAGTATAGTGATAGACGTAAGAAGGTAGCATCCAGAGAAGATGAGAACGCCAAGGAAATTATTGATGCTACAAACACTGGAGACTTAGAGGCTCTTCTCAAAGAATTAAATGACTTAACAGGTATGGATAGTGTTAAGAGAGAGGTTAACAATCTTGTTAATCTTCTTCGTATATGTAAGCTTCGTGAGGAGAAGGGCTTGCAGCTTCCTCCTACCACAAATCATTTGGTTTTCTTAGGTAATCCGGGAACAGGTAAGACAACAGTTGCTCGTATTTTATCTAAGATTTACCATGGATTAGGCGTACTTTCAAAGGGGCATTTGATAGAGGTTGACCGTTCAGGACTTGTTGCAGGATATATGGGCCAGACTGGTGAAAAGGTTATGGAGGTTGTAGAGAAAGCCAAAGGTGGAGTTCTCTTTATTGACGAGGCCTATGCTCTTTCCTCAGGTAAGCAGGAGGGTGATTTTGGCCAGGAGGCAGTAGATATACTTAACAAGGCTATGGAGGACTACAGAGATGACCTCATTGTAATTGCAGCAGGTTATCATGATGAGATGCAGGATTTCCTCGATGCAAACCCAGGTCTTCGTTCAAGATTTAACAGAACAATAGAGTTCCCTAACTATTCGGCTGACGAGTTAGTAACTATCCTTAAAAATAGAGCAACAAAGCTTGATTACAATTTTTCAGAAGATGCTCTTGCATATATGCAGGCTGAGTTTGAGAGAGTTTTGGCATGCCCGCCTAACAATTTTGGTAATGCTCGTTCTGCCAGAAATTATCTAGAAAGAGCAATCAATAATCAGGCAAATAGATTGGTTAGTTCTATGAACCTCAATGAAGATGAGCTTATGACAATTACGGTTGATGACTTAAGAACCGTAGTGTTGTCATAATGTCAACACACCCTTTACAGAAAGGTCGGTATAGTGCTATGAAAAGATACATAGCAGAAGGATTAGAGCAATATCTTTCTCAGGATATGAAACCATGGCATATGCCAGGACACAAGAGAAAGGGTATTGGTATCCCATTAGATGATATTTACCAATTTGATATAACAGAGATACCAGGGGTTGATGATTTGCATAACCCAGAAGGTATTATACTTAAATCTGAACAACAGCTTGCTGAGATTTATGATACCTTTGCCAGTTACTATATGGTAAATGGTGCTACAGGTGGAGTGCTTTCTGCAGTTGGGGCGGTGGCGAATTATATAAAGACTATATGTGTGGAAGATAATGCAGAGCAATGCCATGAAAAAGCAGTCAAGGATTCTATCATCATAGCTAGAAACTGTCATAAGTCTGTATATAATGCTTGTGAAATATTTGGTTTAAAGCCCATATATTTAGAACCAGAATACATAGATTTGGGAGATGATTTCACCTCACATATTTATGGAGCCGTAACAGCAAAACAGATTAAAAGTGTAGTGGAGGCTAATCCAGATGTGGTTGCGGTAGTGATAACCAGTCCAACCTATGAGGGTGTAATATCCGATATAGCCTCAATAAAAACTGTTTTACAATCATATAACATCCCTCTTATAGTAGATGAGGCTCATGGAGCTCATCTGCCTTTTATTTCTGAGCTACCTAGATCAGCGGTGTCATTTGGGGCGGATATAGTTGTTCAAAGTCTGCACAAGACCTTGCCGGCACTCACACAGACTGCTATTATACACGTGAACAATCAAGAGCTTAATAAGCAGCTTAGAAAATATTTGTCTATTTTCATGAGCTCGTCGCCATCCTACCCTATGCTTTGTTCTATGGAGGAGGCAGTGGTAAGCTCCTATGAGAGAAAAAATGAGAATAGATATGAGACATATATAGAAAGTATAAGAAGCTTTAGGGCTAGTGTTAGCAGCTTAGAAAGTATCAAGTTATTAGGAGTTGTTCAGACGAAATCTATATATGATGACAGTAGAATAGTATTTTACAGTCACCAGTCAGGGGAGTACCTAGCTGCGCGACTTAGAGAAGTGGGTAATATTGAGGTTGAGATGAGTGGTACCAATTATGTGGTGCTTATCTCTACCTATATGGATGAACCAGAGGAATTTATGCATCTGGAAAAGATTATCAAGCTCTTGGATGAGGAATTTGGTAGGGACAAGGTAAGGAATAAAAGTTGCGAAGAAGCTACATTTTCTAAGGAAGAACTGTATAAGTTAGTAGGAACTGTGGCGGAAGATAATATATTTGTTTATCCTCCGGGAAGCTATATAATAGCGGCGAAGGAAGAGATAACTAAAGAAGCTATAGATAAGATTATAGAGCTTAAATCGTCTGGAAAAAGGATAATAGGATTGTAGGATTGATATTATGCAAAGATATAAAACGTTAGATAGAATAGATGAACTTGAATTGTCCATGTATCAGGATGTTTCTGAAATTCCTGATATTGAAGGGGACTATGATAGTACGGTGACCTATGTAAGGGATATAAGAGATGGAAAGCTTTACATTAAGAAAGAACTTAAAAATGTAGACAAGGACGTATATGAAGGGTTGCTTGAGTTTGAGGAGATTAATGCTAGAAAGCTACCTGGTGTTCCTAAAATAGTTTCTGTTACAGATGCAGGA
>JAGAKD010000017.1 GCA_017625815.1 Lachnospiraceae bacterium | reverse complement strand
CAAAATTCCAAATCCTCACCTAGCTTTTGCATAAAGGTATCGTCTATAGGTCGTAAACCTCTAGCCGTTATGCTAGCATCGTTTAATGTTACTTTTACTTTGTTCATGTACCCTCCTTCTTAGACAAAATGTCCTACAAATCGCAGGAGGACACGTGCGCCTAGAATTACATACCCTCGCTGCTTAAATTAATTGGAAATATAAAGCATCGAAGTTCTGTGATTCTAAGAAATAATAGATGTGGCAAGAAACGCCACAAAAATAGAATATGAAATTTAATGCTTTGTAGTATAATATCATTTTTGCGTACACTTTTCAACTATATTTTTTAGGAAAAGCACTTTTTTACATTTTTCTCATATCATATACAAAGAGGGATTGTGTGAGGCCATAAATTTTGCAAACCTTTAAGCGCCCATTATCACCTGAGGAAGAAGCTCATTATCTGGCACTTACCAGGGAAGGAAATCTTGAAGCCAGAAATATTTTGGTGGAATACAATCTCAGACTGGTAGCACATATCGTTAAAAAATATCAGGCTACAAACAGAAGTCTAGAGGATATGATATCCATCGGTACCATAGGACTTATCAAAGCCATAAATACCTTTGATGAAGATAAAGGCAATCGCCTAGTAACCTACGCTTCAAGGTGCATAGAAAATGAACTATTGATGAGACTTCGCCAAGAGCGAAAGGAAGCAAAAGAGGTTTCTCTCTACGAGCCTATAGGCACCGACAAGGAGGGAAATGAGATAAGTCTTATGGATATCATAAGCAATGATGATGAAAATATAATTGGTAATATTATTACCGCAGATAACTTAAAACAAATAAACAAGCTCTTTCCCTCGATTTTAGATGAGCGGGAGCAAAAGGTTCTCACACTTCGCTATGGTTTATTTGGTCAGGAGGAAATGACCCAAAAGGATATAGCTAAGCTTCTTGACATATCTCGCTCCTACGTGTCTAGAATCGAAAAAAAAGCACTGCTTAAGCTTCGCAGTGCTTTGAACGTATAATCATTCCTTTATTAATGTCAGTGTTGTCAGATACTTTTAGATATAACAACTGTTTTGGGTGTGGAGCTGAATCCATAGAGTTCATCCTCTCGTCATATATAGCTTCCACCCTTACATCCTTGTTGGTACCGTCGAACATCATAAAGCTTATCTCATCACCAACTAAAAACTTGTTCTTTTGGTGTATCACAAGATAACCTTCATCTGTTATATCTTCTACAGTTCCCAGATATGTGTAATTCTTGATATATGTGTTGTTGTCATATATCTGAGAATTCTCATCTGTCTTACCAAAATAAAATCCTGTAGTAAACTGTCTAAAGGTACAGGCAGATATCTCTTCATCATAATAATCCTGTCTGCTTCTATAAAGCTCCTCAGATGTATAATAATCATCTATAGCCTGTCTGTAGGTTCTTGTAACAACGGCAACATATAAAGCTGTCTTCATACGACCTTCTATCTTGAAGGAATCTATACCAGCCTCTATCATCTCCGGAATATAGTTAATCATACAAAGGTCCTTAGAGTTGAATATATATGTTCCTCTGTCATCTTCTTCTACTGGTAAATATTCTCCAGGTCTCTTCTCCTCAACTATAGAATACTTCCATCTGCAAGGGTGAGTACAAGCGCCCTTGTTAGCATCCCTGCCAGTGAAGTAACTGCTGAGCAAGCATCTACCTGAATAGGATATGCACATAGCACCATGCATAAATGCTTCAATCTCCATATCAGCAGGTATATTATCTCTGATGGTTCTTATCTCTCTTAGAGATAATTCTCTAGCTGCAACAACACGAGTAGCACCCATCTTGTACCAGAAATTATAAGTTAAGTAATTGGTGTTGTTAGCTTGGGTACTGATATGAATCTCGATACCCGGAACTATCTCCTTAGCCAACGTAAATATACCAGGATCAGATATTATAAATGCGTCTATCTTCTCCTCTAATCCAGCTTCTTTAATCTGGTTAAAGTATTCTCTAACACCAGCCAAGTCATCATTGTGAGCAAATATATTCACAGTAACGTAAAGCTTCTTGCCAGCGGCGTGAACATAGTCTGCTCCCTCAACCATCTCTTCAATTGTAAAATTGCCAGCCTTGGCACGTAGACCAAACTTCTGACCTCCGATATATACCGCATCTGCGCCATAATCTATAGCCACCTTTAATACCTCTAAGCTTCCTGCTGGTATTAAAAGCTCTGGTTTCTTAATGTTCATAATATAGGCAACCTCTTATCATATTATACTGTGTCTATCTTTTCACCGATATAGCAACACCATCTCCCACAGAAAGAATAGCAGTATCTAATTTATCATCGTGAGTTATGGTATACAAATATTCTCGCATACGATCATGTATGGTTCTATTTCTCTTCTCAACAAGGAAATGTGATTCTAGTACATCTCCATCCTGTAACACGTTATCAGAGATAATAAGTCCCCCAGAACGTACTACTCTCATAACATCAGGGTAATAAGCAATATACTGTCCTTTTGCTGCATCCACAAATGCAAAATCAAAGGTATCATCTGGCAATGTTTTAAGTGTGTCTGCCGCATCACCTTGTATAATTGTAATCTGTTCTTCCTTGCCCATAGAGGCAATATTAGCAGTGGCATCAGCGACTCTATCCTCTGATAGTTCTAAGGTTGTAATATGTGCATCATCAGATACAAGAGTACTCATATATAATGCTGAATAGCCTACCGCCGTTCCAACTTCAAGAAGCTTCTTAGGTTTCTTTAAAATAAGCTGTGTCTTGATAAGCTCTCTAGTCTCTGGTCTTATAACTGGTACGCCTCTTGTAACAGCATCTGCATATATCTCTCCTAATCTACCCTCATCATCATTGATATAAGACTTAATAAAAGAAGAAATTCTATCTAGTTCAAGCAAGGACTATTCCTCCTCTTCTTCTATATGACAAATAACATGGGCAATCTCCTCATATGTCATAGAAGGTGACAAACCGTACTTGCCTGGTATAATCATACCGCCATAGCCCTTAATCTTAATCTTTGCCCAAAAAGCATACTTGTTATCGATGATACCACTATCCTCTAAGGCCTCACCAATCTGAAGCACTGAAGAGTCTGTAGGTATCTCAACTACAATATACTCTCTTGAAGCTGGCTCCTTTGCCACATCTCCAAATACGCTATAAGTAAAATCAAAAGCAAAAGAAAATATCTTTATTACCAAGAAAACTATTACAACGTTTACAAGTAATCCGAAAGTAAAACCGCTTGCTTTCTTAAGCCCTATCTTTACTACTTCATCTGTTCCTCTTTTTACATTTTTCTTCTTACTCATCTAAATAATCTAACTCCAATCCTTCTGCTATAGAATTATATACCTCTTGCATCATTCTACAGATATGTTGTTCTGCTCTAAGAAAATCGCTTACAGCAGAATTGTGTAACAATTCATCATACTCCTTAGTTAAGTTACAAAGCTCATCATAAGGATTCACTCCTTGTCTGTTCTGCAACTCATAATTACGTCTTCTGAATTCCTTTAGCTGATTACACAAGTCCATATTAACACACAAAGTTCTTTTTGTATCTAGATATTTTTGGTATTCTGCTGAATTCAATATGTGTTTATTAAGTTCTTTACTTTGGTTAATCACATCTCTCATATATTATACCTCTGTAATAACTGGCAAAATCATAGGGCTTCTCTTAGTTCTCTTCCATAAGAATTCGCCTAAAGCATCTCTTATAGTTCCCTTTAGCTTGCCCCAATCTGTTATACCCTTTGAAAGACACATATCTAATGCTTCCTGTACAACTTCCTTGCACTCATCAATAAGTGTCTCAGACTCTCTAACATATACAAAACCTCTTGATACAATATCCGGTCCAGCAAGAAGCTGATAGCTTCCCTGTTCTAAAGTTATAACCACTAGCATAAGTCCATTCTGAGAAAGATGCTGTCTATCTCTTAGAACAATATTACCTACATCTCCCACTCCAAGACCATCTACAAGTATACCCTGAGCAGGAACCTTTCCTGTAACCTCAAATGTATCCGCAGATAACTCCAGCACATCTCCCGTTGTAAGTATCTTGACATTTTCCTTTGCAACGCCCATCTCAACCGCAAGCTCAGCATGACGTTTTAAGTGTCTAAACTCACCATGAACCGGTATAGCATACTTAGGCTTAGTAAGGGCATACATAAGCTTAAGCTCTTCCTGACAAGCATGTCCTGATACGTGTGTATCCTGGAATATTACATGAGCCCCCTTCATCTCTAGCTCGTTGATAACCTTAAATACAGCCTTTTCATTACCCGGTATAGGATTAGAGGAAAAGATAACTACATCTCCAGGCTTAATACTAATCTTGTTATGAATATTAGCTGCAATACGTGAAAGTGCCGCCATATTCTCCCCCTGACTTCCTGTGGTAATAAGCACTATCTGCTCATCAGGGTAATTCTTAATATTCTCTATCTCTATAAGGGTATTGTCTGGGATATTGATATATCCAAGCTCTGTGGCAGTCTGTATGATATTGACCATACTTCTTCCTTCTACCACAACCTTTCTTCCATACTTATAAGCAGAGTTGATAATCTGTTGAACTCTGTCTACATTGGAAGCAAATGTTGCAATAATAATTCTATGGTCTCTATTGTCTGCAAATAAATTATCAAAGGTCTTTCCAACTGTCTTTTCCGACTGGGTATAACCTGGTCTCTCTACATTGGTAGAATCTGCCATAAGTGCCAAAACGCCTTTTTTGCCAAGCTCACCAAAACGTGGTAAATCTATCATCTCGCCAAATACAGGAGTGTAATCCACCTTAAAGTCTCCTGTATGTATAATAATTCCCTCTGGTGTATATATAGCTAAAGCCGCCGCATCTACTATAGAATGGTTAGTTCTAATGAACTCTATTCTAAAGCAGCCAAGATTGATAATCTGTCCATGCTTTACTATCTTGCGTTTTACGTTGTTGAGATTGTTGTGTTCTCTAAGCTTGTTCTCAATAAGGCCCATAGTAAGCTTTGTAGTATATATAGGCATATTGATTTCATTTTCTACGTAAGGAATGGCACCAATGTGGTCCTCATGTCCATGAGTAACCAAAAGGCCCTTTACCTTATCAGCATTATCCTTAAGGTATGTAACGTCCGGTATAACCAAATCTATACCCAACATCTCATCCTCAGGGAAGGCTAGTCCACAGTCAATAACTATGATACTATCCTCATACTCTATAGCGGTGATATTCATTCCTATCTGCTCTAAGCCTCCTAGAGGAATTATCTTCACCTTACTTTTATTATCCTTCAAAATTATACCTCCAAATCAATGTCTTCTAACAACTCATTAAATACAGAAATCACTGCTTTCAGTTCGTTATCATCTTCAATAATCTGGTAAAAAGCCTCATCCTCTTTACTATCTTTTTCTTCCTTTAGTACAAGAAAGCTTCCCTCTTCACCTTCTATTTCATCTGTAACGAGTATATAGTTAATGCCACCTAGCATAGTCTGCTCAAGGACATAAAAATCTTCTGTTCCATCTTCTGTTTCAAATGTTATCTTTTCTAAATTGTTATCCATAATACACCTCGTACTCTAACTGTTGTTTGCTTTCATATCCAGATAGCTTTGCAATATAATAGCTGCTGCCATCTTATCAATATGTTCCTTTCTAGCACTGTGTGCAACACCAGTTGCTTCTAAAATTCTATCTGCCTGTATAGTAGTAAGTCTCTCGTCAATATACTCAACACTTATACCAGTTCTTCGCTCTAGGTTCTCTCCAAATTCCCTAGTAGCCTCTACCCTCTCACCTTCTGTGTTGTTCATGTTCTTAGGCAAACCAAGAACAATCAATCCCACTTCGTATTCTCTGATGATATCCTCAATCTGAGCGTAGGTCTGTCTAAGCTTTGTAGCATGCTTTCTCTCAATGGTAATATGTGGACTGGCAATAATCCCCGACTCATCACTAAGAGCAACTCCCACTGTTTTTGTTCCAAAATCTAATCCTATAACTCTCACTATTAATCCCTCACACTAATTAAGGATATAGACACACAGCGTAACTCTGCGGTGACTATATCCATAGTTAGTTAAGTAAATATCTACTTTAATCTTGTGTCAATGTAGTTCTCAAGAAGAACCTCTATAATCTCATCGCGCTCAGCCTTCATAATAAGACTTCTAGCATTCTTGTAGCTAGTAATATACGTCGGATCACCGCTCATAACATATCCAACTATCTGGCTCACTGGATTATAGCCTTTTTCAGATAATGCCTCATATACCTGTGCAAGTATGTCTGGCACCTCTATCATGGTTTCTCTAATGATTCCTATATCTTGGGTGTTTTGATTACTCATATCCTCACGTCCTTTAAACATATAGCTATATTCTAATATATTTAGTTAAAAATATCAACTCTTTATTGAAGCATACTAAAGAAATCATACTGATTAGTTTCAGGAAGTCCAGCAAGTAATCCAAGACTATCCATATCATCTAATATGGTTTTTGATACTTTTCCTCTAAGTCTAATGTCTTCCTTTGACATAAATGGTCCCTTTGCCGCCGCTTCTTGAAGCTGTTTTGCCGCCTTAGCACCCATACCAGGAAGGGAACCAAAACTAGGCATAATCTTACCATCAATTATCTGGAATCTCTCCGCATCAGCTCTGTATAAATCAAGGGGCATAAACTCTATACCTCTTGCATACATTTCCTGAACGATTTTCATATCACGAATAGTATCCTTTATAGTTGCTGTTTGCTGGTTCTTATCTATCTTCTGAAATTCCTTTAGGTTTGCTTCTAGAGCTTCCTTTCCCTGACACATAAGCTTGTAATCAAAGGCTGATGCTCTGATACTAAAGAAGGCTGTATAATATGCTAGCGGATAGTTAACCTTATAATATGCTACTCTCCATCCCATCATAACATACGCCGCAGCATGGGCCTTAGGGAACATGTACTTAATCTTCTTACATGACCAAATATACCAATCTGGAACTCCATGGGCATTCATTTCCTCCTCCCACTCTGGCTTAAGTCCTTTTCCCTTTCGAACACTCTCCATAATATTGAAAGCAAGACCTGACTCAAGGCCCATGTTGATAAGGTATATCATAATATCATCTCTAGTACATATGGCAGTACCAAGTACACACCTGCCTTCCTGTATAAGTGTCTGTGCATTGCCAAGCCATACATCCGTACCATGTGAAAGTCCTGCGATACGTACCAAATCCGAGAAATTCTGTGGATTGGCATCAATAAGCATCTGCATAGCAAATTCTGTACCAAACTCAGGTACACCAAGAGAACCAAGCTTAGTTCCACCTATATCTTCTGGCTTAATGCCCAACGCTTCTGTGCTATGGAATAAAGACATAACCTGCTTGTCATCAAGGGGTATAGTCTTGGCATCAAGTCCTGTCAAATCCTCAAGTCTTCTAATCATGGTCGGATCATCGTGTCCAAGTATATCTAACTTAAGAAGGTTATGGTCAATGGAATGGTACTCAAAATGAGTAGTTATGATATCTGTAGTCATATCATTTGCTGGTTTTTGTATAGGTGTGAAAGAATATATCTCCTCATGCTTTGGAAGAACTATCATACCACCTGGGTGCTGTCCCGTAGTTCTCTTAACACCTGTACAACCAAGAGCGAGTCTTTCCATCTCGCAACGTCTCTTTTCCTCACCCTTATCCTTGTAATAATTATACACAAAGCCAAAGGCAGTCTTATCCGCCATAGTACCTATAGTTCCAGCTCTAAATGCCTTACCCTTACCAAAAAGTTCCTCTGTATAAGCATGGGCATTTGGCTGATACTCACCTGAGAAGTTAAGGTCGATATCCGGCTCTTTATCCCCCTTAAATCCGAGGAATGTCTCAAATGGGATATCGTGTCCTTCCTTTATCATCTTAGTTCCACATTTTGGACAATCCATATCTGGCATATCACAGCCTGACTGTCCCTGCATCTGATACGGCTTTACCTTCTCTGAATCAAAATCAGTATAATAACAATGTGGACATATATAATGCGCTGGCAATGGGTTAACCTCTGTTATACCCGCCATAGTGGCAACAAAAGAAGAACCAACTGACCCTCTGGAGCCAACCAAATATCCGTCAGCATTCGACTTCCACACAAGTTTTTGTGCAATTATGTACATAACTGCAAACCCATTTGTAATAATGGAATGTAATTCCTTTTCCAAACGTTTAACAACTATATCCGGAAGCTCTGGTCCATATATCTCATGAGCTTTGTCATAACATATGTTGGTTAGGGTTTCGTCTGAATTTTCAATGATAGGTGGTTGTTTATCCGGTCTAACTGGAGATATCTTTTCCACCATATCCGCAATTATATTGGTATTTGTTATAACAACCTCTTTTGCTAGGTCGTTACCCAAATACTGGAATTCTGCCAACATTTCATCTGTAGTTCGATAATATAGAGGTGGCTGGTCATCTGCATCAGCAAAGCCCTTTCCTGCCATAATAATCTTTCTATATATCTCATCTTCAGGATCTAAGAAATGCACATCACAGGTCGCTACAACCGGCTTGTTAAACTGTTTTCCAAGTTCAACAATACGACGATTTATCTCCTCTAAATCCTCAACTGTTTCTACAGGAATTTTGTCGTCCTTAAGCATGAACATATTATTTCCTGTTGGCTGTATCTCGTAGTAATCATAAAAGTTAGCAAGACGAGTTATCTCATCCTCACTTTCATTGTAAAGCATAGCCTTATATAGCTCTCCCGCCTCACAGGCTGAACCAATTATAAGACCTTCTCTATATTTGTTAATCAAGCTCTTTGGTATACGTGGTCTTCTGTTAAAGTAATTGATATGAGACTCTGAAATAAGTCTATATAAATTAACTCTTCCCACCTCATTTTTCACAAGTATTATTCCATGGTAGGTTTTTGCCTTTTTGATTGAGTCGGCAGATGCAGCCCCCATAGCATTGAGCTCTTTTATTGTGGTGATTTCCTTTTCTTTTATCATCCTAACCATTTTGACGAATATCTCTGCTGTTGCAGCTGCATCATCGCAGGCTCTGTGGTGATTTTCCAAAGAAACATTAAACTGCTTACACAATCTATCAAGAGTATATTTTCCTAATTCCGGTATAAGAATATGAGCCAAAGTCATAGTATCAACTATAGTACTGTTAAATTCTAATCCCTGTCGCTTTGCAAATTCTTTTATAAAACCGGTATCAAAGCTTGCATTGTGAGCAACAAGTATAGCATCCCCCACAAATTCTAAGAATTCTGGTAATATCTCCTCTATAGTTGGTGCTTCCATAACCATACCGTCATTGATAGATGTAAGCTTAGTTATACTGTATGGTATTGGCACCTCAGGATTAACAAACCTTGAATATGTATCTTGTATCTTGCCATCCTTTATACGAACGGCACCTATCTCTATTATCTTGTTGAACTTAGGGCTAAGACCAGTGGTTTCAATATCAAACACAACATACTCGGAGTCAATCCCCTGTCCCTTGTCATTTACAACTAAGTCCTTTAAATCATCTACAAAATATCCTTCAACTCCATAGATAATCTTAAAGTCCTCATCCTTTGACACCTGATGGTTAGCTATTGGGAAAGCTTGAACACAGCCATGATCTGTTATAGCTATAGCCTTGTGTCCCCAGTCCTTAGCTCTCTTAATAACCTTCTTGATATCAACTACGCTATCCATCTCACTCATTACAGTGTGAAGATGAAGCTCAACTCTCTTATCAATAGCTGTATCCACACGTTTTACTCTAAAATCGTTGGCTGGCTTAATACCTGTAATTGATGATACAGATACCTCTTTTGCATAGGTATCATACATTGGAACACCCTTAATTATATAGAACTTATCCTTCTTAAGTTCCTCTAATATAGGCTCTCTATCATCTGGTTGCACAAATATCTTAAAGGCAATGGTGTCTGTGAAATCTGTAATAGTTCCACTTACTATGAACTTGCCACTCTTAAGTTCTCTATCTTCAAGAGATATAACCTGTCCATGAATACAGACTGGTCCTATACCATCATAAAGCTCCTTTATAGGAATTATATCTCCCTCACAATTTCTTCCAAAGAATACATCTGGGTCCTGAGGGTTACCCTTTTTCTTTTGCTGGTCTCCATAAGACTTCTTAGGTAATTCCTTCTCAGCTTTTGGCGCAATCTCTTTTGGAGTTTCTTTTGGAGTTTCCTTTGCACCTTCCTTGTCAGTACCCTCACCTGTCTTATCCTGTGTTTTAGTCTCAGCATTAGCTTCAACAGCATCATTTGAAACTGTCTCTCCTTTATCTGCATCCTCTCTTGGTTTTAAGGCTTCATTTGCTTCTTCTATAGCTGCAAGCTCTTGTCTAAGTCTAATCTCATTAGCCTCTCTAAGCTTAGTTTTTTGCTCTTCTGTATAATTGAAGCCTATCTTTACTTCCATACCAAAACGTTCTTTGTAGGTATTCTCAAGATACTCCTTAATAACCAAAGAATGACTTCTGGCAATATGAGTATCCTCAACTGCCAAAGTTAAGATATCCTCGTTATAATACCATTCCGCTTTATCAAGTAATCTAAAATCTACGTAGCTTTTATTTTTAATTTCCTCGAGAAAGCTGTCCTTATATACATCAGTCAAATGCTTTAGCTTATACTGCTTAGAAAGGATAAATCTCTCCTTTATCTCTACTTTTTCAGAAGCTCTTGCTCCGAAAACAAAATCCTTTATGTTTTCTTCCGCTTTATATATAAGCCTCTTTGCTATTAAATTCTGACTTGAAATAGAAATAACCATCTTCTTTTCTGATTTGAACATGGTTATATTCTCTACTTGGGTTTGTCCCATTAGGTCATCTAATTGTTTATCTAATTTCAAGCCAGGAAAAACTTCTTTAAATGGCTTAATATCCAAAGTTATTCCTCCCAATTATCTAGCTCTTCCTTAAGAGCATTAAGCAATTCTTCCTGTGGTAATTTTTTGACTATAACTCCCTTCTTAAAAAGAAGTCCTTCGCCTACGCCACCAGCAACTCCAAGGTCAGCTTCCTTTGCCTCTCCTGGACCATTTACCGCACAGCCCATGACTGCTACTTTAATATTTAGGTGGTCGTATTCCTGCACTAGCTTCTCAACCTGTTCAGCAAGACCAATCATATCTATCTTAGTTCTTCCACAGGTTGGACATGATACTAGCTCTATTCCTTCTTTGCGAAGCTCAAGAGCTCGAAGTATAGTCTTGGCAGATACAATCTCATCTACAGGATCACTAGTTAAAGACACTCTAATAGTGTCACCTATACCCTGTCCTAAAATAATGCCGAGACCAACAGCTGACTTAATATTACCTCTATATACAGTTCCTGCTTCTGTTATTCCAACGTGTAATGGATATGTGGTTTCTTGGGCAATTAGCTCATGGGCCTTAACACACATCATAACATCTGATGATTTAATGCTTATAACTATATTGTCATAGCCACATGCCTCTATCATTGCAACTTTATCCAAAGCGCTTTCTACTATACCTTCTGCTGTTACACCGCCATATTTTTCTACGAGATTTTTCTCCAGAGAACCAGAGTTAACACCAACTCTGATAGGTATATTTCTTTCCTTTGCCACGTTAACAACCTTTTTAAGGTTTTCTTCTCCACCTATATTACCTGGATTGATACGTATCTTGTCTGCTCCAGACTCCATAGCTAATATAGCAAGCTTATAATCAAAATGTATATCTGCAACTATAGGAATATTAATTCTTTTTTTAATATCTCCAAAAGCACGTGCAGCTGCCTCTGTGTTAGCTGTACATCTAACAATCTGGCAACCAGCCTCCTCTAATCTCAAAATCTGAGCTACAGTTGCCTCTACGTCTGCTGTGTCTGTATTAGTCATAGACTGAATTAAAATTGGATTACCTCCACCTATGACTGCATTACCAATATGAATTTCTTTTGTTGTTTCTCTATGCATGGACATATGATGTTCTCCTTTTTGAGAAAGTATCTGTTTTTAAATATGCATTTTTCTGTGAATATAATCCTAGAAAAATACATTCTTAATGTCATTGAAGAATACCACTATCATAAGGATAATAAGTAGCACAAAACCTATAAAATTGACAAATGCTTCCTTGTCCTGAGGTATCTTCTTTCTTCTTACAGCTTCAATGATAAGGAATAATAACCTTCCTCCATCTAAAGCTGGTATTGGGAGTAAATTCATTACGCCCAAATTTACACTTAATAGTATGCACCAATTAAGCATATTGAGAATTATATTTATAACCTCTTCCTTCTTGGTTGTACTAGCTTCCTTAACCTCATCAAGCACATCATCAAAGGCTCCACCAACACCTACCGGTCCCATAATATCATCACTAGATACGCCACCAGTAAATATCATCTTTAAGCTAGTAATGGTTGCCTTAAACCAATATCTAAGCTCTAGGGCACCATATTTTAGGTCTGTTCCTATGCCCTCAGATTCAACATAACCACCGATAACACCTAGCTTGTATTCTCCATTTTTATCTAATTTTGGAGAAACAACTGTAACATACTCATCTCCATCTGGAGTTACCATGGTAAGTTCAACTGGCTTTGATGCATCATTAAGCTGCATATAAAGTAACAACTCTCTATAATTATATATTTTATCGCCATTAATCTCTAATATAGTATCACCCTCTGCGATTCCTGCTTCCTCAGCTGCGCTATCTGGTGCAACGTAGTAAAGAGTTGCAGGGTCACATCCAGTAAAATGTACGAGAATAATAGCAAAAATAAACGCTAATATAAAATTGAACAACGGACCTGCCACAACAACAACAAGCATTCTCACCCATACCGGCTTATTGCTAAAGGCATTCTCTGAGTCTGACTCTTCGTCCTCCCCCTCCATCATACAGTATCCACCTATAGGAAATATTCTAAGAGAATACTTAGTTTCCTTTTTCTTGAAAGAGACTATAGCCGGTCCCATACCTATAGAAAATTCATTTACAGCAATATGATTTAGCTTGGCAAACAAGAAATGTCCAAACTCATGAAAGAACACTATGATGCCAAAAATCAATATGATTAAAATAATACTCATAAATTATACTCCTTTAGATATATAAGCATCTATAAATGTATACACCCACTGTTCAGTCTGAAGTATCTCATCTAAGCTAGGATTATCTACTACTTCATGGTTCTTCATACAGGCGTCTATAATGTCATATATCTGTAAAAACTTAATCTTTTTGTCTAAGAAAAGTGCAACTGCTTTTTCATTAGCCGCATTAAATACTGTTGGCATAGAACCACCTATTTTAATTGACTCGTAGGCAAATGCTAAGCCCTTAAAGGTTTCCATATCAGGTGTATCTATTATTATTCCTGAAAGCGCCTTAAAATCCAATCTGTCTCCAGCTAGATATCTTCTTTCTGGATAATAAAGTGCATACTGAATAGGTAATTTCATATCCGGTGTTCCAAGCTGAGCCTTGATAGAACCATCTTCAAACTCAACCATAGAATGTATGATACTCTGTGGTTGCACAACAACTTCGATATTCTCTGGTTCTACATCAAAGAGCCATTTTGCTTCGATTACTTCTAATCCTTTGTTGACCAGTGTAGCAGAATCTATGGTGATTTTTCTTCCCATGGACCAATTAGGGTGCTTCAATGCATCCTCCACTGTAACATTCTCTAGAAAGCTTCTATCTTTTCCTCTAAAGGGACCTCCAGATGCAGTCACAAGCAATCTGCTTATCTTGTTATCAGTTTCTCCATGAATACACTGGAATATAGCTGAATGCTCACTATCTACTGGCAATATTTTTACGCCCTTCTCCCTAGCTAATGGCATAATAATATGTCCTGCTGTAACTAATGTTTCCTTGTTGGCTAGGGCTATATCCTTACCAGTCTCGATTGCCTCTATAGTAGGTCTAATACCTATCATTCCCACTATGGCAGTTACCAAAACATCTACGCCTTCCATACGAGCTATCTCTATAAGGCCTTCCATTCCAGAAACAATCCTTATATCAAATTCAGACAAGGCTTCCCTTAAAACGCAAGCCTTGTCTTCACTCCAGATTCCAACTATATCAGGTCTAAATTCCTTAGCCTGTTGTACCAGCAACTCTACATTGCTACCAGCTGCAATAGCAGCTACCTTTATGTCATTATTGGCTCTTACCACATCTAAGGTCTGTGTACCTATAGAACCTGTAGAACCAATGATTGCTATCTTCTTCAAAATAATTAACCTCCAAGGTTACCTGTCATATATAATAGACAATAATATATGATAGGTGCTGTAAATATAATACTGTCAAATCTGTCTAAAATACCACCATGACCAGGAATAAGCTTTCCGTAATCCTTTATGTCATTGTTTCTCTTTATGGCTGACGCAGTCAAATCACCTATAACTGCCATAACTGCACCAAGAGCACCAATAATTGCAAAAATAACTGCTGCATTATCTAATTCATATACATTTTTGTTGAAAAATATACCATATAATGCTCCAAATATTGCAGAGCCAGCTATACCTCCAATAAGACCTTCTACACTCTTCTTTGGACTAAGCTTTGGTGTCATCTTATGCTTGCCCATGGTAACACCTACACAATAAGCACAAGTATCATTTACCCATGAACACACAAATATCATAACAACAAGGGCTCCGCCATAAGCAAGCTCTCTAATCTGATATACATATGACATCATAACTGCAACATAGAAAAAAGCAAGCACTGCAGCCATAGTATCCGTATCCTTGAACTTTGGATATGTAATAACATATACTGACAAAACAGCAAGGATAAAGCCTAGCATAAGTGGCATAATGTACTGATTGAGGTCAAACATAAGAAATGCATAATATACTGCTGTAGCAACATATGTCACATATCCTATAGCTGTGTTGTGAAGCTTGTATATACGGAGCAATTCTAATATGCCACCAATAGAAAGCAAAAACACTGTAACGCCTGTTACATATCCTCCAAGATACAACACTCCTATAACTAAAAGCACTAATACTATTCCACTTAACAATCTAGTCTTAAACATCTACTTTACCCCACCATATCGTCTTTCTCTGCCATTAAAGTATCTTATAGCCTCTTTTAAATCCTCAACTGTAAAATCTGGCCACAAAACATCAGTAAAATAAAACTCTGTATATGCCAACTGCCATATCAGGTAGTTAGACAATCTAAGTTCACCGCTTGTTCTAATAAGCAAATCTGGATCTGGTATACCAGCAGTATCAAGATGCGAAGCAATAAGCTCCTCATCTATAACATCTGGCTCTAGTTCACCAGCCTTCACTTTATTTGCTATATTGGATACGGCACGTCTAAGCTCATCTCTTCCACCATAGTTAAGTGCAATGGTAAAATTCAGTCCATCATACTTAGATGTTATAGTCTCAAGCTCATTAATCTTATCAACTATATCAGGTGCAAGTGCGGTTCTATCCCCTATAACCCTAACTCGCATATTGTTCTTAGACGCTCGTTCGATACAATCTATAAGATAATTTCTAAGCAAATTCATAATACCTGTAACTTCCTCAACAGAACGTTTCCAGTTCTCAGTAGAAAATGCATAAACAGTAAGGTACTTAACACCTAAATTATAAGCGTCCTCACACATCTGCTCTACTACCTTAGCTCCTGCTTTGTGTCCGAAGTTTCTAGGCATAAGTCTTTTCTTTGCCCATCTTCCATTGCCGTCCATAATAATAGCAACATGTTCAGGTATATTCAATAATTCTCCGTCAATTATCTTTTCCAATTCATTCTCCTTATGAAAGATTATACTGTCATAATCTCCTTAGTCTTCTCATCAATAGCCTTATCAATATCTGCAACATACTTATCAGTAAGTTTCTGAACCTTATCCTCATTAGTCTTAAGTTCATCATCAGAAATCTCACTTGCTTTGTTCATCTTCTTAAGCGCATCATTAGCATCTCTTCTGATGTTACGGATAACAACCTTAGCTGCCTCACCCTTCTTCTTGATATCCTTAGCAAGCTCTTTTCTTCTGTCCTCAGTAAGCTCTGGGAAATTGATAATAACACATTTACCATCATTGTTAGGCGTAACACCTAAATCAGAACACATAATAGCCTTCTCAATCTCTTTGATGAGACTTGACTCCCATGGCTGAATCATAAGTGTTCTAGCTTCTGGAACTGTGATGTTAGCAACCTGCTGGAAAGGTGTAGGTGTTCCATAATAATCTACTCTGAGCTTATCAAGAATATGTGGGTTAGCTCTACCTGCTCTGATACTTGAAAACTCTGAAGCAAGGCTATCTAATGCCTTTGTCATTTTACTTTCATACTGTGATAACATAAATTTTCCTCCTAAAATGTAATATATTCCTGTAATAATATTATTCTGAATCTACTAGAGTTCCTGTAAATCCACCTGTAACAGCCTTTACAATACTCTGTTCTTCATTGAGACCAAAAAGCATCATTGGCATCTTATTTTCCATAGCAAGAACTGCTGCGGATAAATCAATAACACCAAGCTTTTTATCAACTATTTCCACTATGCTCATACGATCGTATTTTTTCGCATTTGGATTAGTCTTAGGATCACTATCATATACACCATCTATAGCCTTAGCCATAAGAATAGCATCAACAGAAACCTCTACTGCCATAAGCACTGTAGCTGTATCTGTAGAGAAATATGGGTGGCCTGTTCCTCCAGCGAAGAATACTACCTCACCTTTCTCAAGATACTCAACAGCTTTGTCCTTTGTAAATAGCTCTGTTACATTGCCACATATAAATGGTGTCATAATATGTGTCTTAAGTCCAACTGAGCGGAACATATCTGCTGTATAAATACAGTTCATAACTGTAGCAAGCATACCTATCTGGTCCGCTTTTACTCTATCCATATTCTCAGAGGTTCTTCCTCTCCAGAAGTTACCTCCTCCAATAACTATGCTTACCTGAATACCCTTGTCTACTATCTCTTTACCCTGCATTGCAACTGCAACAACAGTATCCTCATCAAAACCAGTCTTTTTATCTCCCGCTAAAGCCTCACCACTTAGCTTGAGAAGAATTCTTTTCATCTCCATGCCTACATATCTCCTATTCAAAGAAACTCTTCACATCTATCTCAGAATAACACTGTGAACAGAAGCCCTCAATAACAGCTCCGTTGTTAATCTGTACTGAACGTGACTTAATATTACCCATAATTACTGCTGTAGAGTCAACGATAACTGGTCCATGAACATCTATGTCACCATTTACGGCACCTGCCACAACCGCAGAAGTTGCATTGACATTACCAACCACAACTGAACCAACACCAATCTTAACACTACCTGCTGAGGTTATCTCGCCCTCAATCTTTGCAGCGTTGGCGTATACTTCACCAGCATCTACATTACCCTTGATAAGACCTCCTACAATAAGCTTGCCTCCACAGGTAACATTACCCTCTACAGTACCGATAATATCTACTCCTCCATCTGTTTCAATATTACCCTTTATTGTAGTTCCTTTTGTTATATATGCAGTATCATCAGAGAGAACACTTGATGGATCCTGTTCCTTCTCTCTAATATCAATATCCATCTTAGCAGCTACATCCATCTTGATATCCTCCTCGTAATCATCTTCTTCATACTCAGGCTCAGCAGTTTGATTATCCTCTTCGTGCTTTAATATAACCTCTTCCACAGCCTTATCTAAATCCGCCTCTGTAAACTCATCCATAGGCTTCTCAGCTTCTTCCTCGACTACTTCTTCTGGCTCCTTAGGTTCAACAAGTAAAGCTTCTACCAAGTTCTCCTGCATATTAGCTTCGTCGAGCGCATCTAGTGCAACAAGCTCATCATCCACCTCTGGTGAAACAACCGCCTCTTCTGCTATCTCTTCTACATCTTCGACTTCTGTTTCCTCTAAAGTCTCCTCAGTAGTTTCTACCTCCTCAGTAGTCTCTTCAGACTGGTAACCAGATAGAGTTGACATATCAACAACCACTGACTCTGGCATATCCTCTTCAGCAAAATCCTCAATACTTACATCACTAGGCTCAGAGATAACCTCTGCAGACGGAATACTACCGAACTCATCAACTGGAGCTTGTTCTATAGCTTCCTCTTGGTCCACTTCCTCCTCATATGCCTCTTCTTTTTCTGGCTCGTCATAAATATTATCTATTGCGAAATCATCTAAATCTTCCAGCATATCTTCTGGAGCTATATCCATATTATCATCTTCATCAAAGGTATTTACCATATCTTCATCATCGTACTCATTTGCGAGTTCATCTTTATCTGGCATAAGTTCATTTACTGCCTGAGCAAAATCCCTCTTAAAATCCTTAAAAAAACCCATTTTTGTACCTCCTTTGTCAAAAAAATCATACACAATATTATACACTATTATAATTCTTAAATCAATTAAAACTCCTTATATAAACGAATTAAAACCATAAGAATTGCAAAGGTTTTATTCATATCCTCAGAATGCTCCAGAGAATGTCCAACCTCTTCAAACTGTTTTAGAGGAATGTCCTGTTCAACGCAATATATTTTTAGCTTACGCGCATCTAATATGCTATCCTCTTTGCCAGCCACAACAATACATTTTCCTCTTTTCATATAGGCCAAAGATTCCTTAACCGGAGTGAAAAAAATATGTCTTGCCTTAATCTTGAAGAAGTCCTCAAAATATCCTGCAAGGGCAGTGCCCATACTCTTTGAAATAAACACTATATCTTCGTAGGCATCAAAGTCGATTCTACCAAGTACCTTTTCCACATATCCCTTGGCCTCTTCAATAAGGCCTGCAATATCATTTTTGTCTCCCTTTAAATTAAAATTGTATCCCAGCCTTACTATATCATACCCTCTTTTTTCAAACACCTTACCAGCATAATATAAAATAGGTTTGTCACAACTATAATTTCTACCTGGAAACTCTATTAAAAGTTTATTTGCCATAGTTACCTCACCTGTCTAATGTAGTTATTTCTTCATTGTTCTAAGCTTTCGTCCTGACGTAACCACATCAATATCACCGATACCAAATATAATATCTGGCAACACCAAATACGTATTATTGTGATACATATCTCTTCTAGTCTGGATAGTTTGAATGTATGAATCTCTACTGTGATAGCTAAGCAACTCATATATCTCCAAGTAAGACATATCTTCCTTCGCTATACCCATCACATCACTCATTCTAGAAATAATCTCTAACATCAAACTCATACTCTTGTTAAATTCAAATCTAAATACTTCTTTGTTTTTTCTAGCTCTCACTATGAAATCAATGAGCTTTTCAGGTGTGATATTAATATTTGCATCTAAAATAGCCTTTTTAAGTCTCTCTGAGTCCAATAATTTACCTTGAGTGGAGCTATTAACCGCAATATTATGTACTCTGTCACTAGTTTTAAAAGAACCTGTATCTAATTTTATATGCTTATAACAATCTGTTCTAATATCAAAAGCTCCAGATCTCAAATCACCGTATATTTCATTAAACTCATCTGCCGTCATAAGACCATGAGTATATTTGAACAAATCTCTCTTAAGCTCCGTAGATGCAGTTGTTATGGATGCAATAAAATCCTCCATCTCATTACGAGTAAAATATCCACCCTCAACAAGAGAATCACATAACCTTTTAGCTAGAAACTGACATCTCTCCTGTCTTGCATACTGAGGTGCTCCATATGTTTTTATACTGGAAAGCATCTCTGTCAATTGCTTGTACAGTTTCATAACATTAGTCTCTATCTCCGGTTGCTGTTGTTGTATCTTCCTTCTAGTATCAATAAGCTGTTGTAATTCTCTATAATCACTGTCATGAATCTTGTCATATGTAGATAAAATGTTGTGAGTTATGTCGTAAAGTCCCTGCCTAATCTGCTCTACCTCTTCAACAGAAAAATCCATATCTAATAAATTCTTCAGTTTGCTATCAGTTACAAAATCATATACATTTAGTATATCTTCTGTCTGTATCTTCTCGTAGTTAGCCTTATCATCTCGAAGTTCACTTTCATAATACTGTTGAAGCTTAAATCTAAGCTTTGATGGTATTCCAGCAGGAGTGAGGGCTTCATATGTATTATTCATGGATATATAAGGCTTATTTCCTACCTTCTGCATAAGCTCACCATTGATTTCTGTATAACCAAGACGAACTATAGCACTATTCCAAATATTCTCAGTAATTACCTCTCTAAACAAAGAATAATCTAAAGGACGAGGATTGGTTCCAATCTTGTCCAAAGGATTCCAAAAGGCCTTGTCTGACAGAATATGATTAGTATCAAGATACACACACTTAGCAAGGGATTTTGTATCATAGAACTCCTTATCCGTCATAGGTCTAGGCATATCAATAATCTGTTCTAATGGGCTTGTTCTTGTAACTGTAACATTCTCATTGTCATCTATCTTAAACTCAATGCTAAATGCGTCTGTCTCAGGAAAAGCCTCTTCCACTTCCTTGGCTATACTAACTAAGCTAAAACATCTAGGGCTCATAAATTCCCTAGTCACATTCTTAGCAATCATTTTAGACAGAGTTGCCCCTTTGTCATCTTGATAATTAATCATATAGTATGGTCTGTTATACATCAAATCTCTTGTGTATAATATTCCAGATACTACAGTATTGTCCTTATTCTGTTGTGAATTATCATCTTTGTTCATCTGCAACCCTCACAAACTTTTCGACTACCTCTACTAATCCGTCTTCATCACATGAGGCAGTAATATAATCCGCATTGTCCTTAACTACCTGTTGGGCATTTCCCATAGCAACACCCACTCCACCATACTTAACCATGGTGAGATCATTAAATCCGTCTCCACAACAAATTGAATCCTCTCTTCGTAAACCTATTGAAGCCAAAAGCCCCGCTAAGGATTCAGCCTTATCTACACCCTTTATAGTTATCTCTATAAAGTAAGGTTCCGAGCGAAATACATTAAGCTCATCTCCCAAAAGTTCCTTTAACTCCTGCTCGCATATGGCTGCCTTATCTGGTTCAGCCGTAAGCAAACATTTTACCATATCAAAGTCCACGTAAGTTTCAAAATCTTCTACCTGATGAATAATAAGCTTATTGAGTCTTGCCTCGTACTCCATATATTCATCTACTGGTGTTCCTGTTATTACATATCCATCTTGATATGTAACCATACCTATCCCCTTCTCAACTGCATATCTATATATAATAGACGCATATTTCTTAGGGATTGCCTTCTCAAATACTGTTTCCTTCGTAGCACAATTAACTATTCTTCCACCATTAAAAGAAAGGGCATAACCACCAAATTGGTCAAGACATAGTTCCTTTGCATAATCCTCCATGCCTGGATATGGTCTTCCTGATGCTAATGCTACTATGTGACCTTCTTTTTGTATATCAAGCAAGCTCTGCAAGGTCTTAGGTGTAATCTCTTTTTTTGAGTTAACTAAAGTTCCATCTATATCTAAAACTAATATCTTTTTGTTTTTCATAATATACCTCATTGCGTAGAAATTATTATTTATATATAATATCATTTTTTTTGATATTTTTGAAGATGTATGTTATATTATTGCAAGTATTTTTTACTTCTAAAATCTACAAATATCACTATATAGGAGTTTTAAATGGAGATAAACATATACGTTCCATGCAAAAAAATAGAAAAGCACTATAACCAAGCTTTATCAGAGTATATAAAAAGAAGCTCTCCTTGGTGCAAAATAAACATCATAGCCCTGAAGAGCTACCAAAAGCTAGCCACTAAAAAAGGGGCAAAAGTATATCTTGTTACCTCTGGAAAAAACACACCATCTTCCCCAGAGCTTGCAACACTTATAAATGATTTAAATGTTTCAGGGTACTCTTGTATAGACTTTATTTTAGATGATAATTCACAGGATATAATCAAGAATCTATCCGGTAATGATATTTTTGTTGAAGAGTTCAATTTATCATCTTTTCAGATGGGGGAACAGCTCACTGCTGTTGTACTCACAGAGCAGTTATATAGAGCCTTTACCATTCAAAAAAATATAACCTATCACAAATAATTTTTTATTTGCCATAGGTTATATTTTTTATTTGTTCCATAAGCATAACTCTCATCATCTGATGTGGAAATGTCATACGTGAAAAACTTAGCTTATAGTTACCTCTTTTTATTACTTTTTCATCTAATCCTAAAGAACCACCAATAACAAACACAATACTTCCATTGGTAGTACATGCTGCCTTTTCCATAACAGCTCGTAATTTTTCACTATCTGTTAGGTTCCCTTCAATACAAAGGACAATCACATAATCACTATTATCAATATACTCTAATATCTTTGAACCTTCTTTTGCTTTTATTCCGTCTATAACAACCTGACTAGGATTTTTAGGAATACTCTCATCAGGTAGTTCTATAATATCTATGGTTGCTTTTTTTCTAATATCAGATAAAAATTCTTCAATTGTTTTTCTATAAAATTCTTCTTTTATTTTTCCTACTGCTACTAATTTTATCCTATTCAAATCTTATCACCACCTAAAAAAAGTGAACTTTCTTATGTTTTGTACATATTTTCATTAATTTTATTTTACATAATGTTGTTAATCTTGTCATATTTTGTTCACATTTTCACTTTATAATACAAGTATAGTTTTTTTTCATAAATCCTCTCTTTAAATTATACAGAACGAAATGCCGGTGCTACTCGACCGGCATTTCGTTTTTTTATGTATTCTTTTTAGACATTTCCAGCCTTAACATCTTCAAACTCTTGAATTACTTCATCGCTTACCTTCTTTGTTGCAAGTGAAACAACAAGAATAAAGAATAAGCTTACGAAGAATCCAACAAGAAGTGAATATACACCTGTATATGTTCCAAGAGTCACCTTAGCACCATCCATATTAATGAACTTAATGTAATCCCAGATTATAACTGTAAGACCACCTGAAAGCATTCCTGCTGCAGCTCCAGCTAGGTTAATTCTCTTCCAATAAAGTGACATAAGAATTGTTGGACCAAAGGCCGAACCAAGTCCTGCCCAAGCATTTGACACAAGACCCATAACACTTGAATCAGGATTCCAAGCTATAAGGAATGCAACAATAGCAACAACACCAACTGTTACTCTACTTATAATCATAACCTTCTTTGAATCTAAATTCTTAAACAATACTCCGTTAAATAAGTCCTTAGCAACTGATGATGATGTAACAAGAAGCTGTGAATCTGCTGTAGACATAATAGCTGCCAGGATACCACAAAGGAATATACCACCGATAAATGGAATCTTAACATCATCCATAAACACCTTCTTAATCATCTCAATAAATACATTCTCACTATCAGCAAGAACTGTTGGGAAAAGATATGCTCTACCAATAACACCTATTATACAAGCAACTGCAAGTGAAAGGAAAACCCATACAATAGCGATTGTCTTAGACTTGCTAAGCTCCTTCTCATCCTTGATTGCCATAAACCTTACCAAGATATGAGGCATACCACAATATCCAAGTCCCCATGCAAGCTGTGAAAGCACCTCGATTACTGATATAGGTTCACCACTTGCATTCTTGAATAAATCAAGATATACATCAGAGTCTACAGTAAGTCCTGAATCCACAAGATTAGGAACAATATTTCCAGTACCCATAACCGCAATCGCAACAATTGGTACAGCTAAAATTGCAATAAGCATCATCATTCCCTGAATGAAATCTGTTTGACATACTGCAATAAATCCACCAAAAAGTGTATACAATAAAATTACACCTGCACCTATTAAAAGAGCAACGTGATAATTCATATCCGTAATTGAAACAAATAATTTTGCACCTGCTGCAAAAGATGATGCAGTATACACTAGGAAAAATACTACCATTACTATAGCTGAAATAGCCATAAGTAATTTCTTTTCATCTCTAAATCTGTTACTTAAATACTCTGGAATTGTCATAGAATTTCCAGCTTTAATTGTGTATCTTCTAAGTCTTCCAGATATGAACAGCCAGTTAAGCACTGTTCCAATAAATAGTCCAATTGCTATCCATGCCTGATTTGTTCCTAAGGCATAAATTGAACCAGGAAGTCCCATAAGAAGCCATCCACTCATATCCGATGCCTGAGCTGAAAGCGCTGCAACCCAACCACCTAAATTACGTCCTCCAAGGAAGTAATCATCTGCATTTTTGTTCTTCTTTGCACCAGTTATACCTATAAAAAGCATAATGCCCATATAAACAAATAGTGCAAGCAAAACCCATTTTGTCATTAGTCTTTAGTCTCCATAACCAATAGATAACCACTATCTATGGATATGTGACCTTCCTCCTCTCTTAATTCATTGCTGATTCCAAGGGAATCATCTTTTATCATAGTAGCATTGTCAAGTGGATATTTGAACCCTTTTAAAGTGATACCTGTTACAGTATCTGAAAAAGGTATACAGGATATGTATTTCCCATATGCCTCACACGACTCTATCCTACAATACTTATCTATCATTCTTATACGGTTGTTGCCATCTATAATATAGGCTTCAACCCCTTCTCTTAGAGCAAGTTTTAGAAGTGATATATTGGCCATCACATGGTCAATTCGGCTTCCAGTTGCTCCAATCATATAAATATGCTTTGGTTTAAATTTTAAGGCTTCCAGTAAAGCTACATGAGTATCTGTGTAATCCTTTTCAGGTTGTAAGCAAAGTGCATTTTCCTTATCAGTATACAATAGCTTTACCTTTTCACCTGCTGAGTCAAAATCTCCCACAACAAAGTCTGGTGAAATATTAAGACTATGCAATGCGCAGACACCTTTATCAACACCTATAATATACAAATCATGGTTGTCTTGAATAAATGCATCAAGGAGCTTAATATCTATGTTTCCGCCAGTAACAATTAGAATATTTTCTATATCCATAATATTTATATCCTACTTCATTTTTTCAAAAAACGCCTTTACATTAGTGGCAATATCTCCACCAAAAACAGCAGATCCCGCT
>JAGAKD010000171.1 GCA_017625815.1 Lachnospiraceae bacterium | reverse complement strand
TTTTATTAGGTGTTCCTATGCTGGTCTTTGGTATTAGAGATTTATGTAATCCTATGAAAAATGGATTATTTAAGAAAAACCCTTATGTGTTAGAGCAGGCTGATAATATGGCAACAAACAAAAGATATGAAGACAAATTTATCATGCTATCTGATAGATGTATAGCTAATAAGAAGAATTTTAGAGAAATAGCATATTTAGAGGATGTTTTTCTTGTGTATATTCAGAAACAAAGCACTAATTTTATACCAACAGGTAAATACCTTCTTGTTTGTACTGCAACAGGAGATATGTCTATAAATGTATATGGCTGTAAAAAATCAACTATAGATGAGCTTGCGTCAAAGATTGCTAAAATATGTCCAAATGCACGTTTTGGATATAACAACGAGGGACTAGCATACTTACGTCAGATGAGAGAAATATATAAGAATAATAATGGTATGATTGAACATAGAGGTCACGTGCAAAATGAATTCGTTTTACCACAATATATTAACAATAATGTAAATCAGATTGTAGCAAATCAAGATATGTATAACCAGTATTATACTAACGCTAATAGTCAAGAGATGTATAATCAATACTACAACAATGGATATAACACAAATGTAAACAATCAAAATACATATAATTATTAAAAATTTGGAGGATTGGTTTATGGGAAGAGAAGTTGTTTTTAAGAAGATAAATAAATCCGCAATAGAAAATATTGTAAGTGCTTTTGTTTTTATCTTTGCTTCGTTCATTGTAGTCCTTTTTGTGATGGATGATGCTAGAATTTTGGGATTGTTTATTATAACTTTTTTTTTGTTGGTGGCTATAACACAGTTGGTTATAGGAATTAAAGATTTAATTAATCCAATGAAGAGTGCAATATTTAAGAAAAATCCATTTCTTCTTGAAGAAGTGGATAATATGATTGCAAATAAAAAATACGAAGATAATTATATTATGATATCAGATCGATGTATTGCTAGCAAAAAAGACATTACTTATATTTCATATTTAGAGTATATTTTTCTTATATATATTCCAATTAAAAAAAATGGTGGATTTAATATGGTTAGACAACTTATAATTTGTACGGCTACGGGAGATTTTGCAATTGAGGTGTTGGATATTACGAATAATACTATTAATGAGCTTGTTTCAAAATTAGGTAAGATATGTCCAAATGCACGTTTAGGCTATAATGATGAGGGTCTTAGACACCTTCAGAATATGAGGAATTTATTTAATACCGATATTGATAAGATTAAAAGTAGAGGATATACTCAAAATTTATTTATTATGCCACAATTTGCTAATAATTCTAATCAGGGTTATTCAAATCAGAACCAATTTGTAGGGAATATGAATTCTCAAAATACATATAATCAGTACTACGATAACAGTATGTACAGTCAAAATACATACAATCAGTATTATGATAACAATAGCTACAATCAAAATACGTATAATCAACAATAATAAGCTAGAACCATGTAAATATTATTTTTTGATTTAAAAAAATGAAAGGAGCATTATATTATGCCATATATTAATTCAAAGGTAAGTGTACAGATTACAAAGGAGCAGGAAACAGAGATAAAAACAGCACTAGGTGAGGCTATTCGTCTTATTCCGGGTAAGAGCGAGCAGTGGCTTATGCTTGGTTTTGAGGATAGTGTATCTATGTATTTTAGAGGAGATAACAGCCAGCCTATAGCTTTTGTTGAGGTTAGTGTATATGGTGGAGAGAACCCATCAGCATTTAATAGCTTAACAGGTAAGATTTGTGAGATATATAATAAGGTGCTTGGCATTGCGCCAGATCACGTTTATGTGAAGTATAACGCTGTTTCAAACTGGGGCTGGAATGGAGGCAATTTCTAGCCTGTTACATAGAGATTATGGGAGAATATTATGAACAAAAAGCTAAAAATAGTTGTATATATTCAGGTTGTTTTGGTTGTTTTCCTTCTTGGTATATTGCTAGGTATGCATATACAAAAGAAAAGACTAAAAACAAATGATACAAATAAAGAGACAAATATTGAAATTACATCAACTGATGATGCTAAATCAAATTCCACAGATAATAATCAATCGACTGTATCAGATAATACAAACAATGGTACGGAGGAGTCAGATAAAGATACCACAACCCAGCAGGCAGAAGATAGAGTTGTGGTAGATAGAGATGTTGATTATGGTGCTATGGACGTACCAGAGCCAACTACAGATGATTGGCTTTTTACTGATGGGAACAAGATTGTTGATGCAGATGGCAACGAGGTGTGGCTCACTGGTATTAATTGGTTCGGTTATAACACAGGAACCAATACCTTTGACGGCCTATGGAACTCTGATTTTAATCAGTCAATTCAGGAAATAGCAAATCATGGTTTTAATGTTATAAGAGTTCCATTTTCAGCAGAGCTTATATTACAGTGGTCAAGAGGTGAATATCCACAGGCTAACTTTAATCAGGCTACCAACGATTATTTGGTTGGTATGGATAGTTTACAGATATTTGAATATTTCTTAGGCCAGGCTAGAGCCAATGGTCTTAAGGTTATTATCGATATACATAGTGCGGAGACCAACGCTAGTGGTCATGTGGTTAATCTTTGGTATACTGAGAAGATTTCCGCAGAGGACTATTTATTTGCCTTGTCATGGATGGCAGATAGATATAAAAATGATGACACTATTATAGCCTATGACCTAAAGAATGAGCCTCATGGTAAGCCATACGAGGGAGATGGCGCAGCAAAATGGAATGATTCCAAAGACCCTAACAACTGGAAATATGTAGCTGAGCTTGCAGCGGACGCTGTGCTTTCATCCAATCCAAATGTTCTTGTTATGGTTGAAGGTATAGAGATATATCCAATTGATATTAAGACAAATGGTGATTTTTCATCTACTAACGAAGATGACTATTATTTCAATTGGTGGGGTGGAAACCTTAGAGGTGTAGCTGATTATCCAGTTGATTTAGGAGAGCATCAGAATAAGCTTATATATTCACCTCACGATTATGGTCCAACAGTATATGCTCAGCCTTGGTTTGAGGGTGATTATACATACGAAAGTCTTATGGAAGACTGCTGGTATGACAACTGGTTATATATCCACGATGAAGAGATTGCACCACTTTTAATTGGTGAATGGGGTGGATTTATGACTGAGCCAAATATAACTTGGATGACATATATGCGTCAGCTTATCGGTGAATATAAGCTCCATCATACTTTCTGGTGTTTTAATGCCAATTCAGGTGATACTGGCGGAATGGTGTTAGATGACTTTACAACCTGGGACGAAGAAAAATATGCCTTTGTAAAAGAGGTTCTATGGAATAACGGAGAAAAGTTTATTGGACTTGACCACGAGATACCACTTGGTATAAATGGTATTAGTCTTGGAGAATATTATCAATGAGACATAAGATAAAAGTGTATCTTTTGCTACTTGTAGTTACTTTCTGTACATTTTTTGACACATCAAATACAAGAGCAGATAGTTCTTATTTAGGAGAAATATCATACGGGGCTTGGGAGCTTGGAACCACAGGAAGTGCTAAGTATCTTGATGGTTCTACAGTTTTTGTGTGCATTTTTCTAGAGGATATGGGTGCTTCTTGGACCGAAGAAGAAAAACAACAGGTGGAAGATAACTTAGAGGTTGCTTGTGATTTCCTCGTTGAAGAAGGAGAACGTTATAACAAAGATGTTCGTCTTATATATAACCTTAGCGACGGTAGTGATTTAGTATATGATTTATACTATGATGCATATTTTCCGGGTTCTTGCTCTGGCTCTACTAATGAAGCTTTAAAAGAACAGGTATATGATATGTACGATTATTCGGTAGAGTTTGTTCATGATTTTATACCATCAGTAGGCTTGATGGACAAATATAAAACAGACAGTATTGCATATCTTGTGTTTGTTGATGGTGAGTCGGACACTGCCTCTGCATTTTCTTATTATCATAACAATAACACTTACTATGAAGAGCTTGCCTTTATACCCCTTAGGTGGCAGGAGGACTATATGGTTAATCCTGATACTTATGCCCACGAAATATTACATTTGTTTGGTGCAAGAGACCTATATACAACTAAGGAGATTAATGGAATTTCAAAGGAATTTGTTATATATACAGCTGATAGATATCCAGAGGATATTATGCTTGGATATGCGACGGATGGTGTTAGCTGGGAGGATAGTATAAGCTCTGAGATATCCAAGATTACCGCATATTTTATAGGCTGGACAGAATATATTGCGGAATTAGAACAATTTCCTAGTATTGAGCCAGAATATAAGGCTAGTTTTACCATTAAGAAAAATCCTGAAGGTAATTATGATGAATATACATTGACTAGTAGAAAGGTTGATGAGAAAACCCATAAAGCTAATATTTTAGAGTTTGTTGTGGGTACAATTATTTCCATTTATCTAATTACTTCTATTATTAAGGATGGAAAAAGAGCTAAGCAAATAAAAAGTCAACAGGAAGAAATTTTTGAAGATGATTCCTCAAGATTTTAATATTTTTTTGTTGCTAAAAAAACAATATGTGATAATATATTAGATGTGTGAAAATGTGATATTTTCAGCTTAATTTATGAATTTAATTAAAAAGGAGATAAATTATGAGTAAGAAACCAGTAGTTTTAATGGTACTTGATGGTTATGGAATTAGTGAGCAGGCTGAGGGCAATGCAATTGCTATGGCTAATACCCCTGTTATGGACAAGCTTATGGCAGAGTGTCCTTTTGTAAAGGGCAATGCTTCAGGTCTTGCTGTAGGACTTCCTGATGGTCAGATGGGTAACTCAGAGGTTGGCCATATGAACATTGGTGCAGGAAGAATTATATATCAGGATTTAACATCAATCACAAAGGCTATAGAGGACGGAGATTTCTTTGAGAATGAAGCGCTCCTTGAGGCTATTGATAACTGTAAAAAGAATAACTCAGATTTACACCTTTGGGGACTTCTTTCAGATGGTGGTGTACACAGCCACAATACACACCTTTATGGTATTTTAGAGCTTTGTAAGAAGCAGGGGCTTGCTAATGTATATGTACATCCATTCTTAGATGGTAGAGATACTCCTCCAGCATCTGGTAAGGATTTTGTTGCTGAGTTAGTAGACAAGATGGCTGAGATTGGCGTTGGTAAGGTTGCAACTATCTCTGGTCGTTACTACGCTATGGATAGAGATAATAACTGGGATAGAGTTGAAAAGGCTTATGCAGCTATAGTTTATGGTGAGGGTGTTAAGGCTACTGATCCAGTACAAGCTGTTGCAGATTCATATGCAGATGATAAGACAGATGAGTTTGTTCTTCCAACAGTAATTATGGATGGTGACAAGCCAGTTGCTTCAGTTAAGGCTAACGATTCAGTTATATTCTTTAACTTCCGTCCAGACAGAGCTAGAGAAATTACTAGAGCTTTCTGTGCTGATGAGTTTGATGGTTTTGACAGAAAGGGAGGAAAGCTTCCTTTAACATATGTATGCTTCAAGGATTATGATGAGAGCATACCAAATAAGATTATTGCATTCAAAAAGCAGGAAATTACTAATACATTTGGTGAGTATCTTGCAGCTTGTGGCAAGACTCAGCTTAGACTTGCAGAGACTGAGAAGTATGCACACGTTACATTCTTCTTCAATGGTGGTCTTGAGGAGCCTAACAAGGATGAGGATAGAACTCTTGTTAAGTCACCTGCAGTTGCAACTTATGATTTAAAGCCTGAGATGAGTGCACCAGAGGTTGGTGTTAACCTTGTTGATGCTATTACTTCAGATAAGTATGATGTAATTATCATTAACTTTGCTAACCCTGATATGGTTGGACATACAGGTGTTATTCCTGCAGCTGTTGCAGCAGTTGAGAGAGTTGATCAGTACGTAGGTGCAGCAGTTGAGGCTGTTAAGCAGGCTGATGGTGTATTATTTATCTGTGCAGACCATGGAAATGCTGAGCAGATGGTTAACTTTGAGACAGGTGAGCCACATACAGCTCATACTACAAATCCTGTTCCATTTATCCTTTATAACTATGGTGATGTTAAGTTACGTGAGGGTGGTTGTCTTGCTGATATTGCTCCAACACTTCTTGAGATTATGGAGCTTCCACAGCCAGCTGAGATGACAGGAAAGTCACTTATCCTTAGATAATATTTTACAAATTTATTGCCGGCAGGACTTGCCGGCAGTATTTATAAAAAGAAAGGGGTACATACAATGATAAAGAAGTTTTTAAACGAGTTCAAAGAGTTCGCAATTAAGGGAAATGTAATGAGTCTTGCAGTAGGTATGATTATTGGTTCTGCATTTACTGCATTAGTTAATTCATTACTTGACAATGTTATTTCACCTATTATCGGTTGCTTTAACACAGGTGGTATCAATGGATTACATGTAACTATCTGGAAAGCTGATATTTATTATGGTGCATTTTTAACAGACGTTGTTAATTTCCTTATTATGGCACTTGTTGTATTCTTAATGGTTAAAGGTGTTAATAAGCTTACTGACCTTGGTAAGAAGAAGGAAGAAGAGGAAGCTGCACCAACTACTAAGAAGTGTTCATTCTGTAAGAGTGAGATAGATATTGAAGCTACAAAGTGTCCACATTGTACATCTGATGTAGAATAATTTAAAATAGAAAAATGTATATTAATGCCTTCGATTGCTAATAATTACACTAAATGTATATTATTGATTGGAGGCATTTTTTATGCGAATTGATAAGATTAAACATGTATCTGCAAGAGAAATACTAGATTCAAGAGGTAATCCTACTGTGGAGGTAGAGATTATAACAGAAAGTGGTGCGTCAGCTATAGCTTCAGTACCTTCTGGTGCATCTACAGGAGAATATGAAGCTCACGAGCTTAGAGATGAAGAAAAAAGATATATGGGAAAAGGTGTTGAAAAGGCTGTAACTAACATAAATACTAGAATAAGTGACAGACTTGTTGGTATGAATGTATTTGAACAGGCATCTATTGATAAAATGTTAACTGAAGCAGATGGTACAAAGAATAAGTCTAAGTTTGGAGCAAATGCAATACTAGGTGTTTCTTTAGCAGTAGCAAGAGCTGCAGCAAACTCTTTGAAAATGCCTTTGTATAGGTATATTGGTGGAACCAATGCTAAGGAGTTGCCACTTCCTATGATGAATATTATGAATGGTGGTTGTCACGCTGATAATACAGTGGATTTACAGGAATTTATGATTGCTCCTGTGGGAGCAGATTCATTTAAGAATTGTCTAGAAATGTGTGCTGAAATATATCATACATTAAAAAAACTTCTTTCAGAGAAAAATTTATCCACAGGTGTGGGAGATGAAGGTGGTTTTGCGCCTAACCTAGCTAGTTCTTCTGAAGTATTAGATTTCCTAGTTGAAGCAATAAAAGGCGCAGGTTATAAGCCTTATGATGATGTTAAAATAGCCATAGATGCTGCTGCCAGCGAATTATTTGACGATAGTACAGAATTATACTATTTTCCAGGAGAAAGTAAGATGACAGGTCGGGAAGTTTATCGTAATTCCGAGGAAATGGTGCAATACTACGAGGAGCTTATTAAGAATTATCCAATCTATTCTATCGAAGATGGTTTAGATGAAAATGATATGAAGGGTTGGAAAGTTCTAACATATAGACTTGGAGATAAAATACAGCTTGTAGGCGATGATTTATTTGTTACTAACACAAATAGATTATCAGATGGCATTAAGGATGGTATAGCAAATGCAATCTTAATAAAATACAATCAGATAGGAACCCTAACAGAGGCCCTTGATGCCATAGAAATGGCAAAAAAAGCTGGCTATAATACAGTTATTTCACATCGTTCAGGGGAGACAGAGGATTCGTTCATAGCGGACCTTGCTGTAGCAGTCAACGCAAAACAGATTAAAACAGGTGCTCCTTGTCGTGGTGAAAGAACTGCAAAATACAATCAATTGCTTAGAATAGAAGGAGAGCTAGGAAAACTGGTTGCTGATACAGATTTTATGTTTTAAAATATAGCAATAATTAGTACTACATTGTAAAAAAGTATTGCCTTTCTTATTTTATTGTGATAATATAAGCAAAGTGTGAATTTGATTTGTTTATTTTCTAGGAGGTTATTCTTTTGAAGACAGCAATTATTGTTATATTTTTAATTATATCAGTTATTTTAGCTATTGTAGTTATGATGCAAGAAGGCAAGGGTGGCGGATTAGTTAGCACACCTGCTAATACAGAGACATATTGGGGCAAGAACAAGGGTAAATCTAAGGAGGCAATTCTTGGTAAGATAACAGCTGTTCTTGGCGTTTTATATATGATATTAGCGCTTTTGCTTTCATCTAAATTTATCTAAGACTATTATGATGCTTTGTATAACTGCAAAGCATCTTTTTTTCTGTAAAAATAATCGCTAGTGTGATATAATATATATAGCTAATTGTGTTTGTAGCTTTTAGTGATCAGATATGATTTTTTGTAATATAACTACAGAAATCAGGTATGATTTTATAATTTTTATGACTGGGGGTTATGTTTATGGGCGAAAAAAGAGAGCTAGTCAAAGCAAAATTATACGATTTTATATGTGATGATATGTATAAGCCAATGAGGCTTAAGGATATTAGATTTTTGTTACAGGTATCAGATTCGGATAAAAAACGCGTGGAAGATGCCTTAAATGAGCTTATTTCAGAGGGAAAGATTATTCTTACACCAAAGGGCAAATATAAGAAATTAGACGACAATCTCTTAGTTGGAACATATATAGGCAACAAAAAAGGTTTTGGATTTGTTCGTGTTGATGGACAAAAAGAAGACTATTTTATACCAGCTAAGTTTAGTTTGGACGCTTTCCACAATGATAGAGTAGTTATCAAGCCGGAGAAAACTGGTTATGGTGGCAGAAGAAGTGAAGCACAGGTCGTTAAAGTATTATCACGTGGTATGAGTGTTGTTGTAGGAACCTATGAAAAACAGGATGGTTTTGGCTTTGTTATCCCTGATAATCAAAAGGTTGCCGATGATATATTTGTATCAAAAAGTGATTCTATGGGTGCTATGACAGGACATAAGGTTGTATGTGAGATTACTGCTTATGCAGCCAGTGGCAAATCACCAGAGGGACGTGTTGTAGAGATACTTGGTCACGTAAATGACCCTGCAACAGACATACTTTCGGTTGTTAGAGCATATGATATACCAATGGAATATCCTGAGAAGGTTATGGAATCTCTTAATGATATTCCAGATCAGATTTCAGAAGAGGATTTAGTTGGTAGAACTGACTTTAGAGATTGGCATACAGTTACTATAGATGGCGAAGATGCCAAGGATTTAGATGATGCTATTACACTTTCATACAAAGATGGAATATACACATTAGGTGTTCATATAGCTGATGTTTCCAACTATGTCAAAGAGAAGTCACCTCTTGATAAGGAAGCATTAAAAAGAGGTACAAGCTGTTACTTAGTTGACAGTGTTATTCCTATGCTTCCACATAAGCTTTCAAACGGTATATGTTCACTCAATCCTAACGTAGACAGACTTACACTTAGCTGTGTTATGGATATTGATAAGAAAGGTAAGCTTCTTAATCACTATATTTGTGAAGGTGTAATCAATTCCAACGAGCGTATGACTTACACAGATGTGGCTAAGATACTTGCTAGAACCGAAGATGCACCAATGGAAAGATACGATTATTTAATATATATGTTTGATCTTATGAAGGAGCTTTCAGATATTATTAGAAATAATCGTCATAAGAGAGGTTCTATTGACTTTGATGTGGCTGAGACTAAGATAATAGTTGATGAGAATCACAAGCCTATTGAGATTAAACCATATGACCGCAATCCTGCAACTAAGCTTATTGAAGATTTTATGCTTATGGCTAATGAAACTGTGGCAGAGGACTTCTTCTGGCAGGAGGTACCATTTGAGTATAGAACTCATGAAAGCCCAGACAAAGAAAAGATAGAGAATCTAATCTTCTTTATTAGCAAGTTTGGATTGTTCCTTAGACCATCCCAGGAAGAAGTTCATCCAAAAGAGCTACAAAAGGTATTAGAGCGAATTGAAGGTGAGCCTTATGAGGCTCTTATAAGCAAGATGATGCTTCGTTCTATGAAACAGGCAAGATATTCAACTGAGTGTACAGGACATTTTGGTCTTTCTTGCAAGTATTACTGTCATTTTACATCTCCAATAAGACGTTATCCTGATTTACAGATACACCGTATTATTAAGGAAAACTTGCATGGAGATTTAAATGAAAAGCGACTTGCTCACTACAAGAAAATACTTCCACCTATAGCAGATGACAATTCTCAAAAAGAGCGCCGCGCTGAAGAAGCTGAAAGAGAAGTTATTAAGCTAAAAGAGATTGAGTTTATGTCAGAGCATATTGGGGAAGAATTTGACGGAGTGGTATCCGGTGTTACATCTAATTTCATATTTGTTGAATTAGACAATACTGTTGAAGGTTCAGTGTCTGTTGCTCATATGAATGATGATTATTACTATTTTGCTGAGGAAGAGTATGCCATGATTGGTGAGAATTCAGGTAAGAAATATCAGCTTGGTGATAGGGTAAGAATCGTAGTTCGTAATTGTGACAAAATTAAGAAAAATATTGATTTTTCCATAATAGATGATAATATAGAGAGGACATAATAAATGGCTAAGGAAAAAGGAACACGTTTAATAGCCAACAATAAAAAAGCGTATCACGACTATTTTGTGGAAGAAACCTACGAGGCAGGTATTGCTCTTGCGGGTACAGAGGTCAAGTCTCTTCGTATGGGCAAGTGTAGTATCAAGGAATCCTTTATTGGTATTGAGGATGAGGAGGTATATATATACCAGATGCATATTTCCCCATATGAAAAGGGAAATATATTCAACAAAGATCCTCTTAGAACCAGAAAGCTTCTTTTGCACAAATATGAGATTAATAAGCTTATTGGACAGCAGAAGATGAAGGGATATACCCTTATACCTTTAAAGATTTATTTTAAAGATAGTCTTGTTAAAGTTGAGGTTGGTCTATGTAGAGGTAAAAAGCTTTACGATAAACGTGAAGATATTGCAAAAAAAGACGCTAAACGAGAAGCGGAGAGAGAGTTCAAGATTAGAAATCTTGGATAATAATATACATGAGGTGACGTTATGAGTCAGGCAAAGGTTGATAAATATAAAAAAGAGAAGAAGAACAGAGTCAAAAACCTAAAGAAAAAGAAAGTTAAAAAAGTGGTTTTGATTTTACTAGGTGCTGTATTTGTAGGTGCTGGTATAGGATATCCACTAGGACAGAAATTATACAAGGTTTCCTATGAGAAACGTATAAATAACGCTACAATCAGTGCGGATGTATATGATTATTGGTTTGCTCAGTATTGGAGTGAGAACTATTATAGTATGTTACACCCAGAAGAGTCTGCACAGATATCAACTGATACAGATGCAACAGAGGTGCATGACCATACTCACACAGATGCTGAGTAAATTTAATTAATTTGCATATATTATATTTATAATATATTCCCATATAAACCAGGGGGTTGTACTGGTTTCGACGGGGGTTTAGAAATTATGGTAGCCATCGGCGGGCCTGATACCGCCTTAACAACGAGGAATTAAATATAAACGCTAACGAAAATTACGCGTACGCTGCCTAGTGGCAGCTGTCAGATCTAGGTTCACCGCGACTTAGAACCCTGGCATCGAACTTGCGGTAAACTCACTGGCTTAAGCTTTGCGGTCAGTGAAAATTCATGAAGCTACCGAGGGAAATAGCCTGTCTTTGGGCGCTTTTTCTCGGGAATTTTAAAACAAAGACTGTGATGGGAGAAGCTGTAATGGAAGAGCTTTCGGACGCGGGTTCGATTCCCGCCAGCTCCATTATTAAGGAGAAAAAGGTTGCCCTATAGCAAAATGCTATAGAGCAACCTTTTTATATTGCCTTACTAATTATATATCTAGCATATGCATTTAACATATCTAGGTCCTGTAAAAATGAATCTACAAGCTCGATAAATGTCTCTTTGTCCTTGTGGTTCTTCTTGTATCCAGCAAGAATGCCTGAATCTATCTGGGTTATAAAGTGTCCTTTTCTTTTTAGATAGCAGTTTTCCTTTTTGGCTGGGACTCTGTAATTCTTATCTACAAAGGAGGCAACACTTTTGTGTACTGCCATATCCTCAGCAGGAAGATAGTAGTATTCCTTGTAGTTGTCGAAGAAGAATTTTAATTCATCAGTTATAATAGGCACATTGATAGTGGCTTCTTGCTGATGACCAGTGACTAGTATATCTTGTACACCTAAAGTAATTCGTTTAGGTAATGGATAATCAAGAGTTAGTGAGAACAACAATTTATTATCTCTAACTGACATTTTCTTTACAACAAAACAGCCAGCTTTGAATTTAGTGTAAGCAAGAAGTGATGAACAGTAAATAAGTCCTTCTAAATCCTCGTAATTATGCTGTAACAATAGTTGTTTGCCCTTTTCGACAGGTGATTTGAGGTAGTCTTGATATACTTTGATTAAATCACCGCCGGTATACTTATCTAATCGATTAATACCTAGGAATTTTTCGATAGATTTTTGTTTTAGATTATCAAGGTGAAGAATGTCCTTAAAGCCTCTTATAAGCTTATATAAGTCAATGCTTTCAATCTTATCAAAAGAAAAATCTAAATCAAACTGTTTGATTTTCTTTTGTACATAAGGAATATCAAATCCATCACCATTATAGTTAAAGATATACTTATACTTTGATATAAATGTAAAGAAATCGATAAAGATTTCTCGCTCTGATATACCATCATTGTTAAACCATTGGGTAATGACCCATTTGCCATCTTCATAGAAGGCACAACCAATTAGATACAGCATAGTTGTCTCTGCTGTAAAGCCTGTAGTTTCGATATCAAAGACTACAATGTCTTCTGGTTTATAAAAAGTATGAAGCTGCATAAATTTGTGCTCGCGAGCATCATGTGTAATCTTTTGCATAGGCCACCTCCACAATATAATATAAATAGTATATCATATAGCGCCTTTTAAGACTATATGGATTTTTTGTGAATATTTTGTTACAAGTAGTCTGACTGGTAAATAAATACTTGTTTTTTTTGTCTATTATGATATAATTTTCTATAGAAAAATGGGCACGGAGGATTAGTTTATGATACAACCATTAGACATAAAGAGTCATCAGTTTAAGAAAGGATTATTCGGATACAAGGCATCAGACGTTGATGATTTTGTTAATACCGTATATAGAGCATACGAAGAAGTATATAATGAGAGAGAGAAGTTAGCTTCTGATATGGAGAAGTTAAACAAGAGCTTACAGGAAGGTAGACTCAAGATGTTTGAGTTGGAGAATCAGCTTAACAGTGTTGAGAATGTTTCTACATATGATGATCCATCAGCTAAGAAGAAGGCTGACGATATCATTAAGAATGCTGAAGCTGCAGCTGCTGATATTATTGCTAAGGCAAAAGAGCAGGCTAAGAAGTTTGAAGGTGGACAGGCTGCTAAGGATGAGCCAGTAAAAGAAGAGCCAGCTAAGGAAGAGACTACATCAACAACATTTAAGATTAAGGGTGATACAACCAGAAAGACTTCTACAAAGCCTTTTGAAGAGCCAAAGGAGTCAGCATCATCTAAGTTCTTCAAGAAAGCTGAGGAGACAGCTGCTAAGCCATCTCCTGCTGTTGAGGAAGATGACGATGAGATCTTTGTTGGTGAGATTGAAGATGCAAGAAAACCAGATCGTATGATGATTGGTGATGGAGAAGAAGAGGAAGATTTAGACTTCGAATTCTTATAAGATTATTACATAGAGTGTTGCCAATGGCAGCACTCTTTTTAGGAGTAGGATATGTTTGCATATATAAAAGGCAAAGTTGAGTATATTGGCATTGATTATCTTGTAGTAGAGACTGGTGGAGTGGGCTTTAAGATTAACACTAGTACAATTGTTGTTTCTAAAGTTTCTTTACATGATACAGTTACTATACACACACACTTAAATGTTAGAGAAGATGATATGAGTATCTTTGGATTTCTTACAGAAGATGAGCTTTCTGTATTCAAGCTACTTATATCCATAAGTGGTATTGGGCCCAAAGCTGCCCTTGCTATATTATCAACTCTATCTATTGACGAGCTTAGAATTGCTGTGTTATCTGATGACCATAAGGCTATTGCTAAGGCCAATGGTGTTGGGGCAAAAACTGCTCAAAGAGTTGTAATAGAATTAAAGGATAAATTTAAGCTTGAAGATGTGCTCACCTCATCTGCTAAGGAAGACTTGCCAGATTATGGCTCAAATGATATTATTACAGAAACCGCTATGGCACTTACAAGTCTTGGTTATTCTAATGTTGAGGCTTTAAGAGCAATTAAGAAGGTTAAAGATAACGAGGATATGTCTGTTGAGGAGTTGCTTAAGGCGGCGCTTAAATTTATGATGTAATTTATTTTAGGTATTGATATGGAAAGAATTATTAGTGCTGATATAATTTCAGAAGATGAACGTATAGAGCAAGGTCTTAGACCATCTAGCTTAAATGAATATATCGGTCAGGAAAAAGCAAAGAAAAATTTAAAAGTGTTCATAGAAGCTGCAAAAAAGAGAAATGAATCCTTAGATCATGTTCTTTTATATGGCCCACCTGGACTTGGCAAGACAACCCTTGCAGCCATTGTAGCGGCAGAAATGGGTGTTAATCTTAAGATAACATCTGGTCCTGCTATTGAAAAACCAGGAGAGTTAGCTGCTATATTAAATAATTTGTCAGAGAATGATGTATTATTTATTGATGAGATTCATCGACTTAACAAACAAGTGGAAGAGGTCTTATATCCTGCTATGGAAGATTTTGCCATAGATATAATTATTGGTAAAGGTGCAGGAGCAAGGTCTATTAGACTTGATTTACCAAGGTTTACCCTTGTGGGCGCAACCACAAGAGCTGGAATGCTTACGGCACCTCTTAGAGATAGATTTGGGGTTGTTAACAGATTGGAGTTTTACAATGTCACAGAGCTTATGCAGATTATAATTCGTTCGGCTAAGGTTCTCGGTGTGGATATTGACGAAGAGGGAGCACTAGAGATAGCTAAACGTTCTAGAGGAACTCCTAGACTTGCCAATAGATTACTTAAGAGAGTTCGTGACTTTGCAGAGGTTGAACATGATGGCGCAATAGACTACAATATAGCAAAGACTGCCCTGGATAGATTGGAAGTAGATTCACAGGGCTTAGATAATACTGACAGAGTTATACTTGAAACTATGATTAACAAATTTGGTGGTGGCCCAGTTGGATTAGATACCTTAGCTGCTGCCATTGGTGAAGATTCTGGTACCCTTGAGGATGTTTACGAGCCATATCTTATAAAAAATGGCTTTATTAATCGAACACCTCGTGGTAGAATGGTCACAGAGCATTGCTACAAGCATTTTGGACTGGAGAATCTAATAGAACACTAAAAACGAAGGAGAAGTATAATGGCAAACAAAGTTGATATACCTGTAGTAATTAATGGGAAGGTTTATACCTTAAGTGGATACGAAGGAGAAGATTATCTCCAGAATGTAGCAACATACATCAATAACAAAATTTCTGAGTGCAAAACATCAGACCAGTATAGACGTATGAATACGGAGTATCAGGGGGTTTTACTCGCACTTAATATAGCTGATGACTATTTTAAGGCTAAAGCTCAGGCTGATAGTATGGCTTCTGAGGATACCAACAAGGAGCAGCAGTTATATGATTTAAGACATGAGGTTATTGAGGCTCAGATTAAGCAGGAATCTGCACTTAGGATGATCGAAGAGTACAAGGAACAGATTAATGCTCTTCAGAGAAAGATTATTCAGTTAGAGGCCGAAAAGGGAAGAAATGACAAATAATCACAAGAATATTGAAATACTCGCACCATGCGGGTCATATGATATATTGACTGCCGCAGTAAAAGCAGGCGCTGATGCCTGCTATATTGGCGGCATTAAATTTGGTGCCCGTGCATACGCCACCAACTTTTCAGACGATTCTATTATTAAGGCTATAGATTATGCCCATCTTCATAATGTTAAGTTATATCTAACAGTAAATACACTATTAAAAAACAACGAAATAAAAGAGCTATATAATTACCTAAAGCCATACTACGAAGCTGGATTAGATGCAGTAATTGTTCAGGATTTAGGTGTATTTGATTTTGTAAAGGAAAATTTTCCAGATATATCTATACATTGTAGTACTCAGATGAATATAACATCACCTTATGGTGCTGAAGATATGAAGAAAAAGGGTGCATCTAGAATTGTTACAGCTAGAGAAATGTCTCTTGAAGAGATAAAAGGAATTAAGGAAAAGGTTGATATTGAGATAGAGAGCTTTGTTCATGGGGCTATGTGTTACTCTTATAGTGGACAATGTCTTATGAGTTCTCTTGCAGGCGGAAGAAGTGGTAATCGTGGAAGATGTGCACAGCCTTGTAGAAAATGCTATAAGGATAAGTACTATTTATCAATGAAGGATATGTGTACTCTTGAAATTCTTCCAGATATTATTGAGTCAGGTATAGATTCACTTAAAATTGAGGGTAGAATGAAGAATGAGTATTATGTTGCTTCAGCTGTTGATGCTTATAAGGAACTATGCAATGACTATTTAAGTGGTGATTTTAGTGTTAAAAAAGCTATTAAGTACAAGGAAAAGTTAGGAGCAATATATAATAGAGGTGGATTTTGTGATGGATATTATTTCATGCACAATGGACCTGATATGATTTCATCCAATAGACCTAATAATCAAGGAACTTATATGGGTAAACTTACGAATGTTGGTTCTGGAAAGGTTACTATAGAGCTTGAGGCTGATTTGTACAAGCAAGATGTGTTAGAACTTGCTTTAAGGGATGGGAATACTATAGATATTACATCTGGTATGGAGGGCGAAAAAGGAGAATTGGTATCTCTTAATGCACCTAATACTAAGAATATCCTTCTTGGACAGAGTGTATATAGAACCAGATGCAACAAGTATATACAAGATATTTCAGAAAATATACTTAATAAGACACCAAAACTTGAGCTTATGGCTACTTTTACAGCATGTGTAGAGGATTATATTTATCTTACATTACAGCATAAGCATCATGTTATTACTGTGACTTCCCAGGAACTGGTATCACAGTCTAAAAACAAAGCTGCTGATATTGAGCAGATTAAAAGCAAGCTTGATATGCTGGGCAATACAGATTTTTATTTCAGTGATATATATATGTCAGTTGATGACAATGCCTTTGTTCCAATGGGACTTGTAAAACAGCTAAGGCGAGAGGCTATAGATAAGATTACTGAAGCTATAACCAATGATTATAGAAGAACTTCTGTAGAAGAAAAGAATATAGTCATAGATCATAATTTGGAAAATGCAAATTATAATAAAACGAATTATCCTATTTATGTTAGTGTTAAAACTATTGAACAATTAAGGACTGTCTTTAATTATCCAATTTATGCCATATATATTAGCAAGCAATTGTATAACAGTGCTTTGGAAAAAAATCTTATTGAGAAGCTTGTTGCAAATAATATTAAGATATATATTGAACTACCATATATTATTACCTCAAAGTTTGATATAATAGATTATGTACCTGAGGAATGTCAGGGTATATATATTAGAAATATTGATGGATATTGTGCATACAAGATGCATATGAACTCTTTCAATGATAAAGATATTGTTCTTGCTTCAAGTCTATATGGTTACAATAATTTGGCTAGAAAAGAGCTTTCTTGTGGAATTGATAATGTAATTTTTGAATTACCAAAGGAACTAAGCATAAAGGAATTACCAGAGCTTAAAGGTTACCATAATCAACTTAATATATATGGTCATCAGCAGGTAATGCTTTCAGCTCAGTGTGTTATCAAGACTATAGATGGTTGTAATAAGGCATATAATACTAAATTATTACAAGATGATATGGGTAATAGCTTTTATTTTATGGCCAATTGTGATGAGTGTTGTAACTTGGTATATAATGGCGTTCCAACCACATTGCTTCACAAGTTTAGTGATGGATTTACCCAGGATATAGATTGTGATAGCTTTAAGGTAGATTTTACTATAGAGGATGAAGCATTAGTCACATCGGTTATGGAAGCTCTTGCTAAGCTACAGGATAATTTAGATACAATAGAATATGCCCCTTATAGATTAACAACAGGGCATTATTACAGAGGAGTAGATTAACAATGATTAATATTGTTTGTGAAATCTCCAAATTTCTCACAATTTTATTTATGGTGCTATATACAGTAAAATGTTTTTCTATTATGGCATCAAATGATGAGGAAGAGAGGAAAAGAAAACTTAATATTCAGATAGTTTATGTATTTATTATACATTTTTTATCATACCTTATTATGTATTTAAGACTTAATTCTGTTAAAATACTAGTCTTTTACGGTATTCAGATATTTGTAGCTGTGTTTTATATGCTTGTATTTCATTCTGTGTACAAGGAATCTTCTAGGCTTTTAACAAACAATACAGCGTTTATGCTACTTATTGGATATACTATGCTTACGAGACTTGATATGGGACTTGCTGTTAAACAGTTTATATTTGCAACAGTTGGACTTATTATTACAGCATTTTTACCATACATCCTTGTGAAATGGAAAAAGATTAAGGATTGGGGAGTATTTTATGGTGTGATGGGTATTATTTTGCTACTCACTGTATTTATTCCCGGTTTAGGCTATGAGAATTTTGGTTCTAGAAACTGGATAAGAATTGGAAGTATAACCTTACAGCCTATGGAATTTGTAAAGATTTTATTTGTATTCTTTGTGGCAAGTATGCTTGTTAAGGCTAATACAATAAAGGATTTGTTTGTAAATGCGATTATATCAGCTGGTTTTATGCTGGTTTTGGTATTAGAAAAGGATTTAGGAGCTGCCATTATATTTTATATAACATATGTATTTATGGTGTATCTTGCCACATCTAGACCAATCTTCCTTATAGGCGGAGTTGGACTCGGAGTGGGAGCAGTAGCTCTGGCAGGATTTTTGTTCAAGGACACCTTATTTGCTCATGTTATGACTAGAGTTCAGGCATGGCAGGATCCTTTTGCATTTATTGATACAGGTGGATATCAGGTTTCGCAGTCTCTATTTGCCCTTGGAACAGGTGGATATCTTGGTTCAGGTCTAACAAAGGGTAAGGCTCATACTATACCAGTTAGCAACAGTGACTTTATATTTTCTGCCATATGTGAGGAGATGGGTGTATTATTTGGATTAGCATTAATTTTAGTAATACTAAGTATTTTCATTTCCTTTATTAACATATCACTCAAGTGCAGAAATCCATTTTATAAGTATTCAGCATTTGGATTTGCCACAATATTTATATTTCAATCCTTGCTTAATTTAGGTGGTGTGACAAAGTTTATTCCATCAACAGGAGTAACCCTACCTCTTATTAGCTATGGTGTTAGTTCCGTTTTAAGTACGTTGATTATATTTGCAATAATACAAGGTATATGTGTTATATCAAACAGAGAGGCGATTAAAAATGAAAGACAAAAGGAAAGAGCAAAGCAACAACTTGCCCTTGAGTCCGGAGGAAGAATTCCTCAAAAAAGAGCAAGAAAAAGCAAAAAACAACAAAATTAAAAATCGACCTATTATCGTAATTACCTATCTTATGGTTTTTGTTTACGTCTGTTTGATTGGATATGTGATTTATTTTATGCAATTCAAGGCGGAAACTACAATTGCCAATTCTCGTAATATAAGACAGGATTCCTTTGCGGAAACTGTTGAAAGAGGAGATATTATCACTAGTGATGGTGTGGTAATTGCCACAAGTTCAACTGATGAGGATGGCAATACAACAAGGTCATATCCATATGACAATCTCTTTGCTCATGTGGTTGGTTACGATAGCTACGGCAAGTCAGGATTAGAGCTTCAGGGTAATTTTTATATGCTACGTTCTCATATCAATATTTTTGAAAGGGTAGTAAAAGAAATCCAGGAAGAGAAAAATCGAGGAGATAATCTTATAACTACTCTTGATTATGATTTACAAAAGGCAGCTTATGATGCCTTATCTGGCTGCAATGGTGCAGTTATTGTGATGGAACCTGACACAGGCAAGATTTTAGTTATGATTTCTAAGCCGGATTTTAATCCAAATGAAATTGATGCAGTATGGGAATATCTTCAGACTGAAGAAGGTGCTAGCAGTACAATTTTACTCAATAGAGCAACTCAAGGTTTATATGCACCTGGCTCTACATTTAAGGTAGTAACTACACTTGAGTATATTAGAGAAAATTATAACTACGATAAGTATTCTTATATATGTGAAGGCTCAGAGATTTTTACAGGAGTACAGATAGAATGTAGTAGTGGAAAGGTTCATGGAGAGCTTGATTTGGCAGATTCATTGGCATATTCGTGTAATTGCTCCTATGCTAATATAGGTGTAGAGCTTGATTATGCAAGCTATAAAGATACAGCTGAGGATTTACTGTTTAATAAAGAACTTCCTTATGTTGGTTCATATAATTCTTCATCATTTTATATTGATGGAGACAGTCGAAGAGACGAGCTACCACAGACCGCTATAGGTCAGGGAGATACTATGATTACCCCATTACACAATGCTTTGATATTCTCCGCAATAGCTAATGGCGGTGTTCTTATGGAACCTTATCTTATGCATTCTATCGAAAATGATGATGGAGCTACAGTGAAAAAGTTTTCACCTAAGAAATATGGTGAACTTATGACTAGCGACGAGGCGGCAATACTGACAGATTATATGAAGGGTGTATGTGATTATGGTACAGCTGCTGGTTATTTCTGGGATGCTTCTTATGATGTTGCTGGCAAAACAGGAACTGCTGAATACGATAATGAGGGTAATTGCAATTCTTGGTTTGTAGGTTTTTCTAATCCAGATAATCCTGATATAGTTGTAAGTGTAATTGTAGAGGACTATACATCTAATGGTGTATCTGGTTCATGGGTTGCAAAACAAATATTTGATGCGTATTATAACTAAATAATCCATCTAATTTATATCATAACTTGCTATATGAATATAATTCTGTTATAATAACCTCAAATAAGACACACCAATCTTTATAGATTGCAGGAGGAATTGCAATGATTGAAGCAACAAGCTGTGGTGGTGTGGTAATCTTTAGAGGAAAGATATTATTACTGTATAAGAATTACAGGAATAAGTATGAAGGCTGGGTTCTTCCAAAGGGAACAGTAGAAGAGAATGAGGAACATAATGAGACAGCCCTAAGAGAAGTAAAGGAAGAAACAGGTGTTACTGCTCAGATTATCAAATACATAGGTAAGAGTAGTTATTCTTTTAACACTTCATACGACGTGGTGAACAAAGATGTTCACTGGTATCTAATGATGGCAGACAGCTATTATAGCAAGCCGCAAAGAGAAGAATATTTTTTGGACTCAGGTTACTACAAGTATCATGAGGCGTATCATCTTCTTAAATTTCCTAATGAGAAACAGATTTTGGAGCAAGCGTATGCAGAGTATACATCTCTAAAGCAAAGAAATCTATGGGGAAGCAAGAAGTATTTCTAATTTGATTTCGCTGAAATAAAACCCGTATTTTCGGGTTTTATTTACTTTTATAGTATTGTAAGGAGGTTACATATGATTGATAAAATTAAATTACCAGATGATTATCTTGATGAATCAATAGATACAGATAAAGATAATTTAGAAAATCTAGATGATATTAGCTTAGTAGATGATAATTTAGATAATAATATAAAAGAACATAGTGATAAATCTTCTGAGAAGAAAACCACTAAGAAGAAAAAGAAAAGAAAAAGCAAATTATTGTATGATATAATTATGTTTATATTGCTATGTGTATTTGTAACCTGTGCTTATATACTTATAAAGTATTTTTTAGATAGTAAAAAAAGCGAAGATAAGGTTGAAGAGTTAAAAGCGCTTGTAGATGATGATTATTCCTTCGACGAGGAGGATTTATATTCTACAGCAACCGACGCAATAAAGGATCCTGAATATGTTGATGTAAATGGTGTGGCTGTACAGAGCAAATTTGAGGCTATATACAGACAGAACAATGATTTTATTGGCTGGATATATATTGAAGACACAGATATTGATTATCCGGTTGTTCAATCAATGTACGAAGAGGAGTATTATATACATAAAGATTTCGATAAGGAATACAGCCAAGCAGGAACTTTATTTATTGATACTTCTTGTAATGTGGCAGCTCCTAGTGACAATATTATGATTTATGGACATAATATGAAAACAGGCAAGATGTTTCACGATTTACTTGAGTATGAGGACGAAGAGTTTTACAAGGAACACAAGTATATTATATTTAATACAATTTATGGTGATGGTGTGTATGAGGTTATTGCGGCCTATAGAACAAAGATTCATCCCGTAGATTACACAGGTTTTAAGTACTATCAGTTCTTTAATGCTTCTAGTGAAGAGGAATTCGATAACTATGTAACAACTGGCCAGGCAAATACGCCATATGAGATTGAAAGTACAGCCACATATGGAGATAGATTGCTTACATTGTCTACCTGTGCATATCATGATGATAATGGTAGATATGTTGTAGTGGCAAAGAAGGTACAGTAAATGTATTTGTGTATATAGCTTTCTTGACACGAATATAAAAATATGCTATATTTTCAATTGCTGGCCGGTGTGGCGGAATGGCAGACGCGGCAGACTCAAAATCTGTTTATGGTGACATAGTGCGGGTTCAAGTCCCGCCACCGGCATAATATAAACCCTTGAAGAGTTGATTCTTCAAGGGTTTTATTAGTTTTATCCTTCATATATTATCCTAATCTAATCATTTCACGCTTAAGTCTTTTAATTATTTTCTTTTCTAATCTAGAAATATAAGACTGAGATATTCCTAGCAAGTCCGCCACTTCTTTTTGGGTCATTTCCTCGTCATCGTGACCAATACCAAATCTCAGCTCAATAATGGTTTTTTCTCGTTCTGTCAATATATCCATAGCCTTTTCAAGAAGGTCCTTATCGATTTCATCTTCTATATCTTTATATATCATATCATCCTCCGTTCCTAAAATATCGGAAAGAAGTAATTCGTTGCCATCCCAATCAACGTTTAAAGGCTCATCTATGGATACCTCAACTCTGGTTCTTGCACTTCTCCTTAAATGCATAAGGATTTCGTTTTCTATACATCTGCTGGCATATGTGGCAAGTTTTATGTTTTTATCTGTTTTAAAGGTATTAATGGCTTTTATTAAGCCGATTGTTCCAATTGATATTAAGTCTTCAACGCCAACACCAGTGTTGTCGAACTTTTTTGCAATGTATACAACTAATCTAAGGTTGTGTTCTATAAGGATTTTTTTTACGTAGGGGTCATCCTTTGATAATCTATCAAGCATGAGTGCTTCCTCATCGCTAGACAGGGGTGGAGGTAATATTTCAGCACCACCTATATAATGTACCTCGTTTTTAGGAAATAAAATGTAATTTGCAATACTCTTAATGTTATATCTGATTCTGTTATTACTAACAATACTAATCATTTGAATTCTCCTCTCTAATTGGTTTTAAGCTTTCATTAAGTAAAACCTGATAATTGTTGGTATTTTTTAATTTATATCTACTAATGCCACACAAAAAATTTTCATAGGATGTATTAGAAAAGTTATATGTTAAAGATGTAATTTTAAATGCGGGCATAAGTGCATAATTTGTAGAAATGGTTTGAAAGGGTACGGGATAAAAGTTTGTACCACAATATTTGTTTGCAGCGGAATAATCAAAACAACCGGTGTTATGATAGGATAGAACAAGATTATAGAAATTATCATCAAACATTTTTTTTGTTACTCTGTAATCAACGATAATTACGGGTAGATTTGTACAGGGTTCTGTAAGCATATTTCCTGTATCCATGTAGCCAGTTAGATTAATTTTTTTAGAATTGAAATATAAGGTTACGTCTAATAGATTTTGCTCTATAGTTTTCTTTTTGTTGTTATAGGTACATATGTAAGCAATCATAAAAAATAGAAGCAGCAGTATAACCACAATATTTTTTAGCTTATCTATATGATTGATACATATAAGATTGATACAGCCATCTAAAATAAACATAGCTATAAAAACAGACGCAAGCTTATGTACAAATTCTTTAAAAGAATTAATCCTAAAATAAGTAATTATCATAAAGAAATATGTCGTAGCATATAATGTATGATAGATAAATGTATTTTGCCTAAATGTCACAATATAAATTAGAATTGTTAACAAGGATATGAGTAAAGAACAACTAATAAGTCTTTTTAGGCGTATAGATTTACCCATTATTTTTGATGATAATGTAAGTAATGTTAAATTAATTAACGTGTTCCATAAAAACATAACATCAGCGTATATGATGTATGTCATCTTCACCTCCTTAAATATGTCTAGATGATTATAGTAATTTTCAAGTGCAAAAAACGTCGTTTAATGTAAGTGTATTTCTAATTTTTCAGCCTAAAATCGACATAAAAACATAAAATAAAGGGGAAAAAATGGAAGAATATATGGCTAAGCTAAGCACAGAGTTAAACTTAGCGCTTAATACAAATGAGTCTGAAAGAATAAAAGCCTTGGATTTAAATGTGGGATATGATAGCTTCATTGGAGAATGGGAGCTAATCATAAAGCATACGGGTTCTCTTGAGGAGCTAAGTAATTCCCTTGGGTTTTCTTATATGGAATTATTAAATGGATATGCAATAGTCTACATAGACGAAGAAAAAATATACGATTTAGCAACTGCTAATGAAATTTTATATATTGATAAGCCCAAAAAGCTTGTTGCGGAAGAAAATAGAATAATAAGTGGAACGTCACAGTCTTGTATGAGTTTTTTATTCACAGAAGAAAGTACTCTTTCTGGGGTAGGGGTACTTGTTGCAATTATTGATTCAGGTATTAATTATACACATCCAGTATTTATGGGGAAGAACGGAAATAGCCGAATATATGAGATATGGGATCAGACTGTGGATGGAAACCCGCCCATTGATTATTACAGAGGGACTGTATATACATCTTTTGATATAGATAAAAGTTTAGAAGAGGGAATGCCACTTGAGACCTATGATGCTTCAGGTCATGGAACCGCAGTGGCAAGTGTTGTTGCAAATTTAGCACCAGGGGCACAACTTTTAATTGTTAAGTTGGCAAATCTTGGCTCAGATAATTTTCCTACTACAAGTTCTCTTATAACGGGTATAGATTATGCAGTTAGAACAGCAATGAAGCTTAATATGCCACTAACTATTAATTTAAGCTATGGTAATAACTATGGTGCTCACAATGGTAATTCAATTTTAGAGGATTATATTAATTCTGTTGCAGGTATTTATAAGTTATCAATTGCTGTGGGAACGGGAAATGATGGAATATCAAAGAGACATTCTCAGGTTTATCTGGGAAATACAAGCTTAAGTCAGGTGGATTTTAATGTTGGGGAATTTGAGACAGGAATAAATCTTCAGATATGGAAAAGCTATTCTGATAATATTGACGTAGTATTAATTACTCCTTCAGGGGACGAAATAGGCCCCTTTAGCCAATTTCAAAATATTGCAACCTACAATTTAACTAATATGATTATAAAGGTTATATATAGCTTCCCTAACCCTATTAATACACTTCAAGAAATATATATTAGTATTATTCCTAAAGAACAATATATTGAAGAAGGGAATTGGAGATTATATATAAGACCAAGGTCCATTAGCTCTGGTAGAGTGGATATTTGGCTTCCGGTGGCTGGTAGTACATCTTCTGAACTTGAATTTCTTAATCCGTCCGAATTCACAACCCTTACTATTCCTTCAACAGCCACAAGGGCAATTTCAGTTGGTGCATACAATCAAAGAACCTTAGCTTATGCACCTTTTTCAGGAAGAGGATATACTGTTTCTGGAGATATTAAGCCTGATATAGTTGCACCGGGGGTAGATGTTGAGGTTGCAATATCGGGTGGTGGTTATGGTTTAGCTTCAGGAACATCATTTTCAACACCTTTTGTATCTGCTGCCATAGCCATACTTATGGAATATGGTATTGTACTTGACAATGACCCATTTTTATTTGGAGAGAAGATTAAGTCCTATCTAATAAAGGGAGCAAGGAAATTACCAGGTTACGATATATGGCCAAACGAGAAGCTTGGATGGGGTGCGCTTTGTCTTTTCGATAGTTTTCCAAATTGATTTTTCCTTTTCAAACAAATATCTTTATGGCATAATATATTTAGTATTTACACAAGAAGAAATATGAGGTGAATATATGTCTAAGGATATAAAAGTGCTATTACTAGAAGATGATGAAGCACTAGCTATGGGAATAGAATATTCACTATTAGGTGAAGGATATGAGGTTTATAGAATTGCGTCCTACAAGGAAGGCGTTGAATGGCTAGATACGTATAAGAAGGATGCTAATTATGTGGCACTTTTTGATGTTATGCTACCTGATGGAAATGGTTTTGACCTTCTTAGTCTATATAGAAGCAAGGGAGTGGATTTTCCTGTTATATTTTTAACTGCGGTTTCAGATGAGATTAACGTGGTTCAGGGCTTAGATATTGGTGCTGATGACTATATTTCTAAACCATTTCGAGTAAAAGAGCTTTTATCAAGATTAAATGCTGTTGTACGAAGATACTATAGAACCAATAGTCAGGCAGATAGCCATATTGTTAATTATCGAGACATATCTATACATGAGCAAACTGCAAATGTATATAAGAAAAATAAAAAAGGGGAATTATTACCTATAGAGCTTACACCTAGCGAATATAAGCTACTTTTGTATTTTGTTCATAATCAAGGAATATTGTTAGAAAGAAATGTTATCCTAGAAAGACTATTTGATTCAAATGGAGCTTTTGTTGACAACAACACTTTATCTGTGTATATAAGACGACTTAGAGAAAAGATTGGTGATAACGATAAGGATTCACCATATATAAAGACAGTCCACGGAGTTGGATATATTATGGAGAAATAATATGTTTACCACAAAGGAAAAGATAATATATAGCTTAATTAACCTTGTGATTTTAATTCTTGCTATGATTTTGGGTGTAGTACTTAAGGTTGATATATTGTACATGCTTGTCGTTACGGGAGTTATTATAATAGCATATGTATCAGGGTTGATTATAATTGAGGGCTTATACAAACGAATACATAAACTTAGATTGCAGACTGAGGATTATAACTGTAATACAATAGAGAGGTTTGACGAAGACGAGATAGGTCGTCTAGCTATGAGTATTGCAGAGATGATAAATAAATTCAAGGAAAGTGAAAATAAGCAATTAAAAGAAAAAGAATTCTTAAAGGATATTATATCTGATATATCCCATCAAATCAAGACACCAGTAGCGTCTCTTACGGTGTTTAATGATTTGCTATTACAGGCAGTTACAGAGGAACATTTACACAATATGCTTATTCAATCAGAGGAACAATTAGAGCGTATTAAGTGGCTTATTCAAGCTATGCTACAGTTAGCAAGAATCGAAGCATCATCTGTAAAGTTTGATATGAAAGATATTGATGGAAGAGTGCTATGTCAAAGTTGTATTGCATTTATCAAGCAAAAAGCCATTGAGAAAAATATTACTATTAATCTAGCTGGAGAAGGCAGATTGTATGTAGATGGAGAATGGTTGCAGGAAGCGTTGGTTAATATAATTAAGAATTCCATTGATTATTCCCCTGCCAATACAAATATTGATATATGTATATCATCTACACCAATTTCCAATAAAATTACTATAACTGATCAAGGACCTGGTATTTTGGAAAAGGATAGATTAAATATATTTAAAAGATTCTTTAGAAGCAACAATAATTCAGTAAATCCTAGCAGTGTAGGTATAGGTTTATCCCTTGCGAAAAGTATTATAGAAGGTATGAATGGTAAAATATGGGTTGAAAGTCGCCATATTAGCGAATGTGTGGGTGATGAGAATTCATATACAACTATGCATATTATGTTTTAAAGTTCTTACAAAATTGTAAGAACTTTTTTTAATTGTGAAAGAAAAAAGTAAGTTTGTTATATTATAGTTGTAGCATAGAGATAAAAAATAACTTTTTGGAGGATATATATGAAGATTTTAACACTTAAAAATTTAACAAAGGTATACGGAAAAGGTGATACAGCGGTTACAGCGGTAGACCATATGGATTTAGAGATAGAAAAGGGACAGTTTGTATCAATTGTTGGTACATCTGGTTCTGGAAAATCTACGCTATTACATCTTATAGGTGGTGTAGATACTCCAACAGAGGGAGAAGTTATTATAGATGGGGATAATATATATGAGCTTAATGATAACAATCGTTCAATACTTCGCAGAAGAAAAATAGGTTTTATATTCCAGCAATATAACCTTATACCAGTTCTAACTGTGGAAGAAAATATAAAAATGCCACTACTTTTAGATGGAAATAAGGTGGATCAAAAGAAAATAGATGAAATAATAGAAAAGCTTGGATTAACCGAGAGAAAAAATCATCTGCCTAATCAGTTGTCAGGTGGACAGCAGCAAAGAGTTGCAATCGGTAGAGCTCTTGCAAATAATCCAACTGTTATTATTGCAGATGAACCTACAGGTAATCTTGATAAAAAGAATAGCGAAGAGGTTATGGAGCTTCTTTGTAAATGTGTTAAAGACGAAGGTCAGACTCTTATTCTTGTTACTCACGAACCAGATATTGCAGCTATGGCTGATAGAATTATACATTTGGAAGATGGTCAGATAATTAGTGATACAGATAATACATCTGGTATAGAAAACTAATTTGGAGGTGTAATATGAAAAGTTTATCAAGATTAACCTTCAAATATTTGAAGCAGAATTTTGCTAGAACAATTACAACTATCGTTGGTGTATTTATTTCTGCAATTATTATATACATAGTATTTGCGGGAGGATATAGTGCATATGATTCTGTTTCAAGAAATGAATATAATGAAACCATGGGGTGGGATGCTGTATACGTTGTGGATGTTAAAACAGCTGATGAATTGACAAAGCTTGCTCCATATTATAATCAGGTTTCTGATGTGGATGACAGCAAATTCAAACTGTCTCACGGATTTTATACAGCATATACGGAGCAGTCATATAATTGTTACATAAATGATATTGGTGCTATGCCTGTATCCTTTGAAATGAAGTATGGGGAACTGCCGTCAGGTCCAGATGAAGTGATATATTCCTACGAATATGCCTTGTATGAGAAGGTGCAGGTAGGAGAAAAATTCATCCAAGAAGTTGCTATAATAGATGATAATGGCAATATGTACAGAATAGAAAATGAAGTAATAGTGTCTGGAATATATAAAGGAAATTTTGAATCATATTCTGGAGAGGGAAAAATAGTTTTAGATACAAATGCTACATATTCTGAGCTTTCAGATGCTACTAAGGCTGATATATTGGGGGATGTGTATTTTTACGCTACATTTGAAGATAAAAATAATCTTTACAATCAAGCTGAAGCTTTGGCAGATGCATATGGTATAGAGGAATTTTATATAAATGATGTGGCTATAGATTGCTATGCTGTTAAAAATGATAATAATTCTCTATCATTTCTATGTGTACAGGCTTTACTTTTAATACTTGCCGCAGTAGGAGCTGTAGCAGCCTTATTTATTGTTAGAAATGCATTTAATATTTCTATACATGAGAGAAACAATGATTATGGTATTCTTAGATGTATCGGAATGGAAAGAAAACAGATAGTAAAAATAATAATCCTTGAATCTCTTATAGTTTCAGCAGTGGGTATATTCCTTGGCATAATTTTTGGTCATATTTTGACGGTTATAGGATTTAAGATTATAAAAGTTAAGCTTGGAATGGGAGCCTTTTTTAAGGCTAGAATTTATGTTAAAGCAATTTTATTAACAATTTTATATTCTTTTATAACTGTTGCCTATGCAATGGTTGCTCCTATTGAAAAGTTATACAAGGTTAATCCAATTGAATCATTTAGAAAAACTGATGAATTTAAGGAAAAGAAGTTAAAGCCGAAAAGAGGTAGATTACTAACTAAGATATTTGGCTTTGAGGTTGGATATGCATATAAGAGTGTATTGAGAAGAAAGGGTAGATTTTTAGTGACAGTTGCTACCCTTACTATTGGAACAATGGTATTTGTTTCGCTTAATACAGGTCTAAAGAATATAACTAAGTTTTTTGACGAGAATGTATATAATGTGGGCAATATGGATGGAGCCTTTGAGGTTAGTAGCTATGAAGAAGTCATTTCAATCAGAAAGAGCTTAATGGCAAAGGATATGCTTATATCAAGTAAAACCAATAATATTATGTATGCTTTACATCATAAGGGGACTCAGGATGATATGGATAATTATAGAGTTGAGTATTGTCATACATATATAGGATTTGAAGAGGAAGAGTTTGAGGACTTAATTAATGTTTCGAATATGCTGGAACCCTCTAATGACCCAGAGGTTATAAATATTATTTTATATGATTCTATGTCTGACGAGGAAACAACGCTCAGTTTAGGAGATACATTAATAATTAAGGGTGAGACTAGGGATTATGAATTATATGTATATGGTGTCATAGAAGAAAGTGATTTTTCTACCTATTTAGATATTAATACTGAACTTTATTCAGATATGTATATAAATGAGGATATTTATATGTATCAACTAGGTCATAATTTAGATTATTTTGAAATGTGCGAAGAGGGTTATGATATAATATCACAGGAGTTTAGTCTCTTAGTTGATTTAAAGAATGATATATCTGATGAAAAGATAGAAGAACTTGTTTTTTCACTTAATGCATATTATTCAGATTATACAGCTGAATATAAGATAATCCAGAATTCATTTAATGCAACAAAATATATTGCCAGCTTTGGAATAATATTACTTTTAGCAGTATTTGTAACAAATATTATAAATGTTAATCGTGCTGATTTATATCTTAGAAGAGATGAATTTGAGATTATGAGATATATTGGTATGAGTAAAAAGCAAAAGAATAAGATTATATTATCAGAATCTCTTATTACATCAATTATAGCCATATTCTTGGGTAGTATAATTGGTTCGCCTATAGGAATGTTAACAGCAAGGTCAATGTTTTATATGGATGAAGAGGCAAAATTTGACTTGTTTATTGATTGGAGCAGTATAATTATATGTGCAGTGGTGTTAATTATATTTGCATTCATAACAGCAAAATTGTCTACTGAAAAAGAATAAAACTATACTATGACTTTCGTTCATATTTACTTGAAACCGTTTTACATATAATATAAAATATATTTTAGATTGTATGTAAGGAGGAGCACAATATGGACGGAAGTCATATTTCTATTCCAACAATTCTTAAAATTGGTGGTGGAACTTTAGAACAAATTGGAACAAATATCAAGGCAAATGGAATAAATAATGCGGTAATTTACTTTGGCAATGGTCTTATTGAGATGTTTGGAGAAAGAGTACTTACATCCTTTGACGAAGCTGGTGTTGAAGTAATGGAATACTGCGAGCTTGATACAACAAAGATTGAGGATATTATAGAGCTTGCATTTAATATAGATGCTAATGCTGAATCTATTATAGGCATAGGTGGTGGCAAGGTAATTGATGTGGCAAAATATGCGGCATATCTAAGAAAGCTTCCATTTATCAGTGTGCCAACCTC
>JAGAKD010000016.1 GCA_017625815.1 Lachnospiraceae bacterium | reverse complement strand
TTGCCTAAAATCCTACAAATCTTGCCAGGCTATATAAATTTAAAATTAATTAAGCTATCATTTAAGAAATGAGAAGTAATGTTTCTTAGATGATAGCTTATTTTATTATATCATTTATGCACTAAAAATTATCACTTATGCATTTTGAGCTATCACTTATGCACAGGGTATAGTATTTCGGTGTGAAATATGATACGAAACATATGTAGAATTTATCTCAATGTGAGATGATTTTACAAAAAAAGAATTCAAAAGAATTTTATTAAATATACAAAGGGGGATAAAAACGATGAAACTAAAGAGAATTATCAAAGGAAGAGTTATACCTGTAGTCATGTCTATGGGATTGCTCTTTACAAGTGTAATGTATGGATGGGGTGATGTATCACTTGCCAATGAAACAGTGGCTACAGATACGGATGCAGGTGAGGTGTATTGTGCAGATAATACATATAACCAAGATGATTCCGGGACATCAACAGAGATTCCGGTTGAGCAGTATACTTCTGTGGAAGAGCAGCCATCCGCAGAGACAGAACAGTATGAATCCACCTACGAGAGCGAAGGATACTCAGTAACATTCAAGATAGATAATAAATGGGATGCAGGATATACAGCAACAGTAACTATAACAAATACAGGAGAAGAGACTATAGAAAATTGGTGTATGTCATTTCCTTTAGAGCAGAGTATAAGCAACATATGGAATGCGAGTATTGAAGAGGAACTAGATGGATTTTATGTTGTAAAAAACTTGGGCTGGAATCAGGATATAGCAGCAGGGACAAGTGTGTCTTTTGGTATGACTGTATATGAGGCATTTACAGGATTTCCTGAATATTATACTATGATTGGCAAGGAGATTACCTTGGCTACAGACGCATATTCCGTAGATTATGTTATCACAGAGGACTGGGGCGATGGTTATAAGGCAGAGGTGACCATAACTAACAATAAGACAACAGCCTTGGAAGATTGGAGACTTGGCTTTAATTATGACGACAACACCATAACTCAGATATGGAATGGAGTTATATTAAGCGAGGAAAATGGTTATTATGAAATAGGATGTGAGACATATAACCAGAATATTGCTCCTGGGGATAGTGTTACCTTTGGCTTTATGGTTGAACCGGGATGCTCGGGAAATCTTATGGAGGACATAAGTTTAAAGGAGTATGAGACGGATATATCAGATGGTAAGGCTTTAGTTATGGGATATTTTGAGGAAGAGACCATGGAACTTTCTCTTAGTATGTATTCTTCCGTTACAGTGACATCTTACCATATTTTTGTTTCTTATGATGGAAATGATTTTGAACAGGTTGGCGAAACAGAGGATTATGCATATGTGTACACTATGGCGGATGTATTTGAAAAGGCGGAAATATATGCGATTGCATATGATGAAAATGATCTATCCATAGAGACTAATCATATTTTTGTTGAAAAGATTGATGGGGAGTATGTGTTGATATTACCGGATTCAGATGGTGATGGTCTGGAGGACTGCTATGAGATATATTACGGGACAGATATTGATGACGTGGATACAGACGATGACTGGTTAAATGATTACTATGAAGTGTATTGTTCATATACCTATCCTACTATGATGGATTCAGATGAAAATGGTGTACTTGATGGTGATGAAGATTATGATGAGGATGGGCTTACTACTCTTGAAGAACTAGCTCTTGGAACAGAACCAGCGTGGAATGATACTGATGAGGACGGTCTCCTTGATGGTGATGAGGTAAATGTTTTTGGTACAGACCCACTTGAGGCTGATATAGATGAGGATGGGCTGGTTGATGGTGATGAGCTTGCTCTTGGCACAGACCCGTATGTACCAGATACAGACCAGGACGGAATTATAGATTCGGATGAGAGATTCTATCAGTCATATACTCATATGGTTGAGAATAAGGACTGCATTATTGAAAATGTAACCATCACATTAGAAGGTACTGGTAATCTTAAGACTAATACTACTATTGAAAGTGTAATGAACAAGGATGTGCTTTGCACAGGGGTTGTTGGTCTTATTGGAGAACCATTTGAGATAGAAACTGAGTCGCAGTTTGATAGTGCAACTATTACGTTTAAGATTGATTCATCTAAGCTTGGTGAAACATCATTTGATAACCTGATGTTCCTATGGTATGATGAAGAAAATCAAAGATTCGTTGAGCTTGATACTGTGCTCGATGGGGAAAATGAAACTGTGAGTGTTACCACTACACATTTCAGTAAATATATGATAGTGGATAGAACTGTATGGTATGAGGCGTGGGAAAAAGAAATTGATTACAATCCTGATAGTAGTGTGACTACTTATTATACTGTCCTAGCCATAGATTGTTCTGGAAGCATGAAGAGCAACGACCCTATAATCTACAATAATAATATCAGCTCTGCTTATGATTCTGTGTATAACAGAAAGAAGTGTAACCGTATACAGGGAGCCTTAGAATATGTGGATGGCATGTCTGCAGGTGATAAGGTGGCAGTTGTGTTTTTTGACAGCAGTGCTGAGGTTGTGCTGGATTTCACTGATGATAAGGAAGCTGTAAAGCTTGCGTTACAGGGTATTTATAATTCTGGTAATACCAGCTTTAATGCAGCACTAAAGACTTCTTTTAGTTTGTTTGATCAGTCTGTTTTGGATGATGAAACTATATGCACCAGAGTAGTATTTTTGTCTGATGGAGAGTCTTCATATGACAAGAAATATATAACTACAGCCCAGAATAATGATATAATTATTCACGGAATTGGTCTTGGTGGTTCATCGGATGATGAAGCCCTTGCAGATATGTCTGTTAGCACCGGTGGTGTTTTCCAGAAGGCTGATAAATCAGAAATGTTGTCAGAACTTTACGAGAAAATATACATATACGACCAGTTTGATAAGACTGATACAGATGGTGATGGTTTGTACGATATAGTTGAGACTGCTGGTATCAGACTTTGTAATGGGCAGATTATTTATACGGATCCTAACCTTCCTGATTCGGATGGAGATGAGCTTGATGATGGTGTGGAGATTGATCCTGTGCCTAGATATAGTGATATGAAGTGGATTAAGGATGAAAATGTGGGTCGTTCACCGGGGCTTGTTTTTTGGTTTAGTTCAAATCCTGAATTGATAGATACAGATTTTGATGGTGCACTTGATGATGTAGATTATACTCCTAATGAAATTAATCCTTATATATCGTATATTTTTTATCCGAAAGCTGGAGAAGATTTTTTAAAAAATGAAGCTGACGTAAGATATAAGCGATTGACAAATATAGATGGAAAAACTGTTCAAAAATTTGCCACTACTGATATAGATAATTTTGAGGAACGTTGGAATCGGATGGGAATGAAGGGCGGAAAGATAGCTTTCCAGATTGATGAAGTTCATTTTATATATCATGGCGGACCAAGAACAATAAAAATATATAGTGATGGAAATTTATGTGCAGATAATAGCAAGAATGCCAATCAATACATATTTGTTTACGGAGATAAAAAAGATGACATATTAATAGATGATTTAGAACAAAAAAACATAAATTATTTAAATTTATCAAGTTGTAATAATGGAAATATTGATTTTAATAGTACTGATACTTATGTTGATTTCGAGGATAATATGGCAATATCTTTTTTAAAATCTAAGCATAGTATAAAACTAGTCTCTGCATGGGATGGAAATGCTGTGTATGGTGGATTTTATGCAAATGTTTTAGGTGTTGATTTAAGTGCTCAAATAGAGTTTGCTATTGCGGGAGAAAGTTTTGTTGACTGGTCTAACGCTGTTAATGGAAAAATACGAATTCCAGAAGGTAAATTAATTTATTATAAGGATGATACGGGTTTGGTAGTATATAGAAGGGTGTCATAGTATGAAAAAGAAAAAACTTATTCCGATAATAATGCTAATATGCATAACAGTGTATGTCGTATGGCGAATAGTAGACAGCAAATATCCAACCATAAAGCTCAAGGAAGAACCAAAAGGAATATATACATATTCATATGATGAACGCTTAACAGTGCTATATGATGATAGTATTGTTATTTATGATGAATATGGAAAGTCAACTGAGTACATAGTAGATTCAGATGTTGTTATAGCAGACATGTATCCAGTTGGTGATTTTGCATGGGTAATTGATGAGA
>JAGAKD010000170.1 GCA_017625815.1 Lachnospiraceae bacterium | reverse complement strand
ATACAATAGTAGAAGAGGAGAAGTGCCGAGGTGCCCAATTGGGGAAGAATATTTACTGGAACTCCTTGCCTTGAAGACCGTCCGTGATTTTCGACCATAATTCAGAAATCCTTTATTATAAAGGCTTCCCCAAGGACTTCCTAGGGGTAAAACTAAAAAAAGCAACCATATAAAATGATTGCCTTAAGATGCGGGTAACAGGAGTTGAAACTGTAATAAATAGGAGAACGAATTATGTATAAAAACACATTGTCAACATCCGTAAAATGATATAGTATGTAAATACAGTAAGTAATACTATTTTTATTTATGATTGCACTTGGAGAGGTAAATCATAAATAAAGAAGTTGCCACATGAACGAAATAATCAGGATGAAGCTGTAGACTATGTTGGAAAGGTGTGGAATCGGGATATGGGATATTTGTTTGAGAATATAGAAAAGATGGACATACAAGAGGAACGCCGCAAGACAAAGGAAGCGAGAGCAGAGCTTGAGAAGACAAAAGCAGAGCTGAATGAAACAGAGATGGCTTTAGCTAAAGCACAAAAAGAAATTGAAGCCTTAAAGGCGCAATTGAATAAAAAAGGCTAGAAAATATTTAACTATAAGCATCCTACCAACTTAGGATGCTTATTTCTTTTTTACCTTGTATATGTTAAAATAGCCTCATCAGTATTTAGGAGAAAATTATGTCGTATATAATAGATAGACTTATTTTAATATGGATATCTTTTATGGTACTTATGCAAATGTGTACCATGAGAGATATAGTTATACTGGGACTTAGCGCAGTGGTTTTTGCTGGTTTATCCTATTATTTTGATGCAAAATATGTATCTGTAGGATTTAGCTGGGTATATATTGGTTTAAGCCTGCCTTTTCCAATATTAATTTGCATAGCTCCTGTAGTGATGTATGAGCTGTTTAGATGGAAAAGGTATGTGGAGATGGTGTTGCTAGTAGTTGTCAGTGGTGTTGGACTTAGGAGGTTAGAAGATATTACACCTCTTGCTTTCCTCCTTGTTATTTTTGGGGGGCTGCTTGCCTTGATACTTTACTGGCGTAGCAACGAAAATGACAAGCTTCACGAGATGATTAAACATATTAGAGATGACTCTGAAGAGAGAAATATGCTTCTAGCTGAGAAGAATAAACATCTTATTGAAAAGCAGGACCAAGAGGTATATGTGGCTACCTTGAAGGAGCGTAACAGAATTGCTAGAGAAATTCACGACAATGTAGGTCATATGATAACCCGTTCCATACTTCAGATGGGTGCCCTTATGACTATCAATAAGGAAGAACCCTTACATGGTCAGTTAGAGTCGGTTAAAAATAATCTTGATGTTGCTATGAACAACATTAGGGAGAGTGTTCACGATCTCCATGATGAGTCTGTGGATATGAAGCAGGCCATAACAGATATGATATGTGATTTAGACGGCAAATTTAATTGTAAGCTTGACTATGATGCAGGAAAAAATATTGATAGGAAATATAAGTATGCTATTATTGGTATAGTAAAGGAAGCTATTTCTAATATACTTAAATACAGTAAAAGTGATAGGGTTGATATAGTCATAAGAGAACATCCAGGAATGTATCAATTAGTTATACATGATTATGATGATGTAGCAAAAACAAAGGCTATATCGCATAATTCAAACCAAGAAAAAACCTTTAATCTGGCAAAAAAATCTGGCGAGGGTATAGGTCTTCAGAATATGCGAGATAGGGTGGAAGCACTAAAGGGCAATATAGTTATAGACAGAGAACAGGGATTTAAGATATTTGTAACTCTACCTAGATGACATAGAAGGATGGTAAAATTATATTAATATATTGGAGGTATATGTATGAGAGTGTTAATTATAGATGATGATATGCTGGTGGCAATGTCCCTAAAAACCATTTTAGAATATGACAAAGACATGGAAATTGCGGCAGTTGGAAATAGTGGAGAGGAAGCTATAGAACTTTACAATGAACTAAAACCAGACATTCTTTTGATGGATATCAGAATGGAGGGTATGACTGGACTTGAGGCAGGAGAAAAGATACTCACTAGGTACCCTGATGCAAAGATACTTTATCTTACAACATTTATGGACGATGAGTACATTGTAAAAGCTATCGCTATTGGGGCAAAGGGATATATTTTGAAGCAGGATTTTGAAGGCATAGTTCCTGCCCTTGAAGCTGTGTTTAGAGGCCAGAGTGTATTTGGACAGGATATAGTGGACAAGCTTCCGGAGCTCATGAGCAAGAAGGGAAAGCCAAACTATGAGGCCTTTGATATATCTGAAAAAGAAGTAGAGATTATTGAGGAAGTGGCAGCAGGCTACAGTAACAAGGAAATTGCAGAAAGGCTTTTCTTGAGTGAAGGAACAGTGAGAAATTATATAAGCACTATACTTGATAAGCTAGAGCTTAGGGATAGAACTCAGTTAGCTATATTTTATTACAAGAATAAGTAATTAAAAAACGAAAAAGTTTACATAAAACCAAGATGGAATTATCAATAAGTTCATAAAAAGAAAAATAAAAACATACCATAAAAAATTATATTTCAAACGTATAGTAGGTGAGGAGATAAAACTCACCTATAAAATGTAGGGGGTTAAACAATGACGGATCAGGAATTCCAAGAAGCCATTAACCTGCTGCTTAAGGAAAATAAAGAAGGCTTGCGACGAATATATGAGGCGTACATAAAATTTATTTACGCAGTTGTATTCGATACGGTGGGAAGTCGTGAAGATGCAGAGGATATCACTTCTGAATTTTTTATTAAGCTAATTAGGGTTGCTGGTCAGTATAAAAAAGGAATGCCTCATAGAGCCTGGCTTGCAACTATAGCAAAGAATATGGCTATAGATGTTATTAGAAAGAAACAAAAGGAAGTAGTAGCTTCGGCTTTTTCAAGTGAGGATGAGGAGAATTCAGATTATCTTGATAAAAAGGCTAATGAAAGTGTATCATCTTCCGTGTCGCCAGTTGAAGAACAGGCCACATTGGCTCAGGATATGCGAGAGGCAATGAAACAACTAAATGACAAAGAACGAGAGATAATCGACCTAAAATTGTTAGGACAAATGAAGTTTAAGGATATAGCCCACATGACAAGACAACCTATAGGAACGGTCACGTGGATATATAATCAGGGAATAAAAAAGTTAAGGAGGTATCTGGCTGATTATGAAAGACAATAACATAACCAATTTAAATGAATATAAAAACCAGAACCTTCAGGGAGATATGATAGAAGAATTCTCTGATGAGATGGTTCAGGCATATATAGATGCAGCAGGTATTGATACTCCAGACCTTTGGAGTAGAATTGATGCTGGTTTTGAGGCGGAATGTTCTACAATAAGACTTGAGAGAAACCACAAGAAAAAGCTTAGAAGAAAGACCTTTGGTGCAGTTGCGGCAGTACTTGTTTTAACTGTACTTGCAATACCAGTTATGGCTCTTTTTGGCAATTCAAAGGAAGAGACAAAGAGCAGTAAAAATGATATTGCTTATGATATGGAGGATAGTGTTGTAACTGAGGCTCCAGCTCATAACCAATCAGCCAAGGATGAGGCAGAGATTATGGAAGATGTCTCAGCAGAGGAGCCAGCCTTAGATGATGCGCCAGCTGAGGAAACTACAGAAGCCATAGATAATTCCGTTACAGGCAGTGATGGAGAAAATGGGGATATTCCTAATGCTACAGATCAAGTAACTATAACAGATGAGAGAATAATAAAAGTATATGGCTATTTTATAGCTTACGATGACAAAATAACTATTCGTATTACTTCAGTAGCCTCAAATGAGTATGAAGAGTTTGATGTTGGAGTAGATACGGAGATAACTCTTAGCAATCCTTGGATGTTAGAGACACTTAGCATAGATTGGACTTACTTTGAAGCAGAAGCATATTTTGACTCACTATCTATTGATGATAATGGTGAATATGTTGCTAGATTATCGGATTTTAACTGGATTGAAAAAACAAGTAAATAAAAATAAAAATTTTTCCATAAAAATAAAAGTTCCATTCGTATATTAAATATCAGGTTAAAAAACCTAGTATTTCATATATGAATGGAACTTTTTTATTAAGAAAAAATGTGAGCTAAAGGCTCGGTTCAAATTGTAATTGGATTTAAGGAGGAATTTTTATGAGAAAGAAAATGTTATTAGGAAAAAAGAGATGTGTAGCATTAACACTAGCTTTGGTTCTTGCTATGGGTCTTACTGGATGCGGAGCTAAGGAGGAAACTAAATCAGGTTCTAAGAGCGATGAGAATTTTGTATACGAATATCCAGCCCAGCAGGAAAACGGAATTAAATATGATGAAACAGAAGCTGCAGTTATGGATGATGTTTCTGCTCCCACATATGATGTTGCAGCAGATTGCTGTGAGGAATATTACGAGGAAGAGTATTATGACGGTTACGTTGAAGACTATAATACTAACGAATTTGAAGCAATAACAGAGAATTCATGGTGCTCAGTAGCTACAACACCATTTTCAACCTTTGCAGCTGATGTAGATACAGCTTCATATTCAACATTAAGAAATGACATTATGAATGGATATGAGGTGTATGCATCTGCTATAAGAATTGAGGAGATGATTAATTATTTCCACTATGATTACGAGGAGCCAAAAGGAAATGAAAAGTTTGGTGTATATACAGAATATGCAGACTGTCCTTGGAATGAGGATACACAGCTTGCCTTGGTATCACTTATCACAGAAGATATCGATTTTTCTGAAGCACCTGACTCAAACCTTGTTTTCCTAATTGATACATCAGGTTCAATGTATAATGAAAATAAGTTACCTTTAGTTCAGCAGTCACTTACAATGCTTGTAGAGAATTTGGGAGAAAATGACAGAATATCAATTGTTACTTATGCTGGTAGTGACACTGTAGTTTTAGAGGGTGTATCGGGAGATAACTATTACGAGATAACTAGCGCTATAGATAGCTTAGAGGCTGGTGGTTCAACAAACGGAGCGGCAGGTATTGAGACTGCATACGAAATAGCAGAAAAGTATTATATTGAGGATGGAAATAACAGAGTAATTCTTGCTACAGATGGTGATTTAAATGTTGGTATTACAAGTGAAAGTCAGCTTGAAGAGCTTATTGTTGAGAAGAAGGAAACAGGAGTATATTTAAGTGTACTTGGTTTTGGATATGGTAATTACAAGGATACTAAGCTTGAAACTCTTGCGGATAATGGCAATGGAAACTATGCATATATTGATTCGATTTTTGAGGCAAAGAAGGCACTTGTTGACGACATGGGGGCAAATCTTATAACTGTTGCAAAGGATGTAAAGCTTCAGGTTGAGTTCAACCCAGCACTTGTAAAGGGCTATAGACTTATTGGTTATGAGAATAGAGCTATGGCTACAGAAGATTTTTCAGATGACACAAAAGACGGTGGTGAAATGGGTGCAGGTCACTGTGTAACAGCCATTTATGAGATAGTACCAATCGACTCAGATATGGAGATTACTACTACAGAATCTAAGTATAATAACACAGATAGCACATATGAGGAAGGAAAATACAATGATGAGCTCTTTACAGTAAGCATAAGATATAAGGAACCAGATGAGGACGAAAGCAAGTTATCATCTTATGTATGTACAACTGATGATTACAACAAAAAAGGCTCAGATAACTTAAGATGGGCAGCTTCAGTTGCAGCCTTTGGAATGTACCTTAAGGATAGCGAGTACATGGGTGATACAGACATCGACTTAATCCTTGAGCTTGCTACAAGTGTGGAAGATTACAAGGAGGACGACTACAAGGCAGAATTTATAGATATGGTGGAAATGTACGATGATGTAAGATAACTACACTATAATACAAATATTAAGCCTATATATTATAAACCCTTTGCGAATGTCGGTACTTAGCGAGGTATTATCGAGCTTAGTACCGCTACTTGAGCAACGGAGCGAGAGCGTGTTTAATAATATATAGGCTTAATATTGTATTATAATATAGATTAGATTTATACATAGCACACCTCAACAATTGTTGAACTTGTGTTGAGAATTAGTTGTATTTCCAGTTTTATGTTATATAATATTAGAAGATAGATTACAATATGTAAGATACGGGGGAATACAATGTTTCAGATACTGATAGCAGAAGACGACAGCGAGCTTAGACAGCTGTTTCAGAGAGTATTAACTAAAAATGGATATGTGGTGACAGGTGTATCTAATGGTAAGGAAGCTCTCGATGCTTTATATAGCGGATATTATGATATGATTATTTCAGATATTATGATGCCTGTAATGGATGGATATGAGCTTGTTAGCTCTCTTCGTGAGGCTAACAACAACATACCTGTCCTTATGATAACTGCAAAGGGTGAATATGACGACATGCGTCAGGGCTTTTTGTCAGGAACAGATGATTATATGGTTAAGCCAGTAAATGTAAATGAAATGGTACTTAGAGTGGGGGCCCTTCTCAGACGAGCTCAGATGATAAGCGAGAGAAGACAGGTTATTGGTGATACCGTATTAGAATGCGACTCTCTAACAGTTATATCCAATGGAGAGAAAAATGTTCTTCCACAGAAGGAATTTATGTTGTTATATAAGATGGTGTCTTTTCCAGGAAAGATATTTACCAGACAGCAGCTTATGGATGATATCTGGGGGTATGAGAGCGACACAGACACTCATACAATTGATGTACATATTGGACGTCTTAGAGAAAAATATGGGGATAACAAGGACTTTAAGATAGTAACTATGAGAGGTGTAGGATACAAGGTAGTAAAGCTATGAAACAAAAAAAAGAGGCAAAGAAAAAAAGATTTATATTTTCCAACATTAACATATTCTTTACATTTCTTGTTCTTGTAGAAATAGTAATTACAATAGGGTTTGCAATATTCTTACAGTGGATATTGGAAAGTATACTACAGATTACATTGTCTTCTACATCGTTTTTGCTGTTAGTTGGTGGATTTATGGGAAGTGCCTTAGCATTTCTTGTAAACAGAATATTTTTCAAACCTATAGAACAGTTGTCTCAAGGTATGAACGAAGTGGCTGAAGGTGATTTTACAATCAAGATGTCTACCAACAGTCCTATAAACGAAGTAAAAGAGTTATACAACAGCTTTGATCTTATGGTTAGAGAGCTTGGTGCAACGGAGATATTACAAAGTGATTTTATGTCTAATGTTTCCCATGAGATTAAGACTCCTGTAAATGCCATAGAGGGATATGCCACATTGCTTCAGGGCGGAGAATATTCCGATGAGGAGCAAGAGGAATACATAGACAAGATATTATTTAACACAAAGCGATTGTCAGAGTTAGTTGGCAATGTACTTCTATTATCCAAGATTGACAATCAAGCCATATCAAAAAATGAAAAGAAATTCAGACTAGATGAGCAAATTAGACAGTCTATAATGCAGCTTGAAACAAATTGGACAGAGAAGGATATAGAATTAGATGTTGATTTGGAAAAAGTGGAATTTGTTGGCAATACCACGCTTTTGATACATGTGTGGGATAACCTGATAGGTAATGCAATTAAGTTTAGTCCTGTTGGTGGATTAGTGAGTATTAGATTAAAGCAGAGTGAAGCAAAAATAGTGTTTACCATAGAAGATCAAGGCCCTGGTATAGCCGAGGAAAGTGTGAAACACATATTTGACAAATTCTTTCAGGTTGATAGTTCTCACAAACAGGAAGGTAATGGATTAGGACTTGCTCTCGCTAAGAAAATTGTCTCACTTAATTCAGGAGAAATAACCGTAGAAAATAGAGATGCTGGAGGTTGTAGATTTACAGTAGAGCTACCCCTTGTTTTTAGGTAACATATCAGTATGATGCCTAGAAACAGGGGATTTTTTTGCTTAAATTCAACAATTGTTGAACTTAAATTGAAGTTTAGTTGTATTTTGTCGAATATAGTAGATTGAAATCTAAAAGGAGGTAGTTCTATGCTGATTAAAGAAGGTTCCTTTATATACAAAATTAGCGGTGCTATTATGCGTGGCATATTGTGGTTAGGAATACATATAGGTTACAGGCCAAAGGTTATATATGAGAATAAACAAGTGAAAAAGCTTCTGAAAAAGCAGGCAGTAATTTTTGCTCCTAATCATTTTGATTATAAGGATGGTCCGGTTTGTTATTTCCTTTTTAAGAACAGCTCTATTATGATTGCCAAGGACTGGTATGAAAATAAAGCCATAAGATGGGTTACATACGGAAAGGATGCTATACCGTTAGATAGATACGGATTAGATACGGGATGGCTTCGCCATGCGGTGAAGATGGTAAAAGATAATAAAAACGTAATTATTTTTCCTGAAGGTTACACCAGCGATAATAAAGAGATAGATAAGTTTAAAGGTGGCTTTGCTATGCTTTCTGTGATGACGGGTGCACCAATTATACCAATGTACATTGATGGTGAGTATAATCCGTTCCTTGGAAAGCGTCTTAGAATATATGTGGGGGACATAGAATATTTAAGCGAAGAAAATAAGGGGATGAGTTCAGAATATCTGGAAAAGGAATGCCAGAGGATTAGAGAAATAGTGTTAGGCTTACAAGAAAAAAGTAGGAAAGGATAAGAAAATGGGAAATTATTTTTATGATATGGTTGATTCTGAGGAGATGTCAACCTTCGAGTATCTACCAACAATTGTGGATTTATTAGAAAAATGTAAAAGGGATTATGCTGATTATCCAGCTATAAGTGACAAGGTAACAACCTATACCTACAAGGAATTATATGACAGAGTTGCCAGAAGAAGAGCATTTATAAATTCCATGAAATTGCCTGAGGGCTCAAAAATTGCCGTAATGGCAAGAAATGATTTAGATGCTATGGAACTTTTACTTGCAATAGCAACCTCAGGACATACATATATAATGCTTCCTAATGCCTTAGGACATGAAGCCCTTGTGGGAATATCTATGAAATTTGGTCTTGCTGGAATGTTTGTGGCAGAGGAATTTATGACTATTGCAGAGGGTGTTGCTTGTCCGATATGGCCTTCATCATCTATAGGCGATGATATGGCGGAGCCTGCAAAGGTAACTAAGGATACTATTGCAGCAATTTATTTTACAGGAGGCACAACAGGAGCACCTAAGGGGGCGGTGCTCACACATGGAGCCATGATGAGAGGAGCATTTAATGGAGTATTCCAGCCTGGAAAGGTTATGCACAAGAGGTATATAGCGTTGCTTCCGTTGTCTCATATATTTGGTTCTATCAAGAGCTTTCTTGCATGCTTATATACAGGTTCAGTTGTTTATACCTGCACTGATATGAGAGCTGCAGTAGGGGATATACCAGTGGTTAAACCTCATGTTTTAGTATTGGTCCCAGGCCTTGTAGAGATAATCTTTAATATTGCAAAGCTAAAGGGTAAAGGATTCTTAGGTGACCTTGAAACCATGATTGTAGGTGCGGCACCAGTTCCACCACGTCTTATGAAAATTGCAGATGAGATGGGAATATGCCTTTGCGCGGGATATGGTCTTACTGAGGCAGCAAATCTTTCTTTTGCAAACTGCGACACAGTTAGTAATCCTCATTCTATGGGCAAGGTTTATCCAGAACAGGAATACAAGGTAGTGAATGGGGAGTTATGGATAAAGGGTGATAACCTGATGCTTGGCTATTACAACGACCCAGAGAAAACCGCTGAGGTTATGGAAGACGGTTGGCTTAAGACAGGTGACTTAGTTGAATTTGATGAGGATGGATATATATACATAACTGGAAGAATTAAAAATCTTATTATACTTGCTAATGGAGAAAATGTATCTCCAGAAGAATTAGAGGATTTGTTCTACAAGGAGGATTGTATAAGAGACTGTTTAGTTAGTGAAATGGAATTCAATGGTAATAAGGTAATAGGAATAGAGATTTTACCATTTATGCCAGCCTGCGAAGGACTTAGTCCAGAAGAAATACAAGGAAAAATGCAGGAAATTACTGATAAGATAAATAAGACATTGCCACCATACAAGAGAATTCTTAAGGTTGTGGTTAGAACAGAGGATTTTAAGCGTACAGGAGCTATGAAGATAGCTAGAAACTAGTTGCGTCATAAGGAGGAATAAAAAATGATATTTGATAAGCTTGTTGAGATATTTGAGAGAGTTATGCCCCAGGTAAATACAGCAGACATTACAATGGATAGCGTTTTATCCACAGATTTAGGTGTAGATTCACTTAATATGATGTTACTTGCTATATCTGTTGAAGATGCCTTTAATATTTCTTTTGAGGCAGGTGCAAAGCTAGATACTGTAAAGGATATTTGTGATTATGTCGCATTAAAAGCTGGTGCATAAGGCGTAGAAAGGAATTAGAATGAACGTACTTGTAATAAATGGAAGCCCAAAAGGTGAAAACAGCAATACCTTGAAACTTACAAATGCAGTTATAGAAGGTATAAAAGAAAACAAAGATGCTCATGTTGAAATGCTAACTATAAAGGATATGGACATAAAACCCTGCCTTGGATGTATGAGCTGCTGGGGTAAAACAGCTGGAAAATGCGTTATCAATGATGTTATGCAGGAAGTGTATAACAAGATAATGCAAGCAGATGTAGTTATAGAGAGCTTTCCACTGTTTTTCTTTGGTATGCCAGGCCCTATGAAGACATTTACTGATAGATGTTTGCCTCTTATGGAAACATATAAAGGTGAGGTTGGAACTATAGGAGATAATGCTTTCCATGAACCAAGATTCAATATGGAAGGCAAGAAATTGATTGTAATATCAACCTGTGGATATGGAAGAACAGAGGAAATATATGATTCCCTTATCAAAGAGTATAACTTTATAAGTGGAAAGGGTAAGTATGAAGCCATACTATGCCCACAGGGTGAAATGTTTGCCATAGAACCATTAAAGCCACAGATAGAGGCATATCTTAGAAGATACAAGAAAATAGGTGAGTATATTGGTAGAGGTGAAGATATTCCTAAAGATTTAATCGCTAAAGCCGCAGAACCTATATTGCCACAGAGAGCCTTTGAAACACTTGTAAATAACTATTGGAATTACTGTGAGAATTAAATTACATATGGTGTAAAAAACATCAGAGATATTAAATTTAAACTAATATTTCTGGTGTTTTTTTCTGCTTTATTCAGAATAATAAAACAGATTTAGCTCAATACTAACATAAGTAGTTAAAGTAGGAGTAAAAAAATGAAAGAATTTAGTTATGAAATAAAGGATGAGGTGGGCATCCACGCAAGACCTGCTGGAATGCTTGCAAAGGAAGCAAAAATATTTTCTTCAAAAATAACTATTGAAGCAAATGGTAAGAGTGCAGATGTAACTAAGCTAATGGCTGTTATGGGTCTTGGTATTAAGAAAGGTACTAAGGTTAATATCAAGGCGGAAGGTGAAGATGAAGAAGCTGCAATTGCAAGCATTGAAGAGTTTATGAAGAATAATTTGTAAAGCCATAGGATAGGGAAACATCGCAAGGTGCTTCCCTATATTTGCAGGAGGTATTAGGGTGGAACAGTATAAGGGAAAAAGTATATTCAATGGTATAGCCATAGGCAGAATAAAGTATTATGAGAAAAATCAACAGGTGGTAAAAAGGGTTAAGGTAGAGGAGCCACAAGAAGAGATAAAACGATATGAAGAAGCAAAAGAAAAAGCCATAAAGGCATTAAATAACTTGTATGAAAAAGCATTGGTTGACGTAGGTGAGGCTAATGCCATGATATTTGAGATTCATGCCATGATGCTAGAGGATGATGACTATAACGACTCCATTTACAATATAATAAAAAACGATTGTGTAAATGCTGAGTTTGCAGTTGCTACAACAGGGGATAACTTTTCTCGTATGTTTGCGGAGATGGAGGATGAGTATTTTAAGGCAAGGGCAGCAGATGTAAAGGATATATCAGAAAGAGTAATCAATGCCTTGTCAGGATATGATATGGGAAATGGAGTTATAGATGAACCGATTATTATAGTTGCAGAGGACCTAGCACCAAGCGAGACTGTTCAGATGGATAAATCAAAGCTTTTGGGATTTGTAACTAGACTTGGCTCGGCCAACTCCCATACGGCAATACTTGCCAGAACTATGAATATTCCAGCCTTGATAGGGGTTGATATAGAGAGAAAGTGGCATGGGAAAATGGCCATCATAGATGGGAAAAAAGGAATCCTATATGTTGATCCATCTATGGATATTTTGGAAAAGTACTTAGAGAAAAAGAAAAGAGAAGAAGATGGAAAGAAGCTGTTGCAAAACCTCAAAGGCTTGCCTGATGAAACCTTAGATGGAAAGAAGATAAAGCTCTATGCCAACATAGGCAGTGTGGCTGATGTGACTAATGTTCTTGCCAATGATGGGGCTGGGATTGGTCTGTTTAGAAGTGAATTTCTTTACTTGGAAAAAAGTGAATATCCTACAGAAGAAGAGCAGTTTCAGGTGTATAAAACTGTGGTTCAGAACATGGCGGGGAAGAAGGTTGTCATTCGTACATTGGATATAGGTGCGGATAAACAGGTGGATTATTTTAATATAGAAAAGGAAGAAAACCCAGCTATGGGGTACCGCGCTATTCGTATATGTCTGGATAGAGTAGATATATTTAAGACTCAATTACGAGCCATATACAGAGCTTCTGCCTTCGGACAGGTTGCTATAATGTTTCCTATGATTATATCAGTAGATGAGATAGTTAAGATAAAGGGAATCTGTGAAGAGATAAAAAAAGAACTTCGGGAAGGAGAAATTGCTTTTGGGGAAGTAGAGCTTGGTGTTATGATTGAAACACCAGCAGCAGTTATGATAAGTGACCAGCTTGCAAAAGAGGTAGATTTCTTCAGTATAGGTACAAATGACCTAACCCAATATACCCTTGCAATAGATAGACAGAACGCTAAACTAGATAACATATACGACCCTCACCATCCAGCAGTTTTACGTATGATACAGATGGTAATTGACAGCGGACACAGAGAAAATATATGGGTGGGAATATGTGGAGAATTAGGTGCGGACACAGGTTTGACGGAGCAATTTATCAAGATGGGGATAGATGAACTATCAGTCTCACCTAGCTTTATATTACCACTGCGAGACATAATCAGAAAAACTAAAGTGTTTTCATAAGTGCTAGATATTCGCTTATGGTAGTGGCTCTACGGAACTTGCTTAGTAGTTCTTCTGGGCAAGGAACCACCTTAATCCAATAGGACCACATCTCCATCATTTTAAACAGAAGATTCCTGTCTGAAATATTATGTAAACTATATGAGCTTAGTATATCATCATGAAATGCTAGGAACTCATCCTTGGTCATAGGAGAGCCACCTTTAAATTGTCTTGGCAAAGATGGGTCTGCTATGGCACCTCGACCACACATAATACTATCTATGGCAGGATATTTTTCAAGGATGACATCTGCGTCTTCTTTGGTGTAAATATTGCCGTTGTAGCAAATATCATATGAAGGTTTTTTAGTGAATACTTTTTCAAATTCATCTAGCCTAGGCTCACCAGAGTAGAAGTCTGTTCTAAAACGTGGGTGGATTAT
>JAGAKD010000169.1 GCA_017625815.1 Lachnospiraceae bacterium | reverse complement strand
TAATGCTTTAATCTCTTCTATTTTTTCCTCTATCTTTTCAACCTCTTCATCAAGAGTCTCAATTAAGCCTCGAACAACAAGTAAGTTTTCAAGCATTAGGTTATCATCTTCACCAAATTCAGCCAATAAATCTTTGAATCGCTCTATAAATTCTTTCTTTTCTTCTATGTATAATACTAAATCTCTTAATATTTGTAACTCTGTTGACTCTTCAAAATCCTCTAAGCCAACTTGATTTAGTTTCTCGATTACATCTATTTCAAAAGTAGGGGTTGTAGTCATGTAATTGTCATCATCATAAATTTCCAATTCCATTTGTACTGTTCCTTCTTCTGAGAAGATAGAGTTGGCACAATATATTTCTATTTCAGAGGTTTCAACATTTATATTAATATTTTTCTCTTGAAATAAGAAAGTCCCATCTGGCTTTTTAATAAATAGTTTCGCAGTAGAACCTTGTAAATTCATAACTTTTCTATTGTCTAATGGAGTTATTACTATTACAGTTCCATCTAACTGCTTAACATTACCCAAAAATACAGGAGGTTCATCTATTTCCGCAGCATCCAATCTAACCCTAAACCATCTTCTATTTAACACCTTCACTCACCTCCATTCTTTTTTCAAGCTCAAGCAATCTTGCCGATGCTTCAGCTACGTATCTATCTAAGTCAAATAAAGTTTCTATCTTTCTTTGGCTTATTAAATATTTAGCTTGTTTATCATTAAGAGTGCTAGTCACCTCAAAATGAATACCATCACAACTTAAGAAATTTTGATTTGCTATATCTAGCACTTCTATTTCTGCTAGGTATTCTCCACTATTAAATGTGAATCCTGGAAGTTCAAATTGTATTAATCCTTTGCCTGCATTTATCACCTTAATAACAGAACTTGAATAAAGTATCTCATTGTTATTGGTTACAGAAGAAATAAATATATTAATCTTCTTACCTTCTACATTTAAAGCTTGTCCATTATTGCGTAAAAGTATACTGGCTAGGATAGTTTCATTTGTTTTAGACTTTATCATCATTTGCTTTCTACCTTTATGAAAGTCTAAAATCCCTTGAAATCTTTTTTTCAAATTGTCACCTCCCCATAGTGCAATTATAAAAGAGAAGGTTAATTTGATAACCTTCTCCTCTCTCAAGTCAATATCATTTTTTATATTTATTGATTTCTAGCCATTGCCCACCGAAAAATATTTAGCTACTATATAACTATATATTGTTCTTCGACTTACCTCATTCTATAATAAGGGGAGTATTTTCACTATTTTTTAACTGTGTATTTTAAACTTATCCAGCCTGCCCCAGACTTTAATTTACCCCAGCCATTTTTCTCTTCTACTATGGTATAGGCTTGACCTTCTTTGATTGTAGTCGTTATCCCATAGTTTGTTCCAGGGCCACTTCTAACATTTAAAACATCAGCCGTTACTTTTATTATATATGGAGTGAATGCAGGTTTCTCTGTAGTAGCTGGCTTTTCCTCAGAATATTTTTTAACAAGAGATATAAACCAATTCCAGTCATATCCATGCTTCCCTTGTCTTAAGTATTGAGGACAATTTTTACCACTCCAATGATTGTGTTGCACCACTTTAGACAAAGGTATATTGTGCATTTTCATTAACTTAACAACTAATCTAGCGGCGTTATCATAAGTTAATCTTTGCTTTTCTTTGTCGCTCCACATACACATTTCTATGCTTATAGAATTCTTATTTCCTTTGCTGTTACCAGCATGCCAAGTTTCATAAGCTGTATCGACCTCTTGATATATTTCTATATCATCTACCGAGAAATGCCAACTAGCTTGTCTTCCATTAGGTAGTTTATTTTCTCTTGCCAAACTCCTATGGAAATTGTTGGCTTTAACATCAATAAGTCCTGTGTTGTGTAAGGTAATATAACTTATGCTTTGCAATTTTCTTCCTGGAACAGATGCTCCAGAACTTATTACAGCATTAGAAATTATTTTTGCTTTTCCTACTTGTTCTCCATTCTTTAATATACTCATATTACTTCTCCTTTACTTTAAAGTGTGGGAATATTTCACCCTCAACTTATTTTCAATTTTGTTGCTTTTGGGTTGAACTCTTTAGACATCTATTGCGTCATTAAAATACTCATCTTTATACTTAATATATTTGTATACTTGACCATATATATTTGTTCCTTGTTGATTCATTCTATTTGTTGTAAAATAAGCTGCAAATTCATCATCAGACCATTTAGCTCTAACTTTTCGTATATTCATTGGCTCTAAGCCCTCAATTCTAGTTTGCTCATCCATATAACCGCCAAGAGTTATATCACAATAGCCATATTGAAGATTTAGGTTTATCGCTAACACTCTCCAATACTCCTCTTTCGCTCCAAATTGATTAATCTTATTCTTTGTTAATAATGCCATTTAATAACTCCTCCATTTTATCTAATCTATTTTTTAATTCCTCATT
>JAGAKD010000168.1 GCA_017625815.1 Lachnospiraceae bacterium | reverse complement strand
CTGAGATCCCATGTGTTTTTTAATTTTTTATGTATTTCTGTGCATGTTGCATAAGTATAAAGAAAGAGAGCTAGTATGACTAACTAACTCTCATGCTCTATTCTGTTGTGTGTGGTTGTACTTACTTACTGCCTCGGCTTACTGGAATGGTTTAACTTCTATCAACATACCTACTGATGAATGTCTATAAATGCTACTTGTTGGTTTTACTGTAAGGAAAGTTCTTGTTCCATCATAATGATAACCATAAACTACATTAGTCATTTGTCCAATTACAATCTCTATCTTAGCATATTTACAGTACTCATCTCCTGCCTGTATTCCTACACCCATATTACTAGCTGCTTGTGAAGCTGTTGACGGTAGGGCAGTAAATACCAGCTTTCCATGTGGAACATATCCTGAATTCTGTAATTGTGTCATTAATGTAGTAAGAGTTATTGATGTAGCTGAAGCAGTTGCATGTAGAAGCTTAGTAATAGCAATACCCTGTACAAATCTCTTGTTCGCTATATCATTTTCTGCAGTAGGTAGGTTAACTTGTGCTTTACCAGTAGTATCTCTTAAAATCAAAGTATTAGCTACAGCAGTTGGTACAAAAGTAATTAAAGTATTCTCTCCAGTTTTTCCAATACCATAAACAGAGTTAGCTACGGTAAAACTATTTCCACCATTATTAATATCTTTGTTCTCTACAAACTTAGTATCTAAAGCACTTACTGAATTATCTACATAAGCTTTGTTAGCTGCATTTACATCTGCAACAGGTGTTGGTGTCCATAAGCAAGCATTATCATCATACATTGCCAGTTTGTTAGCTGCACCTGTAGAAGTATTAGGTATATAAATCTCCCACATAATATCTGTATTACTAGGACTTACTCCATAAGCTGATGTAGGTGCATCAAGTCTCTTATCTACCTTAGTGTCTGCTGAAAATGTTTGAACTGGATTATCATTAACTAAAACTGTAGTTCCATTCTCAAATGCTACTTTATCCCAGCTTAAATCAGGCTCAATACCTACTATAAAATATAACCATTGTCCTGTGCCATCTTCTACTACGTAAGCAGTATCTCTAGCAATACTAGCAGGCTCAGGTAGCATACTAGCACTAGAAAGTACACCTACAATTCTTACTGCATCTCCAGGAGTACCATTAGCTCCCTGCGGACCAGGCTCACCAGGAATACCCTGAACACCTTGTCTACCTTGAGGACCTTGAGGACCCTGACCACCTTTAATATTACCTAAAAACTTAAATGCTTGGTCTTCAAATATATAAACATTCCAGCTATAGGTATCTAAATACATATCTCCATCATCATATCCACTTCCATAAGGTGCTCCATTACCTGTGTACCATCTTGTAGACTCTCCTTGCTCACCTTTTGGACCTTGTGGACCTTCAGGACCTTGGTCACCTTTTATACTTATTCCGCCAATGTCAAACCACTGATTTTCAGTTTCTCCTTCGAAGGGACGGGTAAAAATCCAATAATCATAAGGTTTTTCAACACCTACTGCATAAGCATCACCATAAACACCATCAAAAGTACTTGCATCAGGTAATTCTGCAGGTGTATCTACTCTACCAACAACTTTAATTCCAAAATCAGCTAATACTCTATCTACTGCATAGTGGTTAGCAATATCTACAGTATTTTTCTTAACTTGCTCACTGAGTAATGGTAATAAATTCTTTGTAATCATCTACGATTATCTCCTTTTGTTCACTAATTTCATTATTACTATCACCGCTATTATTCCTAATACCGGGACAATTATTTGTGCTATCTTCATCTAATACCTCATCTAACGCCTTTAGTTCTTCCTGCTCTTCTTTATATTCAGCCAGCTTAGTCTTAATATAAAACATATGCTCAGTGTTGGTAAAGTCATAAGCCTTACTCAAGCTCAATAAACCAAAGCAGAAGAACATTAGTAAGTTCACAAACGCTAATAGAAGTAATAAATAATCTTCACTGCCTTCTATAATTATATAAATCATTCCTGCAGTAGTTATAGTTATACTAACAGCTTTAATCAGAATGTCTTTAATAACTGAAGTAGTCCAGTAATAAGCTAAGCTGTGTATCTTCTTGTCTTTAGTCTTTGTGTTGTAATACTCATCAAGTAAAGCCTTATTCTCTGGTATTGTCTTAGCAAAGTCTATACCTTGGACTTTAAGAAACTGCATTATAATAAATCCTATAATACCATTGATAATAGCAAACAATAAAGTCTGCATTACATTATGAGCACTAAAGCCGAATATTAGAATAGCACATATACATACGTAAGCTATACTTGTTAATACAGCTCCTATAGTACCAATATAGACCAATAGAGGCTTTATTTTTGATTCAAAAAAGTTCTTTGTCATCTTAATATACTCCTACATAAACGCGCTAAAATGGGCTTTATTTGGCCTCTAAACGCTTATCTATTTCTTTGTTAGTTTGTGCTTTTCTCTTAAAATGTTTGTATAAAGGTGTGAAGCAGATTTCATCTAAGATAGTGCATACAGCTACCATAATTAACATTGCCTGTATTTCATTAAGGCAGATAAAGATACCTAGCACTATAAGCCATATCATACTTCTCAGTTTAAGTTTCATTAAGAAGTTTATTACTACCATTCCCAAAGCTACACAGCAGAAAGCTCCTAAAGTAAACTTCTCTACCTTGCTTCCGTAAATAAATGCCTGAATACCATAAAATGTTAGTGGGAAAGATAAAGCAAATACACTTAAACTTAAGAATAAATATCTTAAAATATTATACTTTGTTGTCTGGGTCATGATAAGCCACCTTCTCTTGATAAGCTACCATCTTATCGAGTCTTCTTTTTAAAGCTCTGTCTTCAGCAATAATTTGTTTCATTTCAGCTCTAGCATCAGTTAAGTCAGATTTATCTTTAACATCTTTCTTAAGCTCTTTGAACTTACACATAATAGCTACTGCTATTGCTGTACAGGTAGATATAGCTGTAAGTGTCGGGATGATAGCAATGATATAAGGATATAACATTACTAAAAAGTCAGAGATTGATTGAATAATTGGTTCCATAATTACCTCCTAAATATACCAAGGCATGTATTCAAATGCCACTTTAATAAATAATTTGTTAAACTTGCCTATAAATTCTTCTGTCACATCAGTATCAATTAACATAAGTAAGTTCTCATAACCGTCTAATTTGTTTTTCTTCCAGCCATCTACAGTTTGGTCATCTACTGTAGATAAAATGTGGAAAGCATCAGGGCCAGGAGGTGTACTAGGATTATTAGTTCTATTAATAATTCTTTGACTTCCTAAAACCGCTTCATCTATATCAGTACCTATAATCTCATGTTGGATTTCTAATCTTCTCTCCCAAGCAGGTCCATACATAAATATAGTACTAAATAGGTCATACTTAAATCTCTCTTCACTAGCAGCAGCTATAGTAGAATTAGCATATCTACTCATTAGTAAATAATAAACTAATTCAGGATTTTTTATCTTACCAACATCGGCTGATAAAGGTGAATTATTGTATTCATTTACAAATGTTTCTGCATCTGGAAAAACTTGTTTAAATTTTGAATTAACACTATTTCCAAATAAGTATTCATCATGGAAAGGATTAAACATTCTCTTCGCCTCCTTCATCTACAGGCATTTGACCATCCTGTTCGTCTCCTATAAGACCGTCCATATTTTCATCCATACCTATAACATTCTCACTGATTTCACACCAAATACCAAGTCCTGTTATACTATTAACAATATTACAGAAAGTCTGTCTTAAAGTAAGTCCATCTTGATTTATAAGACCTACACAGCCTTGATTCATTTCTTGCTCAGCTTCAAGTACGTGAGATTTCTTCTGGAACAAGCCACCATTATCAAGACCATATGTAGATAATCTAAAGTTATCTAAACTTTGCATACTGAGTAAGAACTCTTCTGCTTTTGCTAACTGACCGCCAGTAAGTTCTTGGAAATCAATATCACCTATAATAGGAATATACTTCTCGCCATTAAGAGCTGCATTATCCATAGCTGCAGAAGCAAGTTTAACATTATAAGCTTCATCTTCAACACGTACTCTCATACCTGATACACCAGTTCCACCCAAGAGAGCTGTTCTCAGGAAAGGTATACAGTCTGACATTACATCAAGTAAGGGGTCATTAAGTATTTGTCTTGGAATATTTATTTGACTTATTTGCTTACTATAATCACTCAGAAGAACACACTTATTCTCTAAAACATCTGTAGTAAGTTCATCTAACCAAATATCATAAACAGGTTCTTTAGTAAGTTCTGTTAAGTATTTAGCTAAAGGTGTTAATTTGTCATCCTTCTTAACTTCAGTAGAGCCATTGAAAGGAAGTGGTCTTACTCCTGTATATCTACCATAAATATCTATACTACCATCAAGAGCATAAGGTAAGAAATAAAACTTATCAGTTACTTTATCATAGAAGAACATTGCTTGACCTTTGTAATAAAGAATTCTCTCTATCATCTGTCCGTCAAGACCTTCTGGTAAGTTATACCAAGTGTATCTATTGATAGCTGTCTGTTCGTCTATAATTCTTAAAACTTTTTTAATACTTGGCTTAAGGGCAGGCTTATCGTCATTCCATTTTGTCTTAGTAGCTATTCTTTCAAGTTGAGCTTTTACTTCAGGATTTACTGAAGCAATATTTATACTTGCATTATTTGCCATCTTTATCCTCCTTAAGTTGTTGTTTTACTATATAATCCTTAGCTGATTCTCCTAATCTACTGAAGGTATCGTCATTTTCCAAAGAGTCCCTTAACTCTTGATATCTAGTTTTTTGTACATACTTTGCTTGACCTGCTGCTCTCATTCTTTCAAAAGACCTTGCTATTCTCTCTCTAAGTATTTCTGTTTCAAGATTTGCTTGAAGAGCTTCTCCTCTAGCAGTAGAATACTTTTGATAAGATTTTTCTGAGGGTTTAAGTTCAAATTGCTTTTGAGCTACATTTGCTTGCTCTTGAATAACATCATCTAGAGCTTCCAGTTTAGTTAAGTTATTTGCTAATACAGTCTTGCCTACACTCTCTTGTAATTCTCTTTGCTTACCTAAAGCTACGTCCTGTTTACTTAACTTTCTTAGCTCTACATTTCTTTCATAATTAGGACCTAGGCGCAAAGCAGTAGCGCCTATTCCCAATAGTTGATTTACTCCTTGTTGTAAACTCATGATAAATATACTCCTTTATTAAGTTCACTTGCTATAGTATTAATAATATGATAATCATCACTAATACCTTCAAGTCTTATTAGTTTGCCTTTGAAATAACCTTCTGAATATTGACTCATAGTTCCAATAGCCATTACAGTCATTCCGTTATATTTTATTTTATTTCTAAAGGCGTCTTCTTCAGTAGGTGTACATATAAATACTTCTAACATAGGTACTAGTGGGTTATTTATATTGAGAGCAGTAGTTTTACTAAGAGATGTTGGTAAAGCCTGAATATTACCAAGCTGATAACCAAACTGGTCTTTAGTATAATCTATTGCTTCATTTCTTAGCTTCTCACTAATAACTATATCAGCAACACCTGAAGCAACACCTACAGCCGCTCCTACAGCCGCTCCGGCTATAGCTCCGTAAGGTCCGCCAGAAGTTCCTATCATACTACCAGTTAATGCACCGCTTACAGCAGCAGTTCCACTACCTGTAACAGCACCGAAGATTTCATTTATTCTTTGATATTTATTCTGAACTTCTAAGTGGTCTATTTGTCTGTCGAAGGTAGCTTGATAGTTTTTATTTCTAAGCTGATAATCTACCCAAGCATTACTCATTTGAGTTAAGCTAAAATCACCACCGAGAATAAGACCTCTGTAGTCATACTGTCCGCCATAACCGTAAAGTTCCTTAAATACTGGTGCAACTCTGATATAAGGGTTGAAAGGTTTGTAAGTACAATCTACTCTTAAGAAATCAAGTCCGCCATTCTTGTAAGGATTGAATTCAAATATACCATTACCATTAGGACTAGAAAGTCTATAAAGTCTAGTTTGACTTCTTATTTTCTTTTCGAGTGCTACACCTACATTAGGAATATAACATTCAATATTAAAATTAAAATTACTCTTTCTACACCAGATAAGAACAGATATCTTTTTATCATTCTCATCAGTAATAAGCTTGTAAGAAGTTTTAGTAAGGTCTAATGAATGATATTCATCATCCCACGCATACTGTACAGGACAATAAGGTAGAAGCTGGATATCATATATCTTATCTGAGCCTACTTTTGCGCACAATTCAGTAGCTATAGCAGGTCCTATTTTATTTGTTTTAAAACCTACATCAGCTTCAAAGACATAAATATCTCCATAAGGAATACAGAACATATCAAAAGCTTCATCTTCAAGATGATATCTATTAGTACCATCACTTCCAAAGTCTATTTTAAGTTCTGCATTTACTTGCTCTAAAGTAATCCAAGCTTTATAGCCTTCTACTGAAATAGTAAAAGTATTAGATACAGTACTACCTCCTGCAGGTGTTCCTATAAACTCTCTGAGCTTAGATACCATAGCTTGCTCATTAGCAATACTAAATGCTTCTGTGAATACTTCTAAGTTAACTTTAAGTCTGTAATATATACCAGTAGAAGATTCATAAAGAATTTGGTCGTTAAGGTCATTAAGCTCCTGAAATTGTACATCAGTAAGCTGACTATATTTATTTTCTAAAAGGCCGGTTAAATAAGTATTATAAGTAGTGTCGTTAGCTACTTTAGAATAATAATCATTAGGTGGAGCTGAAACATCTATATAATAGTAAGTTCCTGTAAATGTATCATTATTATAATTGCCGGTAGCAGGACTGTTTTCATCTAACCAACCTTGCCAAGTATTGATAGCAGTTTTAGTAGCAGTAAGTGGATTAACACCTACTTTATGTTTACCTACAGTATATTCATAGTTAGTGCAGTCATAAGAGTTTTGGAATCCTCCCCACTGTCTTCTCTGCATTTCATTATATCTATATTTAGTATAAATACTATTTAATACATATTGATTACTTAAATAGTCACTAAGTCCCCAATCATCTATACTTTCTACTGTAATATCAGGATTACCAGTTATATTATAAGTTGTTGAAACAATACCATTAAACTCGGCATCTTTAGGAACATAACCTACTATCCAAGGACATTCAGTAATATCATTAAGTAATTGAGGTTGTTGTCTAATTTGGTTAAAGGTCATATCTTCTTGATTGAAGATAAGTGGGTTATTTGCATCTAACATTGCTTTCTCAACAAATATAGGTGCATTTTGTATTTCGTTATAATAGTCAGCAAGAGTATCTCTAAATAGACTTATGTCATACTTAGCATCACCTATTTTGATAGCGTCAATAACAAACCATCTACTAACAATAACAGGTCTATTTTGTGAGTCTATCTGTACTTGAAGCATGTAGTCTGCCCTAAAGCCGTTATCATCGTAAGCTTTAACACCCTCTATTGTAGTATATATATAATCATTAGGCTTAAAAGCACTATTATTTACAACTAACTCAATATAGTCTTCATAGTCTGTAATATTAGGAAGATACTTTAACTTTCTATTATAATAGTTATTAAATTGTAAAAAGTATAAGTCTGATTTCATTAAATCACTCCTTATATAAAATTAAGGACTTAATTAGAAGCCAAGTCCTTAGAAAGCTTTAAAGAGGAATATATTATGCTTACTCGGCGTTAGTAGCCTTAACAGTAATGAACGGGTAGTTCTTAAGGCTCTCAAGCGCGTTGTATCCCCAAATTAAGTAATGAGTTTGAGTAAGTGAACGTGGGTTGAAGAACTCAGTACCTGTCTCAAACGCAGTCATGAACGGAATTGAATTCTTGTGATATACTTTGTATACGATAGAGCTGTCTTGGCTGTAAGTCTCATTAGCTTCGTAAGCGGTATTTGCAGGAAGCAAATCACCAGGGAAAATGTGCTTACTAGCATCATAGCCAGGCTTATCAGGTTCTACAGTATTATAGTCTTTCTCAATACGAGATCTGATAGTAATATTAGTTCCGCCAGTAGTACCACTAGTTGTATTAATATTACCAAAGTATCTTGCAGGAAGCACGTGTTGTGCAAATTTGTCAATAAGTCCTTCTTTATTGAAGATAGTAGGTTCACCAAGTTTCTTAATCTTGTTTACCCACTCACTGTTCCATACATACACAAGATCACCTGCATTGTAAGAACGAAGGTTACCATAGTCATTAAAGTCTCTTGATACGTCTTCAAGTTCTACTAAGAGGTCAGCAGCATCTTCTGCAATAGCTGAAGCTACAAGTCTGTTGTAAGCTTCTACATTTATTTCATCACCAGTTGGCTCAGCAGGTAAAGTTACGGTTCTTTGCTGTTTTGCTCCCTTACCATCATTCTCAAGACCTGCTTCGTGAGTACCTACAAAGCTGTTGAAGAGAGTTGCATCATATACTTTCTTAGTATCGCGCATCCATGCAAGCATTTGTGAAGCGAATTGAGAGAAAGTTCCTTCAGTGCTAAACGCTCTCTTAGAAAGATAATTGTCAACTGTAAGAGGAATCATTCTGAACTGGTCAATAGTAATTGCTTGTACTTCAGGTGCTTCTGGTCTGTGAAGCTTAAGAAGATTTTGTGCTTCTGCGTCATTAGTCCATTCAATTGATTTTAATACGTCAGTTGAGTAATAAAGTTTAGTATCACCGTAAAGTGAACCGTCTACTCTTGACATATCTGCGAGTGTTGATTTGGTATCTGCAATATTGTCTGCAAATACTTGCTGTGAGATAATCATGTTATAAATGGCATTGAAAATCTCATTGTGTTTTAATGTACCATTAAATTGTGGCATGTTGTGTTACTCCTTTATCTAGTCTTTCTTAATTGAGGCATAGTATCAACAACACGTCTTTGATATTCGGCATTAAAGATTCCTGGATCACCTTCTGCGAAGTCTATCATATCTTGAATTCCTGCATGTATTTCATTCTGTCTCTCAATCTGCTCATAAGTTGGCTGTACTTTACTTCCGACAGGTAAAAATGGATCTGGCCCACCTGACTCTAGAACCGCTGTTCTTAGTGCTAAAACCTTATCAAAAAACTCGAGCTGTGTGCACCCAGTTTCACAGACTTCCGCAAGATTTCTTCTGGCTTCAGCAACGTCAACTTTAGGCTTCTCCTGAATATCAATTTGTTTGTTATTTACTAATGCATCTAGGAGTCGTTTATTATCTTGTTCTAGTTTGTTGTAACGCTCCTTGCTGACAGAGTTTTGTTTTAGTTCATTTATAGCTGCAACATAGTCTACACTGTCATTAGACATTTCTTCACTCGATACGTTAGTTAATTGTTCATCCATAAGATATTCCTTTAATTATTATTCTTCGTCTGTTTTCATTGCGCCGCATTTCTTACAAATATAGGCGTCTTTCATTGCTTTAATAGCTTTCTTTTCTTCTCTCTTCTCGTGAATCTTATAAGCAATAGCCAAGATTCCTGAAATCATAAAGAAGCCAAGAGTCATTCCAAATGCAATCTTTAACATATTTTATACTCCTTCTTTAAAAATATTAGAGTTGCAGCCCGTTCAAGTTTAAAGTAATCTAGCTTAGCTCACTAGTCAAAGCTCGGTCCCTCTTCGGGTGCATTCCGACATCTCTGATTTTACTTAATATAAACAAGTGGGTCTCTCTATTTTATTATACAATATTTCCATTGTACATTTAATTTTGCATTTGATATTATAATAAAAAATAATACTTCTTCCATTTTTTGAAAATTTTTTTAAAATTATATGCAAAATTAAAATGAGGGGTGTGAAAATAGCAAACTTTTATTGTATAATATAATAGTGAGCGAAACACTTACTTAAATAATAGTCGAGAGACTTTAAATCTGAAGGTATTTTATGAGCAAAGAAACACAAATTGAAAAAGCAGAACAGTTTTTAGAAGAATATGACCAATTACTAAAAGCTGATGATGAAGCTGTATTTATTCTTAATGAAAATAGTCTAATGGCTGAGCTTATGGAATTATTTATTACTGAACAATTATGTAAGAATAATTTTGATATAGAAATTAAGAAAGCTGATGGATGCAATATTAAAATTATAAAAGGTAAGGAGAATAAACAATGAAAAAATTGAGATTATCTTTTGATAAAGAGAGTATGAAACTTCATGTTGCAATAGATGACTATGTAGATTTTTATAATCCATATACGGGTAATGTAACCAGAAAGTACTTTTCTGATTATGATTCAGACTTACCGGGTTTTGATATGGATTTAAATGAAGAAGAAGAAATAGATATATATTTGGAGGAGAATAGATAATATGATTACTAATATTTTAATTTGGATATTTGTTGGAGCAGCAATATTTTTTGTATTAACAGGAATTGCCGTTCAAATTTATTTATTTATTATATTACCTGCTATAGAAGAACGCAGACAAGCAAAATGTTCAAAAGAAGTAACAAGACTATTAGCAGAAAGATTGGCAGAAATAGAATTAGCAAAAGAAAAGGAGAATAACTAATGACACACATTTTAATATTTATTATAGGAGTATCATCAATTTTAAACGGTATCACAATCAACCAATTAGTTAAAAAAGTTAAATATTTAGAAATGAAACAAATTAGAACTAGTGATTTAGTTCATAACCTAAAAGAAGAACAGTTAAGGGGGAATAAATAATGTTACTATTTTTATCAGGATTATTATTGTTATTAACTTGGACAAATATTTGGGTATTGCCAGGATGGGTAATATGTTTACCAGCAATTATTGAACTTGCTGCTTGGGCAATTATTTATTTACTTAGAATTATTATATTTGTAATAAATTTGATTATAGAATGGAAGGGAGTATAAAATGAACACTAATTATGCAAAAGAATTAACTAGAGATTATTTAGAGTATCTTGGAATTACATTTATTTCAGAGGATGGACGTATATATAAAGGAGACCGAGAAGTTACTCAAAGTTTTGATGGTAGGTATTATACTGTAGTATTATATGACCCTGCAAGAAGAAAAGCTTGTCCTATAGATTTAAGACATAATTCAACTGGTCAGATAAGTTTTGGAGTACACAGACTTGTTTATTGTTGGTATAATAGAATTATTCCTGCAGGATATGTTGTTGACCATATAAATTCTGATAAGACTGACAACAGACTTAGTAATTTACAGTTATTAACACCTAAAGAGAATGTAGCTAAAGAGAGACCGAAGTCTACAAGAGAGCTTAAGTGTATGCTATCTAAGCCAAGAAAGTTTTATGAGGATAAGCTTTCTAAGTATGAAGCTAAGTATGAAAAAGCTAAGTATGAAAAGAATGCTCAGTTAGCACACAAATTAAGATCTAATATTTCTACAGTAAAAGCAAGACTGAGATATTATGATTCTCATATTGAGGAAGCTAGAGATTTTAAGAACCTTCAGATGCTTGAATATCTTAAAAAGGAGGCAAAAAAGAATCATGATACTATTATGTGGAGACAGTATAATGAGTTAATTAAGTCTTGGAAAGATATAGAACCAAGTCTTAAAGAGCAAATAATGGAGAGGGTGATAAAACATTATGAAGCAGCTCTCTAAAGATGAATGGCTTAAAGAAATTCCTGAGCTTATATACAAGCTTAAGAAAGACTATAATTTTTATTATAGTTGTTTTCCGGTAAGGATTTCTAAAGACATTTTAGAGATAGTTAAGAACCCAAAGAATAAGCATAAGATTGTATTATATAAGAGCGGTAACAAGTATTTTCTGGTAGTATATAGAAAGGCTGACTGTGTGATATATTATACTAATGCTTATTGGCAAGATATTGATGACGGTAATTATAATCGTATTAGATATTTTATTAAGAAATTTAGTAAGGCTTATGAGAAAGCCAAAGAGGAGTTAGAAAGTGAGTTGTATAACAGACTATATGAAGATTAAGGAATTTATAGATTCTAAGCTATCTGGGTGTTTACAAGGAACTGACCATAATCAGTGGGCAGCAAAGCCAGTATATTTAGAGCCTATAATAGGAAATGAAGTAATATTTAATGAATTATATACTTATTTACTTAATACTGATATGAATACTATTATAAGAACTAAAGGAGGCGCTATTGCTAAAGGTTCTAAAGTATCAACACATAATTGTTATGCTTGGGACATTCAGAAGAGTTCTTTAGGAGTTATGTTAACAATTATTTTAGGCGGTGAGCTTTATGTACTTAAGTTTGGTACTTTTAAAGGAAAGAAGGCCCCTGAAATATATCCGAGTCAAGCATTTGCAGCCTTTGATGATAAGTGTTTGGAATATGGAATAGACTTAGATGATTACAAGATAGAAAATGGACTTGAGGTTAAAGAGACTATAGAGAGTCCTTTAATTGAGATGTTGGAATTACATGATGAAAATCATCCTGGATTAAGTAATGTACATCATATAGACTTCCACAATAGTTATCCAGCAGGACTAGCTAATACGCACCCAGAGTTTAGACCTGTTATAGAAGAACTTTATGCCTTACGTAAGGTTGACCCTATGTATAAAGCAATACTTAATTATACTATAGGATGGATGCAGTCTTCTAAGAATGGACGTACTGCTGAGTGGGCTAACTTAAGTAAGGATGCTATTGCAGACAATAATAGAAGAATTGAGCAACTTGCTTGTATACTTAGATTTAGTGGTCGTAAGTTACTTGGTTTTAATACTGATGGTATTTGGTATCAAGGTGATATTTATCACGGACCGGGTGAAGGTAAGAGACTTGGTGAGTGGGAGAATGACCATATTAACTGTTTATTTAGAGCCAAAAGTAATGGTGCTTATGAATTTATTGAGAATGGTAAGTATCAAGCAGTTTTGAGAGGACAATCTACATTAGATGCTTCCAAGCCAGATAGAACATCTTGGGTTTGGGGAGATATATATAAAGCCGGAATAATCGGTTGGAAATTTGATTATGAGAAAGGAATTTACTTCAATGAAATATAAACACAGTGCACAATTTTACAAGGACCGTTATGCTAAATATGCGTCAACAATAAAGAGTATGGGACTTATACCTATTAAAGAGGGAGCTTTTATATCAAGATATGAGGAATTATTGACTGACCCTAAGAATCCCTCTAAGAATCCTATGAAAGATATTATCTATAGTGCAAGATATTCTACCCGATATAATACTGCCTTAGCTGAGAAGAAAGCTCTTGCTAAGATAGGAATTAAGGTAAAGCTTGAGGATTTAAAGAATATAACTACTACTGAGTTTGCTGATAAGTATTCTAAGGAATTGGCTAAAGAATATAGAGCGCTTAAGAAGGCAGGAAATTCAGGAAAGGCAGCAGAGCTACTGATAAGTCAACAGTGGTTTGGTAGTAATTAATGAGTGCATTTAGTAAAGCTGTGGCAGCCCATAAAACGGCTGTCCAGCGGGAATATGAGTGGTATAACTTACGTCCTATACTAGGTCATGCTAACTGGGCAATGTTTTATTTATTGCTTGGAGGAAGAGAAGCTGGAAAGAGTTATTCAGTGACTAATTTTTTTGTTGACCAGTATAAGAACAAGGGAATACCGTTTACTTGGTTAAGACTTACTGAGGCAGCAAGTAGGAAGTTATTACAGAATAATGCTGAGAAGTTAGTTGACCCCGACCTAAGAAGAAAGTACAATTTAGATTTAGTTACTAGTGGAAATAATGTATATGAAGTAACTAAGAGAAGTGAGCCAGATATAAATGGAAAGACTAAGATACTTGAGAAGAAGCTTATGGCGCGTGTTTATGCTATTAGTACTTTCTATAATGACAAAGGAAGCATTTTTGATAAAGACTTCTTAAATGACCCCAATATGCGTTATAACATAGCTATAGATGAGTTCCAGAGAGAAGAGGGAGAAAAGAATACATTTGATATTGTATATAGTCTTGTAAATCAGCTTGAGAACTTGGTAAGAAGTACAAAGCAAAGAACTAAGATATTCTTTCTTGGAAATACCTTGGAAGAGAGTTCTGATATTTTATGTGCATTTAATTTTATACCTGAGACTTGGGGAATATATAAGCTAAAGAAGAAGAGAGCAGTAATACACTTTATAGAGCCTACAGAGGCATATAAGCAGAGACGTAAGGGAACTATAGCAGATATCTTATTACCTACAGCATCAACATTTACGAATGCTATTAAGACTGATGATACCTTAATAACTAAGAGAAGACTTAAAGAGCCTACAGCAATAATTAAGTTTAAGAAAGACCAATCTACTTGGTATACAATCTGGGATAGTAATATAATCAGGAAGTATAATGGAGAGAAGTGTAAGCATATATACGCAATGAGGCCATATCTTGATGAGACATTCAGTATAGATATACAGAAGAACATAATAACCCTATTTGATACAAGAAGCTTCTTATTCAGTAACTTAATAACATTTAAGAACTTCCAAAAAGACTTAAGTTTGCTTAAGCCGAGGCAGTAAGTAAGTACAACCACACACAACAGAATAGAGCATGAGAGTTAGTTAGTCATACTAGCTCTCTTTCTTTATACTTATGCAACATGCACAGAAATACATAAAAAATTAAAAAACACATGGGATCTCAG
>JAGAKD010000015.1 GCA_017625815.1 Lachnospiraceae bacterium | reverse complement strand
CGCTGGTTAATCGAGTAATACATATATGCTTTTTTATGTCGGTGACTATATTAATGTTGCTTCTTTATTTGTATCTGGCAGCACTTGTTGAAAAAGAATTGGGCAGAACTCTTAAAGGGAAAAAAAAGGCATATTTACCGTGTGTGGTTGTTTTTGTGATTAATATATTTGCACCGCTTTATTATATGGAGCATCCTACTGCAAATTATTCGTATGGGGTGGGTGTATATGTTTTGTATGTATGTGTTGGTGTTTATATGGGATTGATTGTGTGGCATTTACACAATTTTAGGAATAACATATCCAATAAAAATAAATTGGCAGCAGCTTTGGGTTTGTTGTCTGTTCTGGGTACATCGTTATTTCAGTTGTTTAATCCGGAGGCTTTGACATCTAGCCTTGGTGTAACATTGTTTTGTTTGTTCATGTATATGACGGTGGCCAGTCCTGATGCAGTACTTATCGGTTTACTTAAAGAAGAAACAGCTAGGGCAGATGCTGCAAACAGAGCAAAATCAGACTTTATAGCTAAGATGTCTCATGAAATAAGAACACCTATCAACGCGGTTATAGGTATGAATGAGATGATACTTAGAGAAAGTACCGAAAATGAAGTGAAAAAATATGCATATGATGCTAAGAGCGCAGGAAATACATTGCTTAGTATTGTTAATGAGATATTAGATTCGTCGAAGATAGAATCAGGGAAATTAGAGATTATCCCTGTTAATTATGAGATATACAGCCTTTTTAACGATCTTCACAATATGATAGATTTAAAGGCGAAAAAGAAAGGTTTAAAGCTTGTCTTTGATATAGATCAAAATATGCCCGTAGGATATTTCGGCGATGATTTACGAATAAGACAGGTTCTTGTTAATCTGCTTACCAACGCAGTAAAATACACTGAAAAAGGAACAGTAATAATGACTGTAAGAGCAGAAATAAACGGTGATATTGCCACATTGAATTATTCTGTAAAAGATACAGGTATTGGCATAAAAGATGAGGATTTAGACAAACTTTATAGTAAATTTGAACGTATAGAAGAATCAAGAAATAGAAGCATAGAAGGTACAGGCTTAGGTATGAGCATTGTTGTACAGCTTCTAGGCTTGATGGATAGTGAACTGAAGGTTCAAAGTGAATACGGCAAGGGTAGTGAGTTTTCATTTGCAATAAATCAAAAAATAAACAATAGTGAGCCAATAGGTGATTTTTATGTACGTGCAGCAAATGATTCTAAAGAATACACTGGTGGTTCAAACTATTTTGCGGAAAATGCGAAAGTATTAGTGGTAGACGATAATGAAATAAATCGTAGGGTTGTTAAAGGATTCTTGAAGGCAACAAAGATGCAGGTATATGAAGCTAGTAGTGGACAAGAATGTATTGATATGATGTCTAAATATAAGTATGATTTGGTGTTTCTTGACTATATGATGCCATTTATGGATGGAGTGGAAACATTACATATTATAAAAGAGAGAAAATTGTGCGAAAATACGCCTGTTATAATGCTTACGGCGAATGCTGTTGTTGGAGCTAAGGAACAATTTTTGAAAGAAGGTTTTGATGATTACCTTACTAAACCTGTTATTCCGGAAAAATTAGATAAGATAATTCTTAAGTATTTACCAGGCCATTTGATAACTAATGCCAGAAATGAAGCAGAAGAGGTTATAGAAACTATCGAACTGCCACAAATTGATGAATTCGATTTGGATTATGCATTTAATTTACTGAAAAGTAAAGAAATAGTATTAAGTATGCTTGAAGAATTTTACAATATGTTAGGTGGTTTGACAGGAAAATTATCTGCAATATATGAAAATATTGAGCAGGAAGATAATTTAAAACTGTATCGTATAGAGGTTCATGCATTAAAGAGTACCTCAGCATTAGTTGGAGCTATGTTGTTGTCAAAATTGGCCAGATTGCTGGAAGTTGCTGCTAGTGAAAAAAATATATCAAGGATACATGCATTGCATCCGATATTATTAGAAGAGATTGAAAATCACAGATTGCGAATAAGTGATGTGTTTCCGAAAGAAGAAAAGTTGGAAGTGATAAATGTGGATGAAGTATTATTATATTTTGATATGTTGGCGATGAATCTTCAAAATGGCGATTATAATACTGCAGATTTTGTATGTGGTGAATTAAAAAAATACAAATATCCAGAAAATATAGAACCTTTAGTTGAAAAGGTAATGGAGCAAGTACTAAATTTACAAGCAGAGGAAGCTGTAAGCAACATCGATAGGATAAGGAGTGAATGGAAATGAAGAAAATACTTTTGGTAGGCAAGTTTAACACAGTATTTCAGGATATGAGTAATTTTCTGATGGAATACTTTCAAGTACAGGCGTGCATTGACAAAGCGGATATGGTTAAAGGTATGTTAAAACTCAATCATCCTGATGTTGTGGTCATAAGTCTTATAGGGTTAAACAAGGATAATGAAAAAATGTTTATGGAGCTTAAGCTTAATTATGCTCGTACTCCAGTGGTATTCATAGGTTCAGAGGGTGAGATAGAGACTATGAAGGTTTATATGAAAGAACCGCAATTTAGTACTATCACACGACAAAAGAACAAAGAAACTATTATGGAAGAAATCTGCAGAAGAATAAATATGACATACGGCGAAGAGGGGGTTGTTGAAAACAATGTAAAGAAAAGTATATTATTAGTAGATGATAGTGTTATTCAGCTTCGTGCACTAAACGAGATGTTAAAGGATGAATATGATGTGCAAATGGCAACATCGGGTATGCAGGCATTGACGCTGATAGGGAAAAAACTTCCGGACATTATCTTTTTGGATTATGAAATGCCAATGTGTGACGGAAAAATGACCCTTGAGATGATAAGACAGGTTGATGAGGCGAAAGACGTTCCAGTGGTATTTTTAACCGGAGTAAATGACAAGGATCATATAGAAGCGGTTATTAAGCTAAGACCGGCAGGATATATATTGAAACCTGCCAGCAAAGAAAAAATATATGAGACAATAAGTGAGATATTGGTGTAATAGGTGTAAAGGTATGATAATGTTAAAGACGAATAATTATGTAGATATAGATTTCAATCAAATACAAAATGTACTATTTTATGTTTGCATATTTGCGTTGGCTTTTGTTATATGGAATGGACGAAGGCGAGAAATAAAAGATATAAGTGAAGTAAATAGAGATAAGCTTAAACGAGAACCAGAAAGGATAGTTGATAAAGAGGTTATTGAAAGGATAAGAAAAGATAGGAGTATTGTGATATTTTTTGGTTTCATTTTTATAATATTTACATCCAAAATCTCTAGAATGTTTATTGAAGATCGCTATAGGGCAGAAATAGAGGCAGGAACTTATGAAGATCGCATTCGAATTTGGGGACATTTAGACAGAATAGAATGGAACATAGTCTTAGTAATGGCTGTATTGTTTATAGCTTGGTTGCTCTATGATATTAAGCAGGTAAAAGACCTTAATAATAAAGTCATAATATTGGCATATATTCAATCAATCTTTATGAATCCACGTAGTAAGCATAAAATGGCGGAAATAATATATTATGACTATAAGAAAAATAAATTTCGACTTAAAACAGTAGCTATTGGTGAGTGCGAGAATATATATGGTCGATTTATGATGACGGATATTTTGGAGATTATTGCAATAGAAGGTGTATATACCGTAAAATATGTGTCTTTGATGGGAAAATATAATCCGATAGAATAATAAGATAATATAAAAGTTGAAAAAAGAGTCTGACTATGGTATTATAATATGTTGTGTCAGGCTCTTTTTATGTTATACATACCGCCTGACCATAAAGCAAACATAAGCCTAAAAAACAGGCCAGCCACAACGTGGACAACGAGCTGGTTTCACATTTTAGGCTTTTAGTAACGTAGATAATATCACGAAATATGATATAGGTAAATAAAAGGAGACGAAAAAATGAAACTAGGAATTGTTATAAATTGACGATTTTGATGTAAGTTTCTATATTTTATTAAATCCTCATAAAGCTTTATAAATCAAT
>JAGAKD010000014.1 GCA_017625815.1 Lachnospiraceae bacterium | reverse complement strand
TATCCTCTCAGGGACTTATGCTAGATAGAGTTGCTGGTGTAGAGTTTGATTATGGTATATTTACTAATCTTTCAAAGGATCATATTGGTCCAAATGAACACAAAACCTTTGAAGAGTACATGATGTGGAAAGCAAAGCTTTTTACAATGTGCGAAAAGGGTATCTTAAATATAGATGATAGCTATGCTGAGGTTATGGGCAAGACTGCTACCTGTGAGATAATAACCTATGGAATTAAAGAAAATGCAGATTATGGTGCGTCTATGCTTGAGCTTTACTCTAAGGAAGGTGTACTTGGTATAGAGTACAATCTTGCAGGTAAGTTAGAGGGTAAGGTCATGGTTGATTTGCCAGGAGAATTTTCTGTGCATAATTCCTTAGCCGCTATTGCAGTAGCCTATGAGATGGGCGTTCCTTTTGAGGATATCAAAGATATTCTTACAAGGGTGAAGGTAAGAGGACGAGTAGAAATGATACCTGTTTCTAATGAGTTTACAGTTATGATTGATTATGCTCATAATGCAATGGCATTGGAAAGCCTGCTTTTAGCTCTTAAAGCATATAAGCCAAAGAGACTTGTTTCTTTATTTGGCTGTGGAGGTAATCGCTCAAAGGATAGAAGATTTGAGATGGGAGAGGTATCTGGTAATATGGCAGATCTTACTATAATTACCAGCGATAATCCTAGATTTGAAAACCCTCAAGATATTATTGATGATATCAAGGTTGGTATAGGTAAAACAACAGGTGAATATGTAGAAATATTAGATAGAAAAGAAGCTATGAGATACGCTATTATGAACGGAAAGCCAGGAGATGTTATAGTATTTGCTGGAAAAGGTCATGAGGATTATCAAGAGATTGAAGGCGTGAAACATAGTATGGATGAGCGAGTGCTCATACGTGAAATATTGGAGGAAGAAGATGTCACAAAAATATGCGGATATAATAATAGATATTTCGCATGAGGCCATAGACAGAACCTTTCAGTATATGGTTCCTGCAGAATTGGAAAATAGCATAGAGATTGGTATGCAGGTGCAGGTACCATTTGGACAGAGTAATCGAAACAGAAGGGGATATGTTATAAATATAACTACAGAACCTAATTTTGATATTACTAAGATGAAATCTATAACTGGCATACCAGATAAGAGCCTACAGATTGAAGGAAAGCTGATTAAACTTGCAGCTTGGATTAGAGAACAGTATGGTTCGACTATGTTTGATGCTCTTAAGACAGTTATGCCTGTAAAGGAAAAGATTAGAAAGACAGCCATAAGAGTGGAAGAAAGGGATTATAATCTTGATAAGGCCCCAGTGCTTAACCTTAATCCTTCCCAGCAAACTTTGGTTGATGAGTTTAAAGATAATCAGCTTGCAAAGCTGTATTACACATATCTTTTACATGGTGTGACAGGAAGCGGAAAAACAGAAGTTTATATTAGCTGTATTAAAGAGGTTATCAAGGAAGGAAAACAGGCTATAGTACTTATTCCTGAGATTGGTTTAACCTATCAAAATGTTGCTCGTTTTAAACAGCATTTTGGAGATAGGGTGGCAGTTATTAATTCTAAGCAGAGCAAGGGCGAAAAGTATCAAGAATTTATGCGAGCTAAGAATAAGGAGGTTGATGTGGTTATTGGTCCACGTTCTGCCTTATTTACACCTTGTAAAAACCTAGGCCTTATAGTTATAGATGAGGAACACGATGGTGCTTACAAAAGTGATCAGACACCTAAGTATCACGCTAGAGAGGTTGCTATAGAAAGGGCTAGACTAGAAGGTGCATCAGTTATTCTTGGTTCGGCTACTCCTAGTATGGAAAGCTATGCTATGGCAAAGCTGGGTAAATACAAGCTATGGGAGTTACCATATAGACCTTATGGTATGGAACTTTCAACAGTATCAGTGGTTGATATGAGAGAAGAGTTACGAATGGGCAATCGAAGTATTGTAAGCAAAGAACTATATGATCTTATATCGGACAGATTATCGAAGAAAGAACAGATAATGCTTTTTATTAATAGGCGAGGTCTTAATACCTTTGTATCATGTCGAGAATGTGGAGAAGTGGTTAAGTGTCCAAAATGTGATGTTTCTTTAGCTCTTCACAATAATGGTTTTATGATGTGCCACTATTGTGGACATATAGAAAGGCAACTTAGCCAATGTCCAAGCTGCTCATCTAAGCTTATTGGTGGTTTTGGTACAGGCACACAAAAAGTTGAGGAAGAAATCAATAGAATTTTTCCCAATGCAAGAACCCTTCGTATGGATAAGGATACAACAGCAAGAAAGGGATCCCAAAGTAATATTTTAAGCGAGTTCTTAGAACATAAAGCAGATATACTTATTGGAACTCAAATGATAGTTAAGGGACATGATTTTGAAAATGTAACTCTTGTAGGTATTATTCTTGCAGATTTATCCCTTTTTGATAATGATTATAGAGCTGGAGAGCGAACCTTTGATTTACTTACTCAGGCAGCAGGAAGAGCAGGAAGAGGAGAAAAAAAGGGCCATGTATTAATTCAGACATACAAGCCAGAACACTACGCTATAAAAGCTGCTGCAGACCAGAATTATGAGGGCTTCTTTGATACAGAGATGACTTATAGAAGACTACTTAAATATCCTCCAGTATATAACATGATGGTGGTGCTTATAACATCCTCAGTTAGTGAAGATGCACTTTCGGCATCATTGGAATTGGCTAATATACTAAAGCCTTTATGTACAAAGGATAGTGGAGTTAGAATGGTTGGACCTAGCGATGCTACTATACCAAAGATAAAGGATATATACAGAAGGGTATTATACATCAAAGCAAAAGAAGCAGAAATGCTTGCTAATATAAGAAATGTTGTAGATAACTACGAAAGAGAAAACATAAAAATAGCAGTGGACGTTAATCCGCTGAATATGTATTAAAATGGGAGGCAATATTATGGCAATAAGAAATATTAGATTAGATGGAGATGACGTATTAAGAAAAGAGTGTAAACCTATCGAGAAAATGACAGGTAGATTACAAATGCTCATTGATGATATGTATGAGACTATGTATGAAGCTAATGGTGTGGGTCTTGCTGCACCACAGGTTGGTATATTGAAAAGACTTGTTGTTATTGATATAGGAGAAGGCGATCCATTAACTCTTATTAATCCTGTTATTGTTCAGGCTGATGGCGAACAGGAGGGAGAAGAAGGTTGCTTAAGTCTCCCAGGTTTACAAGGTACAGTTGTAAGACCGAACCATGTTATTTGCAAGGCATTAGATGAGAATATGGAAGAGATTACTGTTGAGGGCGAAGGACTTCTTGCAAGAGCAATCTGTCATGAGCTTGATCACTTAGATGGTATTCTTTATAAGGATAAAACCTTAGATGGCTTGTATAGTGTAGAGCAGCCAAAGGATAACTAGGATTTTTGGAGGTAAGGATGAGAGTTATATATATGGGAACACCGGACTTTGCGGTTTATGCCCTGAAGTCAATTGTAGAGGCAGGTCATGAGGTTGTGGCAGTAATTACACAGCCAGACAAGCCAAAGGGAAGAAGTAAAGCCTTAATTCCAACACCTGTTAAAAAACAGGCAATGGAATATGATATACCAGTTTATCAGCCAGAAAAGGTAAGAGAGGAAGCTATGGTTGATATGATAAAGGGATATGCCCCAGAGGTTATAGTTGTTGCGGCATATGGTCAAATTTTACCAGAAAGCATTTTGAATATTCCTCCATATGGTTGTATCAATATTCATGCGTCATTGCTTCCAAAGTACAGAGGGGCAGCACCTATTGAATGGTCTATTATTGATGGTGAGGAAAAAACAGGTGTTACAACTATGTATATGGAAAAGGGTCTTGACACAGGAGATATGATTGAAAAGGTTGAGATTCCTATTGAGGCGAATGATACAGGTTCAACTCTTCACGATAAGTTAGCAGTAGCAGGTGGGAAACTTATTCTAACAACCTTAGAAGCATTAAAGGATGGTACAGCTGTTAGAGAAAAACAAGATGACACCTTGAGCTGTTATGCATCCATGCTTGCAAAGGATATGGGAGATATAGATTTTAACAAGGATGCAGTAGCTATTGAAAGATTGATTAGAGGACTTAATCCTTGGCCTTGTGCATATACAACTTTAGACGGCAAAGGCCTTAAGATATTTAAAGCTGATGTTGTAGAAAAACAGGGTGTGCCAGGTGAGATTATTGAGGTTACGAAGAAAACCTTTACAGTTGCCTGCGGAAAAGATGCATTAGTTATAAAGAATTTGCAGCCAGAAGGCAAGAAGCCTATGGATACAGTAGCTTTCTTAAATGGCAACAAGATTGAAGTTGGAATGAAGCTACATTCATAATATTAAAGGGAGCGTTTTATGGATTCAAGAGATATAGTGCTTAATATACTAATGGATATTGAGACCAAGAAAACATTTTCAAATATAGCAATATCAAAGGCACTGTCAAAGAATCAGTTTGAGGATAAGCGAGAGAGAGCCTTTATAACAAGGCTTTCAGAAGGGGTTATGGAGCACCTCATAACCTTGGATTATGTGATAAATCAATTTTCTAAGACAAAGATTAATAAATGCAAGCCTCTTATCAGATGTTTATTAAGAATGGGCACATATCAGATTATGTATATGGACGGTGTGCCTGATAGTGCAGCCTGCAACGAAGCTGTTAAACTTGCAAAAAAGCATGGATTTAGTAGCTTGGCTGGATTTGTTAATGGAGTTCTTAGAAATATATCAAGAAACAAGGATAACATAGAGGAACCATCAAAGGATAAGAATTCCTTAGAATATTTATCAGTAAAGTATTCTATGCCTATATGGCTTTGTAAAAAGCTAAAGAATGATTATCCCGAAACTTATGTTAGTATTCTTGATGGTTGTTTTGCTGATAGAGATACATCTATAAGAGTAAATACAACTAAGATATCAAGAGATGAACTAAAGAAGATGATTAATGAAGCAGGCATTGCTGTTGAATATGGATATTATGATGAAAAAGCGTTGCTCATTTCTGATTATGATTTCATAAAAAAGGTTCCTGGTTACAAAAAAGGTTATTTTACTGTTCAAGATGAAAGTTCAATGTGTGCAGTAAGGGCAGCAGGCATCAAGCAAGATGATACTATTATTGATGTATGTGCTGCGCCGGGAGGAAAAACTACTGCCGCTGCTGAATATCTAAATGGAACAGGAAAGATATATTCGATGGATATATCAGAAGATAAACTTGAGCTTATTGAGGAAAATGTAGATAGGCTTGGATTTGATAACGTGATTATTAGTAGTCATGATGCAACTAAGAAGTTGTCCGATATGGAGGCAGATGTTGTTATTGCTGATTTGCCTTGTTCGGGACTTGGCATAATAGGCAGAAAGAATGATATAAAATATAGATTAGAAGAAGAGCAACTAGCTGAGCTAGTGAAGCTTCAGAGAGAAATTTTAAAAGTGGTATGTGACTATGTTAAGCCGAAAGGAACTTTGCTTTATAGCACATGCACCATTAATCCAGATGAAAATCAAGAAAATGTAAAATGGTTTTTGAATAAGTATCCTGAATTTACACTTAAGGAAGAGAGATTATTTGTTCAGGGTGTTGATAACTGTGATGGTTTTTATTTTGCGGTACTAGTAAAAGGTTAAGAGGAATAGTATGGATATTAAATCAATGTACTTAACTGAATTAGAGACATGGATAAAGGAAAAGGGTTATCCTGCATTTAGAGCAAAACAACTTTTTAAATGGTTACATGAAAAGTATGTAGGTTCATTAGATGATATGACTAATATCCCTAAAAACTTAAAGCAAGATATTTTAGAGAGTGGTTTTACTGTTATAAAAGAAGAAACCAGACAGGTATCTACCAAAGACGGAACAGTGAAGTTTTTGTTTAAGCTTCATGATGGTCAGATGATTGAAACCGTTTTTATGAGATATAACTATGGTAATTCTATATGTATATCTTCACAGGCAGGTTGTCGTATGGGATGTAAATTCTGTGCATCCACTATAGGAGGCTTAGTTAGAAATCTTACTGCTTCTGAAATGCTAGAGCAGGTTTATGCGGCTATGAGACTCACAGGAGAAAAGATATCTAACATAGTGGTTATGGGAACAGGAGAGCCCCTTGATAACTATGATAACTTGATAAGATTTATAAGACTTATATCAGATGAAGAAGGATATAACATAAGCCAAAGAAGCATAACTGTATCAAGCTGTGGTATAGTACCACGTATATATGATTTGGCCGAGGAGAATTTGTCAATTACATTTGCACTGTCTTTACACGCTCCTTCAGATGAAGAGAGAAAGGAGCTTATGCCTATAGCATATCAGTATACTCTTGAGGAAACCCTTGCGGCTTGCAAGGCATATTTTGAGAAAACAGGAAGAAGAATAACCTTTGAATATAGCTTGGTAAAAGGAAAAAATGATACCGAAGAGCAAGCACTAAAGCTTGCTAAGCTATTAAAAGGCATAAATTGCCATGTTAATTTGATACCTGTAAACCCTATTGATGAGAGAAGTTTTAAGAGAAGTGACCAGAATTCTGTCGAAAAATTCAAATTAACACTTGAAAAAAAATCAATAAATGGTACTATAAGAAGGAGTGTGGGTAGCGATATAGACGCTGCCTGTGGTCAGTTAAGGAGAAAGTACGCTGTGGTAAGTCAGGAGGAATCTAATGAAATCTAGTGGAATAACTGATACTGGAAGCAAACGTAGCAGCAATCAGGATTGCATTTATTTCAGTGATAAGCCAGTGGGACCTATGCCGAATTTGTACATAGTAGCAGATGGTATGGGCGGACATAAAGCTGGAGACCAGGCCTCTAGAATGGCGATTGATATAACGGTGGAGTTTATCAAAAAGTCAACACTAGAGAATCCTATAGCAATATTAAAAAGAGCTATGTTGTATGCAAACAACGAAATATATAAAACAGCGAACTTAGATGTTGACTTAAGTGGAATGGGAACTACAATGGTGGCGGCCGTTGTTGAAGATAACAAATTATACGTTGCCAATGTGGGAGATAGTAGATTGTATGTTATAGGAGATGATATTAAACAGGTTACTATGGACCATTCTTTAGTTGAGGAATTAATTCGTAATGGTGAATTAGAGAGAAAAAAAGGACGTAATCATCCAGAAAAGAACATCATAACGAAAGCGATGGGTTCTAAGGATGAAGTTATACCGGACTTTTTCGAAATAGATTTAAGCCCTGATGACAAGATATTACTTTGTTCAGATGGATTGTCGAACATGGTAGAGGACGATGAAATTAGGGATATTATAGTAGAACATTACAGCTTAGATGATACAGCACAGGCATTGGTTGATAGAGCCAACTACTATGGGGGCTCGGATAATATATCCGTAGTCATCATTTCAGAATAAACTTTTTAGAGGAATATAACAGAAAGGGTATAAGTTATGTTAAAACCAGGAATGATATTGTGTGATAGATATGAAATACTTGAGGTTGTTGGCGCTGGTGGAATGTCTATCGTATATAAGGCAAAGTGTCACAGACTTAATCGTAATGTGGCTATAAAGGTTCTTAAGCCAGAGTTTAGTAATGATCGTAATTTTGTTACAAAGTTTAGAATAGAAGCACAGGCTTCAGCAGGTCTCACTCATCCTAACATTGTTAATGTTTTCGATGTTTATGATGATGAAGAGATTAATTTTATCGTTATGGAGCTTGTTGAGGGTATAACTTTAAAAGAGTTTATCGCTCAGAATGGCAGACTTCCTATGGATAGAGCTATAGACTTTGCTATACAGATAGCGTCAGGTCTTGAGGCAGCTCATGAGAATCATATCATACATAGGGATATTAAGCCTCAGAATATTATTGTGTCTAGAAATGGCAACCTTAAGGTAACAGACTTTGGTATTGCCAAGGCTGCTACATCAACCACACTTACATCAGGTGCTATGGGTAGCGTGCATTATATTTCACCTGAGCAGGCTCGTGGTGGCTACAGTGACGAGAGAAGTGATATCTATTCTCTTGGTATAACTATGTATGAAATGGTTACAGGAAGAGTTCCTTTCGAGGGAGATAACAATGTATCTGTAGCGCTTATGCATATACAGAGTGAAATTATTCCACCAAGACAGTATTATCCTGACATATATTCAAGCTTTGAGAAGGTTATTATGAAGGCTACACAGAAGAAGCCAGAGAGAAGATATCTCACTGCTAGTGCCCTTATAGCTGACTTAAAGAGAGTTCAGAATAATCCAAATATTGATATAGTAGTTGCTCCTACAGCTATTACTAATAGCCCTACTCAGGAGTGGACTAAGGAAGATGTTCAGGCAATAAAGGATGCAAGTGCGTATAGAGATCCATATGAGAATAGTCAGCTTAATGCGTTTGCTATCAATAATCCAATACAGAACAATATGGGAGAGATGCATCCAGTAGGCGGAGTGTCTACTATCCCAGTTAATAATTCAAGACTCAATCAACTCATGGAAGATACATGGGATGAGGACGAATATGAAGATGACTATGAAGAGCAGCCAGCTAGAGGTCGTTCAGGCATCAAGAAGGTTCAGGATGACTATGAGGAGCCTGACTATGAAGATGATGAAGAGATGGATCCAGGTCTTAAGAAAGCAGTTATGATTGGTGGTATTGCCGCTGCAGTTATTCTTGCTATTATTCTTATGGTAGTACTTGGTAATGTGCTTGGCTGGTTTAAGGGTGGCGACAAGAAGAAAGAAACAACTACTACTGAAGTTGGTGGAGTACAAGATTTAGTTATGAAGGATGTACTTGAGTACTCTGAGGCTGCTGCAGTTAAGCTTCTTGAGGACGAAGGCTTTACAAATGTAAAAGTTGTTCAGGAAAATAATCAGGATGTACAGGCAGGATATGTATTTGAGCAGAGCGTTGAGCCAAATACAGTTGTTCCATCAGATACAGAGATTGTACTTAAGGTTAGTGCTGGTGCCGAGTTAAAGGCTGTACCAAGTGTTGCTGATCTTTCAGATGAGCAGGCAACAACTATGTTAGAGGAAGCAGGCTTTAAGGTTAGACACGCTTATGAATTTAGCGAAGACGTAGAAAAAGACTATGTAATAAGTCAGACTCCAGAAGGCAATGCAGACGCACCAGAAGGATCAGAGGTTATTATTACTGTTAGTAATGGTTCTGAGAAGAAGGAAGTTAGTGTTCCTAACTTATTTAATCTCACAGAGGAGCAGGCTAAGACATCTCTTACAGAGGTTAAGCTTAACCCAGGTACTATTGGAAGAGAGTTCAGTGATACTGTTCAAGAGGGAAGAGTAATTAGTCAGTCAATTCCTAGTGGTACTAAGGCTACAGAAGGCGATACTATTGACTTCGTAGTAAGTAAGGGACCAGAAGAAAAGATTGTAACATATACTGCTAATATTTCAGGTTCTGTAACATGTAATGATTCATCATTAGATGGTCAGGCTGTTACGGTGCAGATAAGACTTGATGGTGTTACTGTATCAGAACAGACTATAACTGTTGTGGCTGGAACTCCTAACTCAGTATCAGGAACTAAGTCTGGTCTTGAGTTTAATACTGGTTATTCAGCTGATATAGTTATTATTGATGCAGGTGGCAATAATATTACAGCTTCATTTAGCTGTTCAACATCTGTAAGCTATACAGAGGTAACAGAGAGTTCAGGAGAATAAATGCAGGGAAAGATTATTAAAGGTGTAGGTGGATTTTATTATATCCACCTACACGATAATAGAATTTTTGAATGTAAAGCAAAAGGTGCTTTTCGTAATCAAAACATTAAGCCAGCAGTAGGTGACAATGTAGAGATTGATATTATTGATGAAGAAAAATTGACAGGTAACATAGTTTCCATATTACCTAGAAATAACACACTAGTTAGACCGGCTGTGGCTAATGTGGACCAGGCGGTCATTATTTTTGCTCTGTCAAATCCAGAACCTAATTATAATTTATTAGATAGGTTTTTGATTATGATGGATAAGCAGGATGTAAAAACTATAATTTGTCTTAATAAAGCAGATTTAGTTGATGATGCTGATGCAGATGAAATAAAAAAAATCTATGAGGAATGTGGCTATGATGTCATCATAACCTCCACCTATTCTTCGAAGCAAGATGATGATAATTATGGTATTAACAAGCTAAAAATGCTCATTGATGGAAAAACAACGGTATTTGCTGGGCCATCGGGAGTTGGTAAATCATCTATGCTCAATATGTTCAAGCCTGATGGTATGGTGCAAACCGGAGAAATCAGTGAAAAAATAAAACGAGGGAAGCACACCACTAGACATTCGGAACTTATTTTCATATGGGAAAATACATTTATAATGGATACTCCGGGCTTTAGCTCCCTTTATGTTGAGGATATGGAGCCTAGTGATTTAAAAGAATATTATGGTGAATTTGCAGAGTATAGAGATATTTGTAGATTTAATGGCTGTGTTCATATAAATGAGCCGGATTGTGGAGTCAAAATGGCTTTAGAAAAGGGCGCTATTAGCAATCTTAGATATAACAATTACAAGCAACTTTATGATGAATTAAAGAATAAAAGGAGATGGTAAATATGAATATTCTTTCACCTTCTTTGTTATCAGTTAATTTTAATAATATTGAGGCGGATGCAAAAGCCTTAGATGATGCTGGTGTACAGTGGTATCATCTAGATGTTATGGATGGAAGTTTTGTTCCTAATATTTCTTTTGGCCCTCCAGTAATCGAATGTATTAGGAAGATAACTGATCGTTTTTTCGATGTACATTTGATGATACAGGAGCCCATTAGATATATTGATGTATTCAAAAAAGTAGGGGCAGATATGATAACTGTTCACTATGAGGCTTGTGATGATTTAGATGCAACCTTGTTTGCTATAAAAAATGCAGGAGTAAAGTGTGGTCTTGCTATTAGTCCTGATACTCCAGTGGAAGTGGTAAAGGATTATGTAGATAAGGTTGATATGATTTTGGTTATGAGTGTATATCCAGGATTTGGTGGTCAGAAGTTTATGCCTGCGGCTGTTGATAGAATAGCAGCTATAAGAGCTTGGGCTAATGAGGTTAACCCTAGCCTTAATATACAGGTAGATGGTGGAATTAACATTGATAATGTGTCCCTTGTACTTGATGCTGGTGCCAATGTAATTGTGGCGGGCTCTGCTGTTTT
>JAGAKD010000167.1 GCA_017625815.1 Lachnospiraceae bacterium | reverse complement strand
AATAAAAGCCATACTTGCTCCTTTGTTTAAAATGTTAGAGGCAAGCTTTGAGCTTCTTGTGCCACTTGTTATGGCGGCAATTATTGACAATGGTATCAAGAATAACGATAAGCCATATATTTTGAAAATGGCAGTAGTTATGGTAATGCTGGGATTAATAGGTCTAGCTTGTTCTATTACAGCACAGTATTTTTCTGCAAAGACAGCTATGGGTGTTGGAAAAGAGCTTAGATATGATCTGTTCAAGCATATTGAGTCTCTTTCATATACGGAGATAGACGAGATGGGTAGCTCAACTCTTATTACTCGTATGACTAGTGATGTTAACCAGGTACAGACGGGTATAAATATGTTTCTTAGACTATTTATGAGATCTCCGTTTATTGTATTTGGCGCAACAATCATGGCATTTACAGTAGATGTGAAGTCTGCAAAGGTTTTTCTTATTACACTACCAGTACTTATATTAATTGTATTTGGTATAATGCTTATTTCTATACCATTGTACAAGAGGGTTCAAGATAGATTAGACAGAGTCCTTTTACAAACTAGAGAAAATCTTGCAGGAGCAAGAGTTATTCGTGCCTTTGGTCAAGAGGAGAATGAAAAAGCTGATTTTACTGAGGCAACAACAGAGCTTACAAAATGGCAGCTTGTAGTTGGCGGTATATCTACATTTTTAAATCCCCTTACCTATGCAGTTGTAAACCTATCCATAGCTATGCTTATATGGAAGGGTGCTGGACAGGTAAATGACAGTATACTTTTACAAGGTGATGTGTATGCCCTGGTAAATTATATGTCCCAGATACTTGTTGAGTTAGTTAAACTTGCAAATCTTATTATTATTGAGACTAAGGCAGTAGCTTGTGCAAACAGATTAGCTGCTGTATTTGAGAAGAAATCGTCACAGGAATATATGCAAACTGAGGTTACTGCAGTTGAAGGTGCACCTAAGCTTCAATTTGTGAATGCTTCTCTTTGCTATAAGGATGCTAAGGAAGCTTCTATTGAAGGCATCAATCTGACAGTTAATCGAGGTGATACTATAGGTATTATAGGTGGTACAGGCTCAGGTAAGTCCTCATTTATCAATCTTATACCTAGATTTTATGATTGTACGGAGGGAAGTCTTCTCATTGATGGTGTTGACGTAAAAGATTATCCAAAGGCTCAGCTTAGAGATAAGATAGGTATTGTGCCACAAAAGGCAGTTCTTTTCTCGGGAACTATAGAAGACAATATGAAGTGGGGCAAGGCAGATGCCACTGAAGAAGAGATAGATATGGCTCTTGATATTGCACAGGCAAAGGAGTTTGTTGAAGGCAAAGAGGGTGGTATTAAGTTTAGACTTAATCAGGGAGCAAAAAATTTGTCAGGTGGTCAGAAACAACGTCTTACTATTGCAAGAGCATTAGTTAAAAAACCAGAAATACTTATTTTAGATGACAGTTCATCTGCTCTTGATTATGCTACAGATGCAAAGCTTCGTATGGCAATAAAAGAAAAGACGGACAATATGACTGTATTTATTGTTTCACAGCGTTCTTCTTCAATTATGCACGCTGACAAAATAGTTGTACTTGAAGATGGTAAGATAGAAGGTATTGGAACTCATGATGAGTTACTTAAAACCTGCGAAGTATATCAGGAGATTTGCTCCTCACAGAATAAAGAGGAGGTGACTGACAATGAGTAAGAAGCTTGAAAAGAAATCTACAAATAAGGCGACTATTGGCAGAATACTTAAGTATATTAAAAAGTATATGTTCTTTGTTGTGCTATCCTTTATATGTGCGACAATTTCTGTTATTACTACTCTTGTTGGACCAATTCTAACAGGTAAAGCAATTGATGAACTTATAGGTCCGGGTCAGGTGGATTTTCACCAGGTTAAATGGTATATTACGTTGTTTATTATAGCAATGCTTATAACAGTTTTAACACAGTGGATTATGAATGTGCTTAATAATCACATAACATATTCCGTTGTAAAGGATATAAGAGTCGAAGCTTTTAATCATTTGGAGAGTTTGCCACTTTCATATGTGGATTCGCATAAACATGGTGATATAGTGAGCCGTATTGTCTCTGACATAGATCAGTTTGCAGACGGTTTGCTTATGGGATTTACTCAGCTTTTCACTGGAGTTATAACCATACTTGGAACCTTAGCATTTATGCTATATATTAATGTTCCTATAGCACTTGTAGTAGTTGTGCTTACACCCATATCACTTTTTGTAGCCTCATTTATTGCTAAGAGAACATACAACCTTTTCCAGAGTCAGTCAGAGTCAAGAGGAGAACTTACTGCTTTAGTTGATGAGATGATTGGCCAGCAAAAAATTGTTCAGGCATTTGGCTATGAAGATGATGCACTAGAGAGATTTGATAAGATTAATAATGTATTAGAGAAGGATAGTATGAATGCTACATTTTATTCTTCTTTAACTAACCCATGTACTAGATTTGTAAATAGTGTTGTATATACTGCAGTTGGTATAATCGGTGCGTTTTCAGCTATATCAGGAAAACTCACTGTAGGTCAGCTTACTTGTTTCTTAAGCTACGCAAATCAGTATACTAAGCCATTTAATGAAATATCTAATGTTGTTACCGAGTTGCAAAATGCCCTTGCCTGCGCGGCTAGAGTATTTGAGCTCGTTGACGAGGCGCCTGAGGTGGCTGAACCGGCGGACGCAAAGGTTCTTAAGGAGGCTACTGGGGAAATTACTATAGAGAACGTTGATTTCTCCTATGTTCCAGAAAAGGAACTTATCAAAGATTTAAATCTTAAAGTTAAGCCAGGTATGAGAGTGGCTATAGTTGGGCCTACTGGTTGCGGAAAGAGTACACTTATCAATCTTCTTATGAGATTTTATGACGTAAACCAGGGAAGTATAAAGGTTGATGGTACAGATATTAGAAATATAACCAGAGATAGTCTTAGAGATAGCTATGGAATGGTGCTTCAGGAGACTTGGCTTAAGTCAGGAACTATAAAGGAAAATATAGCATATGGCAATCCAAATGCTACAGATGAAGAGATTATTGCTGCTGCAAAAAAGGCACATTCACATAGCTTTATAAAGCGTTTACCACAGGGCTATGACACTGTAATTACTGAAGATGGTGGCAACCTATCTCAGGGACAAAAACAGCTTCTCTGTATTACAAGGGTTATGCTTCTTTTGCCACCTATGCTTATACTTGATGAAGCTACATCATCTATTGATACTATGACAGAAATTCGTATACAGAAGGCCTTTAACAAGATGATGGAGGGCAGAACAAGTTTTATAGTAGCTCACAGACTTTCAACCATTAAGGAAGCAGATGTCATCCTTGTAATGAAGGATGGAAATATAATAGAGCAGGGTTCACACAAGGAGCTTCTTAAACAGAAAGGATTCTATTATAATCTATATAATGCCCAGTTCGCACATTAAAGGTAGAATTAAAACTGAAATGAAATGTACTTCCATTTTATTGTTGATAAAATATTCTTAGTATGAGCCTCCAGAAGCAATTGGGGGAAGTAAATGATTCAGACCTCCCACGTGGGATTAAACGATTTGCGAGAGTGAATCGATAAATTACGGGGGTATCTT
>JAGAKD010000013.1 GCA_017625815.1 Lachnospiraceae bacterium | reverse complement strand
TGATAAAATTGCAAAAGCTCGTAATCGACAAATTCAAAAAATGATGAAAGAAATTAAAATCCTAGAGCAATCAAGAGATTATCATATTGCCGAGAAAGCTTTAAAGGAAGAGTTCTTACAATTGTATATTGATAAGAAAGATGCTTTCTATAAACAAATTAGAAAAATTCGTAGTAATCCAAACTCAATGACTGATACATTAAATTCAATTGAAAATTTATTATCAAAGTTAAAGGAGAATAAAGATGGAAAAGACAAAGAATAATACTTTAATTTATTTAGCTTGGGACAAATATTTGCAAATACCAGTTGCGTTAAAAAAAGACTTTGATGCAAAGAAGGCAACAGCTATTCGTATACAGAATGTAGCGAGTGGCTATGCTACTCACGTTGATTTGCAAACATCTGTAAAAACCTACTGCTTTAATACAGGCTTAGATGAATTAGAAAACAGATTTTCAAATTTAATAGAACTATAAAAGATAAAAGTAAAAGAGATTATAAGGAGGAATTGTTTATGTCAGTAGTGTTAGCAATTAAATCAGGGGATGCAATTTACTTAGGAACAGATAGCCAAGTTTCATATGGAGGAACAAAAAAATTAATTACAAATCCAACATCTTTTAAAATTTGGCGTCCTGCCGGACATAAACATTTAATTGTTGGTGGAGTTGGAGCTTTAAGAGATTTAAACATTTTATCTACTGTTGATGTATGGTTTGATGAAGTTGAAGTGACAGGAGCAGAGACAAAAGAGTTTGAATTAGATTTTGCTTATGTTGTTCGCACTTTAGCTCCTGCTATTCGTGCCGAACTTGAGCGATATGCTCCACAAGGCTCTGAGCCATCTAACTCTTCATTTGTGTTTGCTTACAAAGACAAATGTTATGAAATTGCTCCATGTGGTTCAGTAAATGAATTGGCTTATAATGGAGATTTTGTTGCTATTGGTTCAGGTGGAACAATTACTACTGCCGTATACTCAGCAATTCAAGATTTAGAAGATATGCCACTAAAAGAAAAAATGATTCGCTCATTAGCACAAGCTTGCGAAGATGATTTATATGTTTCATACCCAATCTTACTAATGGACACTGCTTCATCTCACACAGAAGTATTTGATGGAGAATATCTGCACATTAGCAGTGATGAAGTTATTCATTTCAATGATTTAAGAGATTACTATTCTGAAATTGAAGATAATGAATTAGACGATGAGTTGGATACAGAATTAGTTGAAGAAATTAGAAAAGAATTTAGTATTGAAGTCCAAGATGGAACTGCTGAAGAAATTAAAAAAATGCCAGATGAAGAAAGCCAATCGTAATGATTGGCTTTATTTTTTTTAACTGGGATAAGGAGAACGGTCGTTTTTCACATACGCCTAGGGAATTTTTTACTAAAATCCTAGTTAGCTACAACTCCTTATTTTTTATTGACATTTATAAATTAATATGATATAATATTTATATAAGTTAAGAAAAGGAAGATTATTTATGAGTAAGAAGAAGATGAAAAATATTGATATGACAATTAAAATTTCAGCAGAGGAAATTCGTCGCAAACAAAAGATTGATAACATCCACGAATATCTTCAAAGCGTAAATCAAGGTGTTGGTAAACAACGCAACAAAAAAGCCTATACAAGAAAACAAAAGCATAATAAGGGGTGGTATTAATATGATTTATATTTTCACAGATGGGAGCTGCTCAGGAAATGGAAAAGAAAATCCTCTTGGAGGTTATGGAGTAGTGGCAGTAGATGAACAGGATAATATTTTATATGAAAATAGTAAGCCAATAGAAATGGATGGTACTGCGACTAATAATCGCGCCGAACTATGGGCTATTGTAGACGCTTTACAGTGGATTGAACAACAAGGGAGTAGTCTATACTTTACTATCTATTCTGATAGTGCATATTGTGTCAATATGATTAATAACTGGATGGCAGGCTGGAAGAGAAACAATTGGATTGTTCCCTCTACTAAAAAAGAACCTGCTAATTTTGACTTGGTTAAAATTATTGATGAACATATGACTTTTGCTTCTAATATCACATTAGAAAAGGTTAAGGGTCATTCTACAAATAAATGGAATAATTATGCCGATAAATTAGCAGTTCAAGGTACAGAAAAAGCAAAAAACATAGTTGATAAGAAATAATTTGACATTAAATAAAAAATATGTTATAATATTATAAGAAAGAATGATATTGGTTCATATGTTGTTGGAGGATAAATACTGCAACAGGCTACAAATGGACTTTTAGGGAGGAAAATAATATGACTAAAGCATACTCAGCGAAAACTATTAAAACATTAGAAGGTATGGAACACATCCGACATAGAGCGGGTATGTATATTGGTTCAGTTGGTGAAAATGGATTACATCATATTCTATTAGAGATTATTTCAAACTCAGTTGATGAATTCTTAAATGGAAGTGGAAACCACATTACTGTTAAATTGTTTGAAGATGGTTCAGTAATGGTTCAAGATAATGCTCGTGGTATTCCTCATGGAAAAATGCCTAATGGTAATCCAGTATTACGAGAGATTTTTGGAACTTTAAACACTGGTGGTAAATATGATAATGAAGGTAATTCAGGTTATAATACATCAGGAGGTATGAACGGTCAATAAAATCCAAGGCTGTTCTAAAAACTCTTTAATTGCGGGGACTGCCTTAGAGTCTTTTAATACCAAGCTAAAATAGTAATATTTTAGTGGCTAAGCTAACTACTTAGGTATGGTAAAAAGTTAAAAGAATTGGTTAATCCGCAGCCAAGCCCCAATAGATAACCTCAAAGGAGGTTGTTGTAAATTAAAACCATTATAATACATCATAAGCCGACTAATGTAAATTATGAAATAGTAGTTGATAATGAAGATTATGAAAAAATCATTGCTTGCGGAAGTTGGTATCTACAATTTGGGAATTGTAAAACTCCGTATGTAGCAAATGATAAAGTTGGAAAATTGCACAGATTTATAATGGGAGAAACTGATAAATCTGTTCTAATAGACCATATAAATCGTAATACTCTTGACAATAGGAAGTCCAATCTTCGCAAGGTTGATTGTTCAACTAATAAAAAAATATGAATACTAGAAAAGATAATCAATTTGATTTTAATGGAATAAGCGAAGAAAAGGGAACGAAACCAAGAATTAAATGTAGTTGGCAAGAACATGGAAAACAAAAAACTAAATCCTTTTCTATTAAAAAATATGGAAGAGAAGAAGCTATTAGATTAGCAAAAGAGCATAGAATTGAGATGATGAAACAAAATGGTTATTTATTGGGAGAAGGTTCAGAGACTATCGAAAATCAATAGTGATGAGTAGAGTAGGATAGCAAGCATATGGCATCCGAAATGGGAGTGAAAAAGATATAGTCCAATCCTAAAGAGAAATCTTTAGGCAACACGTAAAGGTGTGGGAGAGGAGTTGCGTCCTCTTTAAATTTTGGTTGGAGCAAAAGCAACCAATGCACTATCTGAACGTTTCTTTGCCTCAAGTAGCCGAGAAGGTTATTGTGAAACAGTTGAATTCAGTAGAGGAAAGTTTATTGCTTTTGATAGAAAGCCTATTAAGGCAGATATGCATCAACAAGGAACAACTGTAATCTTTAAACCAGATGCTACTATTTTTGAAACAGTAGAGTACAATGTGACTCGATTACGCAATACTATCAAAGAAATGAGTTATTTATGTAGTGGATTAACTTTTGATTTAATTATTAAAGATAAAACTGAAACGTACTTCTCTCAAAATGGATTATTAGATTATATCCTTGATTTAAACAAGGGGAAAAAATCTTTATTATCAGCACCTTTCTATACAAATATTTCAGAAGGAACTAATGGAGTAGAAGTAGCATTATTATACAATGAATCTTATTCAGATACAGTTAAGTTATATTCTAATAACATTCCGAATACAGGTGGAACACATTTAACAGGATTCCGAACTGCCTTTACTCGTGCAATTAATGATTATGCAAAAGATAAGAAAATGTTAAAAGACGGTGATGACAACTTTACTGGGGATGATTTAAAAGAAGGTCAATTACTAATTGTCAACTTAAAAATGGTAGCACCTATCTATCAAGGACAAAATAAAGAAGTATTAACTTCATCAGAGGGGCGTACTATCACTGAACG
>JAGAKD010000166.1 GCA_017625815.1 Lachnospiraceae bacterium | reverse complement strand
TCCTAAGCGGTAGGTCGGGCGTTCGAATCGCCTCGGGAACATTATTTTTTTAGGAGTGTACTATATGTCAGAAAATAAACAGGAAAACATATATATTATAGGTCACAAGAATCCAGATACAGATTCTATCTGTTCTGCTATTTGCTATGCTTATCTTAAAAATGCTATGGCGCCGGAAAACTATATTCCTATTCGAGCAGGTGAGCTTAATGCAGAAACTGAATTTGTTCTTAACTCATTTGGTGTCAATCCACCTGAGCTAGTGGACAATGTTCACACTCAGGTAAAGGATGTAGAATATCGTCATATGACTGGTGTTTCCAAGGATATTTCTATAAAAAAAGCCTGGGAAATCTTAAGCGAGAATCATGCCACAACTCTTCCTTCTGTGGACAACCATGATAACCTTATCGGTCTTATAACTGTAAAGGATATTGCTATGTCATATATGGAGGTTTATGACAACCAGATTCTTACCACCGCAAAAACTCCATATTCCAATATTATTGAAACTCTTTCCGCAGAACTTATTGTCGGTGACAAAAAAGCAAGAGTTAAAAAGGGCAAGGTTCTTATCGCCGCGGCCAATCCAGATATGATGGAAAATTATATAGCGAAAAATGATATCGTTATCTTAGGTAATAGATATGAGTCACAGCTTTGTGCTATAGAGATGGAAGCTCAATGTATTATTATTTGCGATGGAGCAACCGCATCAAAAACTATTACAAAGCTAGCAGAAGATAGAGGTTGCTTTATTATAAGTACTCCTTATGATACCTATACTGTTGCCAGACTTATAAACCAGAGTATACCTATTAACTATTTTATGAAAAATAGTAATCTAATTACATTTTCATCAGAGGACTACATCACAGATATTCGTCCTGTTATGGCTAGCAAAAGACATCAGTACTATCCAGTTCTTGACGAAAATGAAAAATACGTGGGTCTTATTTCTCAGCGAAATTATTTGAATGCCCACCCAAAGAAGGTTATTCTAGTAGACCACAATGAAAGGTCACAAACTGTTGATGGTATAGATGAGGTTATGCTTTTAGAGATTATTGACCACCATCGTATCGGCGGATTGCAGACTATGAATCCAGTATACTTTAGAAATCAACCTCTAGGTTGTACTTCAACCATTATCTACCAGATGTTTGTGGAAAATAACGTTACTATACCTAAGGATATTGCTGGACTCTTATGTTCTGCTATTATATCAGATACATTAATGTTCCGTTCACCTACCTGTACAAGTATTGATGAACAGGTTTGCCGAACTTTAGCTGAGATTGCTGGTATTGATATTGAAAAATATGCATCTTCAATGTTCAACGCAGGTAGCAAGCTTAAGGACAAATCCGACGAAGAAATTTTCCATCAGGACTACAAGGTTTTTTCTACTGATGATTTTACTTTTGGAATGGGACAGATTACATCATTTAATGGAGAAATCCTTACACATCTCAAACCTAGACTTCTAGAATATATGAGAACAATCTATAAAGAAAAGGATGTAGATATGCTTTTCTTTATGCTTACCAATATATTTACAGAAGACACTGAACTCCTTTACTACGGAAAGGATGCTGACCTTCTATTAGCAAAAGCATTTAAACAAGAGAAGGTTACTGGAGGAAGTATTACCTTAGTAGATGTGGTGTCTCGTAAAAAGCAAGTTATTCCAACACTTATGCTTGCATCCAACAAAGAAATATAAACTCTATACCAATTGAATAATTGTATTTTTTATGATACAATTTTAATGTTAGAGTTTTTTACTATTTAGGAGGTTATTATGAAGCGTAAATCCCAATCAACACTTACCATAAGCGCTGTTGCATTTGTTGCTGCTTTCTTAGTGGATTTGTATCTTATTTTTGCACATCCATCTAGCATAGAGCTAATTATTGCAGTTTCTCTTATTGTAGTAGTGGATACTTTCTTCCTTGCTGATGGAATTTTAACAAAGATTGATGATATAGCTTCTATCAACATAGACAAACAAAACGAGCTTACTAAGGTAGAAAAAGGTATCTACTCAGTTGCAAAAAGAGAAGAGATTGCACGTACTCAGAGTATGACAGCTATGATGGATATATTAGTTGAGATGAAGGAAGAGAATGCGAATCTTTACAACCAGCTTATCGATCAGGATAAGATGCTTGCTAAGTTCCAGATGAAGAGAGATTCTGACAATGCAACTAAGGTTGTTAACAGCAACGAAAAGCTTGCAGTTCTCATAGCACAGATGGCAACTGCTAATGCAAAATCATCTAACGAAGCAATTGAGATATTAAACGATATATGCAAGGAGCTTGAATCTAGAAATAACCAAGCTTCAGCAAATGATCATTCACATCTTAGAGTAATGAAATCAAAGGCAGAATAGGAACAGGACATGAATTACATAGTATTTGATCTCGAGTGGAATCAGAGCTGTGGTCGTGACCAGGAAAATCCTAGAATACCATTTGAGATTATTGAAATCGGAGCTGTTAAGCTTGATAATAAACTTAATATTATTGATAGCTATTCAAGCCTTATCAAACCAAGAATCTACAAAAAGATACAGCCTCACATAAAGGCAATTCTACACTACGATGAGACTGAGCTCAGAAAGGGCAGACCTTTCGATATGGTTTGTAGAGAGTTTTTAAAATGGTGCGGTGATGACTATATATTCTGTACTTGGGGACCTATGGATCTTAACTATCTCCAGAACAATATGGAATATTATTACTTAAAGCCTTTACCAACACCTCTTAAGTTTTACAATATTCAGCAAATATATGCTGATGTATCGGAACCAAATCATTCCATTGTCAAACTAGAAAAAGCGGTAAACAAGCTTAAGATGGAGATTGATAGACCATTTCATTCAGCAGTTAATGATGCGTATTACACGGCCGGTGTTTTCAAACGTATAAAACCTAGAGATTTGACAGACAGATACATCTATGATATATACAACAACCCAAAAGAAAAAGAAGAAGAGCTTATATCTTACCACAAGAATTATATGGAACATATATCCAGAGAGTTCACCAGTAAGACAGAAGCACTAGAAGATGAAGAACTTCTTACAACAAGATGTTATAGATGTGGCAAAAAAATCAATCACCGTATTGCTTGGTTTGCTAGTTCACCAAATTCTTATTCATGTATTGCAAAATGTTTTTATCATGGATTAGTTCTTGGAAAGATACGTTTCAAGCAATCAAAGAACGGTAATTTATTTGCCATAAAAACAATGGTTCCTACCGATAAAAAAGGTATGGAAAATATTCGTCAAAGACAGGACGAATTAAGAATTAAAAGACAGATTAAACGTCACAATAAAAAACATCATGATTTCTAATAGTTCGTATAATAAACAAACAGCCCCTTTTTATAAAAGGGGCTGTTTGCTTGCTGTTCCAGCCTTTCTCGGATAGGCCTTTGGAGTAGGCTTAACCTTCTTTATGAATACAAAGCTTCTTCCTATATCTGAATCTGGAAGCATAAGCTTTTCCATTTTCTCGAATTTACCACCAAGGATACCTATAGCTTTTTTTCCTTGGGCTAATTCCTCATCTACAGTTCCTGTCTTATATGGTATAAAATATCCTCCCTCTTTTGTAAAAGGTAAACAGTACTCAGACAAAACTGCCATATTAGCAACCGCACGAGAAACTACCACATCAAAACTGTCTCTTAAGGATTTTTGTCTTCCGCCTTCTTCGGCTCTACCATGTATGGCCTTGCAATAACCTTTTCCTGATTCCGGACTAGATTCTCCATCAAGACCAAGCTCATCAATAACCTCTTGTAAAAACTTAACTCGCTTATTAAGGGAATCAAACAAGACAAGGTTAAGATTTGGAAATGCAATCTTAAGTGGAATACCTGGAAAACCTGCACCTGTTCCCACATCAATTACACTTATAGCTTTATCCTTTAAATCAAAATATGCTCCCAAGGCAACACTGTCTATAAAATGTTTTAGCTCTACCTCATCTCTTTCAGTGATGGCAGTTAGATTCATAACCTTGTTTTTTTCTACAAGCATTTCATAGTATTTATTAAATTGTTCCATTTGAATATCTGTTAGAGTTATTCCAACAGCTTCCTGCAAATAGGAATATAATTTTTTCATAAAAACTCCGTTATCTTATTCTTTATCAGAATTATTTTTCTTAGCTTCATTAAGAGCAGTAATATATACCAATAACACAGATACATCTGCCGGTGAAACACCAGATATACGTGAGGCCTGACCAATAGATGCCGGTCTAATCTGTTCTAGCTTTTGTCTGGCTTCTCTTCTAAGATTAGAAACATCATCATAATTGATATCCTCAGGTATACGCTTTTTCTCCATTTTCTTGAATTGTTCTACCTGCTGCTTCTGTCTTGTAATATATCCATCATATTTAATAGCAATATTAATCTGTTCAATAACCTCTGATGATAAAGTACCTATCTGTTCTCTATCTGGGTCTAGCTCCTCAAGCATAATATAATCAAGCTCCGGTCTTCTAATAAGCTCTGCTAAAGATGCTGCAGTCTTAAGTGGGGTACTTCCATGAGCCTCCAAAAATTCCTGAACCTTCTTATTAGCACCTACCATTACTTCAGAAACTCTTTCGATTTCATTGTTTATCTGTTTACGCTTTAAACAAAATGCTTTGTATCTCTCCTCATCTATAAGTCCTATATCATAACCTATGTCTGTGAGTCGAAGATCCGCATTATCCTGTCTTAAGAGCAATCTATACTCGGCACGGGAAGTCATCATACGATATGGCTCCTGAGTTTCCTTGGTAACTAAATCATCTATGAGAACTCCGATATATCCTTCTGAACGGTCTAGTATAACTGGCTCTTTTCCAGATATTTTTCGTGAGGCATTGATACCAGCCATAAGACCCTGTGCTGCCGCCTCCTCGTAGCCTGAACTACCGTTTAACTGACCCGCTGCAAAAAGTCCTTCAAAATCCTTAAACTCTAAATTTGCATTAAGGTTGGTAGCATCTATACAATCATACTCTATAGCATAAGCATTTCTAATTATCTTGACATTTTCAAGGCCCGGCACAGTACGAATCATAGCATACTGAACATCCTCTGGAAGTGAAGAAGACATACCACCCATATACATCTCATTGGTAAACTCACCCTCTGGTTCAATAAAGAGCTGATGTCTGTTCTTATCAGGAAATTTCATAACCTTATCCTCAATAGAAGGACAGTATCTTGGACCAGTACCTTCAATGAATCCTGAGTAAAGAGGAGAGCGGTCAATGTTATCCTTTATAATCTGATGAGTTTCCTCATTGGTATATGTAAGCCAACAAGAAATCTGCTCACGCTTAATATCTTCCTCTGTATTAGTAAATGAAAATGGAACAATATGCTCGTCACCCAGCTGCTCCTCCATCTTAGAAAAATCTATAGTCTTCTTATCAAGTCTAGCTGGAGTACCGGTCTTAAATCTTCTTATAAATATACCTGCATCAGACATAGAATCCGAAAGACCATTTGCCGCAGAAAGACCATTTGGCCCAGTATGATTAACTACATCACCATATATACATCTGGCCTTAAGGTATGTTCCTGTGCATAGAACAACTGCCTTAGCATAGTATGTTGCACCAGAAAATGTCTTAACACCCTTGATAACTCTTTTTGCATTACCAGCTTCATCAACACTTACAACCTCATAGATAAGCTCCGAAACCTCAGCCTGTCTTAAAGTAAGATTATCAGTGTTCTGCAAAGTCATTCTCATATGCTTAGTATACTCACCCTTGTCAGCCTGAGCACGAAGGGAATGAACTGCTGGTCCCTTTGATACATTGAGCATCTTAGACTGAATATATGTCTTATCAATATTCTTTCCCATCTCACCACCAAGAGCATCTATCTCTCTAACCAAATGTCCCTTGGAGCTTCCACCAATATTAGGATTACAAGGCATAAGAGCAACACTGTCCATACTGATAGTAAAAAGTATTGTATTCATACCAAGACGTGCAGCAGCAAGAGCAGCCTCACAACCTGCATGACCTGCACCAACAACCACTACGTCATATTCTTCTGTTATAACTGATGTACTCATAAAACTAAAACCTTCCTAGTCAGGGTAAACAAATATATCTTTCATATAGGAAACCCCAATATCCAACATAAAATCACTAACACCTATTTTAACAAATAATCTGATAGTTGCAAGTAAAAAATAAAAGGCTTTACATCATAAAAATATACCACTAAAATAAATGCATAAATAGATTAAGGCGTAAAGTCTTTTATATATTTATAAGACCTTACGCCTTTTTGTATATGGTGACATTATTGTATTTTAACTACTTGTTGTGTATAATTTGAAATGAAAACTTGAAGTTGAAGGAGGATTGTAGAATGCATTTTGATGATGATTTAGAAATGTATGTTAGTGAAATTGGTGGTGTTATTTTTGCATGTGAAGATGAGCCAACAGATGATTATGAAGAAAGTTTACAAACTGTGGCAAAAAAATATTGGAGTAATTTGGATTATATTATTGAATTTATGATGCCTGATTTACAAGAAGTGTACGGCGATATTGATGCTGGAATGATAAAAGAAAAATTAGGAAGACCTACTATTGATTTTGATAATGGTCGAGTTGATTATTGCGAACAGTCATTTGATGATATGCATATTTTTAGTTTTGAGTTTTTGGATGATGAGTTCAAGGAGTTGCAGTATTTTTCGATTGATGGTTAGTATCAATTAAAGGCACTCGCAACTTTCAGTTTACACCTTATTAAACACCTTTAGGGAACTTTTTTATTAAATTACATATAAAAAGTTCCCTAAATTTATATCCACAAAAATTCATTACAAAAATAGATTGCAAACCCACATCATTTTATTTATTATATTATTGTTATTTATCGAAAACTTTCATTTAGGAGGTCAAAATGAAAGACACTATTGCAGCTATTGCTACTGGTATGGGTAATTCTGGAATTGGAATTATAAGACTTAGTGGTGATGAAGCACTTGCTATTGCAAGCAAAATATTTAAACCAAAAAATAATAATAAAGATATATCAACTATGGAAAGCTACACAGCAGCTTACGGACTTGTGGAATATGAAGGAAGAGTATACGATGAAGCCATCGCTCTTGTTATGAGAGGTCCAAAAACCTACACCGCTGAAGATGTAGTGGAACTTGATTGTCATGGTGGCGTAACTATCTTGAAAGAAATATTAGATTTAATTATCAAACTTGGTGCTAGAGTAGCTGAGCCAGGAGAGTTTACTAAGCGAGCTTTCCTTAATGGACGTATAGATATGTCTCAGGCAGAATCTGTTATGGATTTAATTCACGCAAAAAATGATATGGCTGCCAAGTCATCTTTAAAGCAATTACAAGGTGGCCTAAGAGATACCATAACTGCTATGCGAGACAAGCTTTTGTACAACATAGCTTATATAGAATCTGCTCTAGATGACCCTGAAAATTACTCTCTCGACGCTTTTCCACAAGAGCTTGAAAGCACTGTGGATAACTTGTTGATAACTGTGGAAAACCTTATAAAATCTAGCGATAATGGACGTCTCATAAAAGAGGGTATACGCACTGTAATTGTAGGTCGTCCAAATGCTGGTAAATCATCAATTTTAAATATGCTTTTAGGTGAAGACAGAGCTATTGTAACTGATATCGAAGGTACTACCAGAGACACCCTTGAAGAACTTATCAATATCGACGGAATCTCGCTAAATATGGTGGATACAGCGGGAATTAGGGATACTGAAGACCTAGTTGAAAAGATAGGTGTTGATAAAGCAAAGGATAGTATAAAGGATGCGGATTTAGTTCTTTATATCGTTGATGGAACTACTCCACTTGATGAAAACGATTTCAAAATAATGGACATTATAAAAGACAAAAAATCCATTACAATTATCAACAAAAATGATATGGATATCGTTGTGGATAACTTGTTGATAACTTCTAAGATTGATACAAAAATTATTGAATTATCAGCAAAGCAAGGAACAGGTAAAGACATTCTTCATAATCTCCTCAAAGAGATGTTTTTCAACAATGAAGTTTCCTACAATGACGAATTATATATTACAAACCTTCGTCATAAAAATTTACTATATGACGCAAAAGAGAGTTTATCAAAAGTTCTTGAAAGTATATCCATGGGAATGGGAGAGGATTTCTATACTATCGACCTTATGGCAGCTTATGCTTCCCTGGGAAAAATTATAGGTGAAGAACTAGAAGACGATTTAGTAAATAAAATATTTGCAGAATTTTGTATGGGCAAATAAAAAAACCAGAGGAAAACCTCTGGTTTTTTTATTAAGTATTATATTTACTGATTCTTCTTCAAGTAAACTACAACCTTACGATATGGCTCTTCGCCCTCGCTTCTTGTTGATATATACTTATCATTCTGAAGAGTTGAATGAATAATTCTTCTCTCATATGGATTCATTGGCTCCAATGTGAAAGATCTTCTTGTTCTCTTAACCTTGAATGCAATATTCTTAGCAAGATTCTCAAGTGTATCCTTTCTACGAGCACGATAATTTTCTGTATCAAGCTTTACTCTTATATAAGATTCACTCTTCTTATTAACAAAGAGACTGATGAGGTACTGAAGAGCATCAAGAGTCTGACCTCTCTTACCAATTAAGATACCCATATCTGGACCTGAAATATCAATATCCATAGTTGAGTTGTCTTCATCGTAATCAATCTTAATCTGGCTTTCAATATCCATAGCCTTAAAAAGATTATTCAAATACTCATATATATCATCTAAAAATGATTCTTTCTTCTTAGCCTTAATAACTGCTGGCTTAGAACCAATTCCTAAGAATCCTGAAGAACCTTTTTCGATAACTTCATACTCTAAATCAGTGCTTGCTACACCAAACTCCATTGATGCAGTTGTGATAGCTTCTTCCACTGTTTTAGCTTTGAACTCTCTATACTCCACTATTATTTTCCTCCATTATTATCCATGTAACGCTGCATAGCATTTGCCTTTGCTGCAAGACTTCCTTCTCTATACTTTGTACCCTGTGAATTATTTTTATTCATAGTGCTTGATGTATAGTTCTTAAGACTTGCTGTTGATGCATTTCTATTAACAGTTGGCTGATTTGCCTTAGTCTGACCTGTAGCAGCCTCCTGCATCTTTTCCATAAATGTCTTCTTACCCTTAGCTTTTCTCTTAGCAATCTTTTTTTCTGCCTTAGCCTTACTCTTTTCAACAACCTTATCCATATCACAGTGGTTGAAATAGAAGTTAACTGACTTAGTAGTTAAAAAACTTATAAGAGAACCCATTGCCCAGTATAAACCAACACCGGCTGGAACACCAACACAGATAAAGAAAGACATAATAGGGAATACCTTAAGCATAGTCTTCATTGATTTCATAGTAGCATCCTGAGTTGGATCACCTGTAGACTGCATTGGAGTTGAATTCATACTCAAATACTGGAATAGCATTGAGCATATTGGTATAAGTAATGCAGTTGTAAGTGCAAATCCTGGTACTGTAGTAAGGTCTATACCAAGTATGAACTTATAAATAGAAGTTATTTCATCAACATTAGCGTTGATAGCTGAAACTATTTCTCCCTGATTGTTAAATAAAGCACTGAATTTGTCCCAAGCCTCTGCTGGAAACTTTGCAAGTACATCAATAATTGTATTAACGTTATTTGGATCAAGCTTAACATTTTTAAGAACTGCATATTCACCCTGGAATTCAGTAAGCTTAGCTATAGCATCCTCATTTCCATAAATCTTATCAGCTATAGGTCTATATAAATCATAAACCTTCTGAATATATGCAGGTATATTCTGTATAACGTTATATACAGCAAAAAATATAGGAAGCTGAATAATAGACATAAGACAGCCACCTGTTGCACTAACTCCATATTGCTCCTGAAGCTTTCTTGTTTCAGCCTGCTGAGCTAACATAGAGTCCTGATCTTTTTTGTTCTTGTACTTTTTTTGTATTTTTTTAAGCTCAGGTTGAATATATTTCGTAATTCTTGAGGATTTTGTCTGCTTAAATGAGTTTGGTACAAAAAACAACCTTACAAGAAATGTAAAAGCAATGATGGTTACACCAACATTTGCAATACCAATCATATTTAAAACATCATAAATCCAACTGATAACTCCGCCAAGTAATGACGATATTGGTCCTACAATAAGACCACCTCTTTGTGTTAAAAACATATTTTCCTCCAGATAAACTATGGTACTGGATCATATCCTCCCTTTGAAAAAGGGTTACATCTTAGAATTCTCCATACTGTAAGGAAAGTACCTTTAAAAAAACCATATTTTTCATATGCTTCAAGAGCATACTGAGAACAAGTAGGCGTGTAAATACAACAGCCATGTCTCTTTAAAGGTGAAATGTGTTTTCTATAGAATTTTATTAAAGCTATACAAATCTTCTTCATATTATCACTTACTCATTAATATCTTTAAATAAATTATGAAGCTTTGCCAAATGCAAAAATGCACTTTCAATGTCATGGTAGCTCTTGTCTTTTGAAGTTACTCTGGCAACAACAACCATATCATAACCTGTCTTAAGCTTATCCTTATTAAGTCTATAGCTCTCCCTAATAAGCCTGGTAATTCGATGTCTGATCACGCTATTACCAACTTTTTTACTAACAGAGATTCCAATTCTACTGCAATCTAAGTTGTTGGCACTTAGATACATCACTAAATATTTATTGGCAAACGATTCTTTGTGGTTATATACCTTGCCGAACTCTCTGCTATTTTTAAGTGTTATAATACTTTTCATAAATAACTCCACTTAAAACTTCTCATTTAAACTGCTATTAAATGAGAAAACAAAAGGTCACAACGACTGTGACCTACGCTGATAATGTCTTTCTACCCTTAGCTCTTCTTGCGGCCAATACTTTTCTTCCGTTAGCTGTGCTCATTCTCTTTCTGAAACCGTGAACCTTTGATCTCTGTCTCTTCTTAGGCTGGAATGTCATCTTCATAGTAGTTTACCTCCTTCATAATATTAATGCTTTCTATATATCTATAGAAAAGACACCAGTCCATATTATATGTAAAAAACCCTTATACGTCAAGCAATTATTTGTTTTTTTTAAAGAAGTTATCCACAATTTTACTGTACTTAACCATAATGAATTTACATAATTTTATCCACAAAATGTTATTAACCTGTGGATAACTAGTAGATTACTTGTGGATTTATTCACAATTTCTATATTTTTCAACACTTTTTAGGTAGTTTACATATTCTAATTAATAAACATTTACTTAACATAAAATAGTATAACATAATAATTATTTGTAACCATTTTTATAATAAAAAATAAGCCCAATTTAAAGGCAAATATAAAGCTAATTTTCTTGAAAAAATATCTATTTTATAGTATATTATTAGTATGTATGCAAATTGGGTTACTAGCCCCTTTAAGAGATTACTTTTTATTTGTGTCATACATATTTATGAGTTGAATTTATTTGGAGGATTTCATGAAGAAACAAATTGAAAACAAATGGGAAGATATACTCTCTCTTCTTGAAACACAATATGATATATCCAGCATAATGATTAACACTTGGATTCGTTCTCTCAAGATATATGAAGTAAAAGATAATATAGTATATTTCTATGTTGATGAAAAACTAGGAGAAAATGCTGTAAAGTTTTTACATAGAAAAGAATTCGATTTATTCTTACTTTCTTCTATTAGAGAAACATTAAACAACAGTGATATAGATATAGTTATAGACGAGAAAAAACGTTTTATTTCTGAAGACGATACAGTAAAAGCTCCAGTAGAGTCAGATTCCTACAAAGCAGCTGTTAGTCGTAGTAACTTAAACCCAAAATATACTTTCGACACTTTTATTGTAGGTGACAGCAATAGACATGCTCACGCTACTTGTCTTGCTGTTGCAGATTTACCTGCACAGGATAATTTTAATCCACTATTTTTATATGGTAATTCAGGACTGGGTAAGACACATCTTATGCAGTCTATTGCTCATTACATATTACAAAAAGATGATAAGACCAATGTTTTATATGTTCCATCAGAAACATTTACCAATGAAATCATCGATGCCATAAAAAATCATACAACCAACGAATTTCGCGAGAAATATCGTAAGGTTGATGTACTTTTAATTGATGACGTTCAGTTTATTAAGGATAAAGATAGTACTCAGATGGAGTTCTTCAATACTTTTAATACCTTATACAATGATAACAAACAAATCATTCTTTCTTCAGATAGACCTCCAAAGGAGATTAAAACTCTTGATGAGAGAATTATTTCAAGATTCGAATGTGGTGTTCCTATCGATATTCATGAGCCAGACTATGAAACTCGTATGGCCATCCTTAAAAATAAAGCAGAGATGGAACACTTAACCGGCATACCTGAGGAAGTATTTGTTTATATAGCAGAAAATATAACCAATAACATTAGAGAGCTTGAAGGTGCACTTAACAAAATCAGTGTTTATTCTAATCTCATGAGAGAAGAGGTTACCTTAGAGACAGCTAAGTATTCATTAAAAGATATTATCAATAAAGATACAACAGTTGCTATTACTCCAGACCTTATCATTAAAACCGTATCAGAGCATATGGGTATATCTGAAGATGATATTCGCTCCAAGAGAAGAAGTCAGGATATTGCAACAGCAAGACAGATTGTTATGTATCTTTGTAGAGAACTTACAGTTCTTGCTCTCAAATCTATTGGCAATGCTGTTGGTGGCAAAGATCATGCCACAGTACTTAATGGTGTCAAACGTATAGAAGAAAAGATGGTAGAAGATCCTTCTTTCAAATCTACTATAGATACTATTATTAAGAAGATTAATCCTTCTTCTTAACATTAAGGTGTTGATAATATGTTTTTAACATAAGGATTGTATGTTGATAATTAAAATTCTCATTTTTATCAACTTTTTAACCCTTTAAGTTATCCATAATTTTTAAACACCTAATTTTGAACTTAGTAACATAGTTTTTGAAGGTTCAAATTAAGTATTTATAAGGGTTACAGGAGTTAATAACATATTCACATACACTACTACTACTAAGACTAATTTATTTTATAAATATTTATATATTTTTTACCCACGAAAGGAGTTTTCCACAGATGAAAATTAAATGTTCAAGAACCAATCTTTTATCAGCTCTTAATATAGTATCAAAGGCAGTTTCTACAAAAACTACTATGCCAATACTTGAATGTGTACTTATTGATGTATGTGCTGATAACATAAAGCTTGTAGCTAATGATTTAGAGTTAGGTATCGAGACATTACTTGAAGGTTCAGTTATAGAGATGGGACGTATAGCTATTGAGGCTAAGATTTTTACTGATATTGTACGTAACCTTCCTAATAGCGAAATATACATCGAGACTACTAGTGACTACAAAACTATCATAAGATGTGAAAAATCAAAATTTGTTATTCCTTCAAAGTCAGGAGAGGATTTTACAGAACTTCCTAATATTGAAAAAGAAAAATCTATTAAGATTTCTCAGTTTACTCTTAAGGAAGTTATTAGACAGACTATTTTCTCTATATCTGATAATGAAAATAATAAGCTTATGTCAGGTGAGCTTTTTGAAGTTAAGGATGGAAAGCTTACAGTAGTTTCACTTGATGGTCATAGAATTTCTATGAGAAATATCAACATTAACGATACATCTGTTAATGTTAAGGTTGTTGTTCCTGGTAAAACACTTAACGATTTATTAAAGATTATTAACGGTGGAGTTGATGATATGGTTAATATCTACTTCACTGATAGACATATTTTATTTGAGTTTGATAATACAGTAGTTGTATCAAGACTTCTTGAAGGAGAATATTTCAAGATTGTTCAGATGCTTTCTATGGATCACAAGATTAAGGTTAAAGTTAATAATAGAGAATTCCTTGATTGTATCAACAGAGCTTCACTTCTTATTAAGGAATCAGATAAGAAGCCTATAGTTGTTAACATCAAAGACGACAACAATATGTACCTTAAGGTAGATACTCTTATGGGTTCTATGAATGAAGAGATAGAGATTGATAAGACAGGCGAGGAAATTATCATTGGATTTAACCCAAGATTCCTTATGGATGTTATGAGAGTTATTGATGATGAAGAAATTTGTATGTATATGAGAGATTCTAAGTCACCTTGTATTATTAAAGATGATGAAGAAAATTATGTATACGTAGTTCTTCCAGTTAATATTAACGTAGATGCTTACTAAGATTTAATCTAGTTAGGAGATTATTATGCATATATTAAAATTAAGAGATGGTGAAGAATTCATCAAGTTAGGACAGGCACTTAAGGCTACAGGTCTTGCTGATTCAGGTATAGATGCCAAGGAGTTTATTCAGCAGGGATTAGTTTTAGTTAATGGTGAGGTTGATACCAGAAGAGGTAGAAAGCTTTACGATGGTGATGAAGTAGAATTTGATGGTGACAAGATAAGTATACAAAATTAATCACCAGGAAGTGAATTTTAGATGTTTATAGATTCATTAAGTCTTAATAATTTTAGAAATTATGATAGCGCAGATATACATTTTTCTAAGGGTATCAATATCCTATACGGAGATAATGCTCAAGGAAAAACCAATGTATTAGAAGCTATATATATGCTAGCCACTACCAAATCACATCGTGGCAATAAGGATAAAGAGATTATTAAATTTGATTGTAATGAAAGTCATATCAAAGCTGATATTTCCAAGTTTGACATAAATCATAGAGTAGATATGCATCTTCGAAAGGGCAAAAATAAAGGTGTAGCCATAGATATGGTTCCTATTAGAAGAAGTGCTGAGCTTATGGGATTAGTCAATATTATACTTTTTTCGCCAGAGGATTTATCCATTATTAAAAATAGTCCTTCAGAGAGAAGAAGATTTGTTGATATGGAGCTTTGTCAGCTCAATAAGATATACTATAGTAATTTAACTAATTACAATAAAGTTATAGACCAAAGAAATAATCTTCTCAAGCAGATAGCATTTGATAAAACCAAATTAGATATGTTGGATGTTTGGGATAGCCAATTGGTAAATTTTGGTATAAAAATTATAAAAGATAGGAATAATTTTATTGAGATGATTAATGAAATTATTCTTAATATACATAAAAAATTAACCTCTGATAAGGAAGAACTTATTATAGTTTATGATAAGAATGTAACAGAGGAAACCTTTGCTACAGAGTTAGCATTGAAAAGAGATTTAGACCTTAGATATCAAAGTACACAGACAGGACCACACAGAGATGATATATCATTTATGGTTAATGGTATGGATGTAAAAAAATTTGGTTCTCAGGGCCAGCAACGAACAGTTGCTTTATCTCTCAAATTAGCAGAGATAAGTCTTGTAAAAAAACTTATTAATGATAATCCCATATTACTGTTAGATGATGTAATGTCTGAGCTAGATTCAACTAGAAGAGATGCATTACTTTCATACATTAATGATATTCAAACTATCATTACATGTACAGGATATGATGATTTTATAAAAGAGAGACTTAGTATTGATAGGATATACCATGTTTCTCAAGGAGCTATACAGCAGGTAAATCTATAGCTTATGCTATAGACGTAAGGGAGGATATAAATGGGCACAAATAATAATGAACAATCACAGTATGATGCCGAACAAATCCAGATTCTTGAAGGATTGGAGGCAGTAAGAAAAAGACCTGGTATGTATATTGGTAGTACATCTACCAGAGGTTTACATCACTTGGTGTATGAGATTGTTGATAATGCAGTTGATGAGGCATTAGCAGGATTTTGTACTGAGATAGATATATCTATCAATGGCGATAATTCTGTTACTGTTGTTGATAATGGTAGAGGTATACCTATAGGTATACACGAAAAAGCTGGTATTCCAGCAGTTGAGGTAGTATTTACTATTCTTCATGCTGGTGGTAAATTCGGCGGTGGAGGATATAAGGTATCAGGTGGTCTCCACGGTGTTGGTGCTTCAGTTGTTAATGCACTTTCTAACTGGCTTGAAGTTGAAATTTCAAGAGATGGTAAGGTTTATAGACAGCGTTACGAGAGAGGTAATGTAGTATATAAGCTCAAAGAGGTTGGTAAAACAGATAAGACAGGCACTAAGGTTACATTTATGCCAGATGATACTATCTTTGATGATGTTATCTTTGATTATGATACTCTTCGTAGAAGATTTAGAGAGATGGCGTTCCTTACAAAGGGTCTTAGAATTAATTTAGAGGATAAGAGAACTGATAAGGAAAAGAGTGTATCCTTCCATTATGAAGGTGGTATTAAGGAATTTGTTGAATATCTCAACAAGAATAAAACAACTCTCTATGATAAGGTTATTTACTGTGAAGGACAGAAGGATGACATTTACGTAGAGGTAGCTCTTCAGCATAACGATTCTTATAATGATGCTACACTTAGTTTTGTTAATAATATTACTACACCTGAAGGAGGTATGCATCTTACAGGATTTAAGAGTGCGCTTACAAAGGTATGTAATGATTATGCTAGAACTAATAAGTTCCTCAAGGATAAGGAAGAGAATCTTTCAGGTGATGATTTAAGAGAGGGACTTGCTGCAATTGTTAGTATTAAGATTCCTGAGCCTCAGTTTGAGGGACAGACTAAGCAAAAGCTTGGTAATGCAGAGGCTAGAACAGCTGTAGAAGGAATTGTTTCTGAGAAGCTTACTTATTTCTTAGAGCAAAATCCTCAGGTTGCAAAGGCTATTATAGGTAAGGCAGTACTTGCACAAAGAGCTCGTATGGCAGCACGTAAGGCTAGAGATGTTGCTCGTAAATCAACTCTTGAAAGTAGTATGGCACTTCCAGGAAAGCTTGCTGACTGTTCAGATAAGGATCCTAAAAAGTGTGAAATCTATATCGTAGAGGGTGATTCTGCGGGTGGTTCAGCTAAGACAGCAAGAGATAGAGCTACTCAGGCTATTCTACCACTTAGAGGTAAGATACTTAATGTCGAAAAAGCTCGAATTGACAGAATTCTTGGCAATGAAGAAATTAAGGCAATGATAACTGCTTTTGGTACAGGTATCAGAGAAAACTTCAATATTGAGAAGCTTAGATATGATAAGATTATTATCATGACAGATGCGGACGTTGATGGTGCTCATATTGCCACACTTATGCTTACATTCTTCTTTAGATTTATGCCTGATCTTATCAGACAGGGACATGTATATTTGGCGCAGCCACCTCTTTATAAGTTAGAGAAGAACAGAAAAACATGGTACGCATACAGCGATGATGAGCTTGCTAAGATACTTGATGAGGTTGGTAGAGACCAAAACAACAAGATTCAGCGTTACAAGGGTCTTGGTGAGATGGATGCAGAACAGCTTTGGGATACTACAATGGACCCAGAGAAGAGAGTTCTTCTTCGTGTAGCTATTGACGAGGAGAGCGAGTCAGAATTAGATATTACCTTTGATACTCTTATGGGTGAAAAGGTTGAACCTAGACGTGAATTTATTGAAGCAAACGCAAGATTCGTTAAGAATCTTGATATTTAAGGGAGGTAAACCATGGACGATAGTACAATCTTTGATAAAATCCAAGAAGTGGATTTGAAAAAAACCATGGAAGAATCATATATTGATTATGCCATGAGTGTTATCGCGGCCCGTGCCCTTCCTGACGTACGAGATGGACTTAAGCCAGTTCAGCGTAGAATTCTTCATTCTATGGTTGAACTTAACAATGGACCAGATAAGCCACACAGAAAATGTGCCCGTATCGTCGGTGATACAATGGGTAAATATCACCCACATGGTGATAGTTCAATTTACGAGGCATTAGTTAAGCTTGCTCAGGAGTGGAATACAAGATACACTCTTGTAGATGGACATGGAAATTTTGGTTCTGTGGACGGTGATGGCGCCGCTGCTATGCGATATACAGAGGCAAGACTCTCTAAGATTTCTATGGAGATGATTGCTGATATCAACAAAGATACAGTTGATTTTGTACCTAACTTCGATGAGACAGAGAAGGAACCTATAGTACTTCCAAGTAGATATCCTAACCTTCTTGTTAATGGTACTTCAGGTATTGCCGTAGGTATGGCAACTAACATACCTCCTCATAACTTGAATGAGGTTATCAATGCGGTAGTTAAGATTATCGATAATCAGGTATTAGAGGATAGAGAAACAGATATAGATGAGATTCTTGAAATTGTTCAGGGACCAGACTTCCCTACAGGTGCACAGATACTTGGTACATCAGGTATCAATGACGCTTACAGAACTGGTAGAGGTAAGATTAAGGTAAGAGCTATATCTGAGATTGAGCCAATGAGTGGTGGAAAGCAGCGTATTGTAGTTACAGAGCTTCCATACATGGTTAATAAGGCAAGACTTATCCAAAAGATAGCTGAGCTTGTTAAAGAAAAGAAGATTGATGGTATAACAGATCTTCGTGATGAGTCTTCACGTGAGGGTATGAGAATAGTTATTGAGCTTCGTAAAGATGCCAATGCTAACATTATACTTAACCAGCTTTATAAGCATACACAGATGCAGGATACATTTGGTGTAATTATGCTTGCTCTTGTTAATCAGGAGCCAAAGGTACTTAATCTTCTTGAGATGCTTCAGTATTACTTAAAGCATCAGGAAGAAGTTGTTACAAGAAGAACTAAGTTCGAGTTAAATAAAGCAGAAGAAAGAGCTCACATTTTAGAGGGCTTACTCATCGCTTTAGATAATATTGACGAGGTTATTCGTATTATCAGAGGTTCTAAGTCAGTAGCAGATGCTAAGCTTTCCCTCATGGAGAAATTCGGACTTACTGATGTACAGGCTCAGGCTATAGTTGATATGAGACTTCGTGCTCTCACAGGTTTGG
>JAGAKD010000165.1 GCA_017625815.1 Lachnospiraceae bacterium | reverse complement strand
TACCAGTTAATGTATCATATAACTTCTTAGTTACAGGTCCCATCTCATCCATACCACTTGGGAAGCAGATTTCCTTGCCATGATCATCAATCTTGCCAACAGGTGAAATAACTGCTGCGGTACCACAAAGACCACACTCAGCAAAATCTGAAAGCTCGCTTAAGTAAACCTCTCTATGCTCAACCTCCATACCAAGATAGTGCTCAGCAACATACATAAGTGAACGTCTAGTGATAGATGGCAATATACTATCTGACTTAGGAGTTACAAGCTTGCCGTCCTTAGTGATAAATATAAAGTTAGCTCCACCAGTCTCCTCAACCTTAGTACGAGTTGCTGGGTCAAGGTAAAGGTTCTCTGAGTATCCCTTGTTGTGAGCATCTACTATAGCATGCAAACTCATAGCATAGTTAAGTCCAGCCTTGATGTGTCCTGAACCATGTGGAGCTGCTCTATCAAAATCAGATACTCTTATAGTGATTGGCTTTGCACCACCCTTGAAGTAAGGACCTACTGGTGTAACAAAAATACGGAACTGATACTCATCAGCTGGCTTTACACCAATAACTGGATTACTACCAAACATATATGGTCTAATGTATAATGTTGCACCCGAACCGTATGGTGGTACATAATCAAGGTTTGTCTCTACAACCTTAACTACAGCCTCTACAAATTTATCTTCTGGATATGTAGGCATCTCAAGTCTCTCACACGAGTCTACCATTCTCTTTGCATTTAAATCAGGGCGGAAGCAAACAACATGTCCATCCTCTGTAGTATATGCCTTAAGGCCTTCAAAACAAGTCTGAGCATACTGAAGTACACCTGCACACTCACTGATTGTAACCATAGAATCAGTAGTTATAGCACCATCATCCCATGCTCCGTCCTTATAATTTGATACAAATCTTTTCTCTGTTTCAATATAGCCAAATCCTAGATTTGACCAGTCAATATTCTTACTCATACGAATACTTCCTTTCCCCAGTAAATTTCACATAACTTTATTTTACCACCCAAATATAATTATGCAAGAAAAAATTACATCTAATGTGCTACAGCACTAAAACCGCCGCCACAACCCAAGCAATAACTTGCAAAATCATAAATATAGGTACTAGTATTTGAAATTGTAAATGCTTTGTCTTATGTCTAAATATTTGCATACCAAGAAAACTACCTGGACCACCGAACAAAAAAGCATATCCCATTAAGGTTTTCTCTGGCACACGTCTCTTATCCTTTATGGCATAGTATTTGTCCATACCATAACACATAAAAGCAAATATATTATGCACTGCATAAACTATTAACAATAAAAGAAATATCTTTAACTTCATATCTACGCCTTTAAAGCCACCGCTTCAATCTCAATTAATACATCCTTTGGTAATCTTGCAACCTCAACACAAGAACGTGCTGGGTAATTGTCTGTAAAGAACTCCGCATACACCTCGTTAATTGACGCAAAGTCATTCATATCCTTAATAAAAACTGTTGTCTTAACAACTGAAGAAGCATTTGAACCTGCCTCTTCCAAAAGAGTTATAAGGTTCTTAATAGCCTGTTTAGCTTGAGCCTTGATGTCACCTGTCTCAAGCTCTCCAGTCTCTGGAATAATTGGTATCATACCTGATGTATATATCATATCTCCAACTACAATAGCCTGTGAATATGGTCCAATAGCAGCTGGTGCCTTTGGTGTTGAAATAATTGTCTTCATAATATCCTCCTATCTACCCATACGGGTGCTCACCTTTACTCTACAATCTCTATATTTCCGCTATTTGAAAGCTTAACTCTTCCATCCTTGAGAAGTTTTCCTACAGCCCTCTTAAATGCGTTCTTACTAAGACCAAATTCTTTCAAAATAATATCCTTATCAGTCTTATCACTAAACTTCATCATACCTCTATAGCTCTTAATGATATCATATACCATTTCACTGTCTTCATTTATCTGTATATGAGCTGGCTCTCTTAATGCAAGGTCCGCCTTGCCATCTTCTCTTACATTGACCACACGTCCCTTTACTTCTTCACCTATACTAACCTTGTTGTACAATTCATTTTCATGGATAAGGCCTGAATATTTGTCCTCAACTGCTACAAAAGCACCAAGTCCTTTTTTATATTCATAGACAGTCCCCACAAAGCTTTGTCCCTTTGTATAACCCTCTATTGGCTTAAGATGACTATATAACTTCATAGAAACGCAAAGTCTGCCTGATTTATCCATATACATACGAACAAGGTATTCTCTACCCTCCTGTACCTTACAGGTCTGTTCTTTGAAAGGAAGTAAAATATCCTTTTCAAGTCCCCAGTCCATAAATGCACCAATGGAGGTTACATTCTTTACCTTGAGCTTAGCTATCTCACCCATTGTTATATATGGTGTAAGAGTTGTGGCAATAGGTCTATCCTGAGAATCCTTATACAAGAACACATCTATGGTTGCTCCCGCCTTCACATCCTCTGGGACATATTTTCTAGGAAGTAATACTGTCTCTGCATTTGGAGCATTATCCTCACCTACATAGACGCCAAAATCCTTTGATCTTATGACCTTCACCTTGTTCCATTTTCCAAATTCCATAATACCGTCCTCCTTGTCTTGTTTCTCTTGAAACACATAAAGGCTGTGATAGCCCTTACCGAAGCTGTCACAGCCTTTTATTACTTTTTCTTCTTAGCTGGTTTATCCAACTTCAATACCTTTTGTCTTATAAACTCTACCTCTGCATCAGTAGCTTTGGTATAACCATACTCCTGAAGCTTATCAGCAGAATTACTTAGTGAGAATACTGACATTCCCTTCTCATTCATCTTTTCCTTATAACCATTATAAACATCTATAATAGCAAATATATCTTTGCTTCTCTTATCCGGATTAGGAATAACATTTCTAATACACCACTCATCTATCTCGAGACCTACCTCTGGCTTGGGTGCAATATCACTGCTAATTTTTTTCAAATATATACTTTCAGTATCACATATTGCCCATGGCACAACGTAGATAATGTTACTCATAATAACTCCTCCAAAAATGTATATAACACGTGAAATTCTATAGCATTTCTCCTAGTTTGTCAAACATTTAATTTTTATTGTATTTTTTTAAAAAAGTGCTTGCATTTTTCAAATCCATCATATATAATAAGTCCTTGTGATGGGCTATCGCCAAATGGTAAGGCACTGGACTCTGACTCCAGCATTTCAAGGTTCGAATCCTTGTAGCCCAGCTTAGAGCAACCAAAATTGGTTGCTCTTTTTTGTGTATGACGAGTCAAGCAAATTTGCGCTTGCGCAAATAAAAACACACTATAGCATATATGTGACGTAGTCACAATTGTATGTTATAGTGTGTTTTTGTTTTCACGCATCTGCGTGAAAATTTATTTGACGACCATGCATCACTGAGCAAGCTCTGCTTGCGATGTGTAGGAATGCGGCAGAGAAGATTCGAACTCCCGACACCTTGGTCCGTAGCCAAGTGCTCTATCCAGCTGAGCTACTGCCGCATACTGCGTAGGTAAAATACCTTTGCAACAGTGGTAATTGTACAATATATATTATTCTTTGTCAAGGGATTTAAAATTCAAAATCATAAAAAACTTCACAGTCACCTTCAACACACAGGGAATAAATATATTCCCCTATTTGACCTGTATAGATTTTCAAATCTTCCCCTTCTACAATCCCCTTTTCAGGATTAACTTCAAAAGAATTAAGGGGAACAGATATACCCGTTGCTTTATACTTAAGATAAGCTTCCTTCATGGTCCATATGGAAGTGAATCTATGTTCCTTAGTCTCTTCTTCTAAGATATACTCATATTCCCGCTTTGTAAAACATCGCTTGGCCACATTTATATCTTTTTTTCCACATCTAAGTTTCTCTACATCTATACCCACTGGCGAATTACCATAAGCAAGAAATACCATCTCCCCAGAATGGGATAGATTAAAATGAAATTCTGGATATCCTGCCAAGCTTGGCTTACCATTCTCATTCTTTTCTAGAACTATATCGAAAGCATCAATTCCAAGTTCCCTTTTAACTGTATCCTGTAGCATAATACCGGCAACAAGAGATACTATGGCCGCTTCTTTATTTTTAAAGCGACGTACAGCTTCTTGTCTAGATGGATAAAGATTCTTCACTAAATCCCCAAAAGACTCTTGGTAGTAGTCAAAATCTATTCTGTTATATACAACTTTTATTTCTTTCATAAAACAACCTTTAAACTAAAGGCTGTAGCAAAACTGCTACAGCCTTTGAAATTTAATCTTAGTTTTCTTCTAACTCTGCAAGAACCTTGAAGAGGATACCGATTTCCTTCTCCTTAGCTGCATCGAGATATATCTTAAATCTTGAACCTGCCTCAATGTCTCCATTAATTGAAATCTTAAGAAGAAGATTTCTAGCTGCAAGTACATTTGTAGCAACTGTAGCATACTCATCAAGAGTCTGCTGATTATACTTAAGGAAGCCATTGTTCATAAGGTACTTGATACGCTCATACATAAGAGCCTTGTGATCATACATAACATGTAATGCTCTGATATCGAAATCAGGCTCTTCCTTGTGAAGCTGCTTATCAATCTGAGCTAATACCTTGTCATATACCTTAATACCAAATGTAGTATCGTTAAATCTATTTCTCATCATACGGAAATGATTCTTACTATCTATTGAGTTTAAGTACTCCTTAAGGTTTTCCTTAACAAGCTCAATATCAAGCTCGTATGTAGGAACGTCACTATTCTTGATGATAACGTAAAGACCTCTACCACCCTTATAGTCATCCTTGAAGATGTGGTCATCCTGCTCAGTAATAACCTCGTAACCTCTCTCAAGGTCAGCGAATGAAACTGTATTGTGTGAGTACTTATCAGTGAATGTGAAGTCACCAACATAGAACTCTTCCTTGTCTCTGTTGTATCCGTAGATGAAAAGCTCGTGAGGGAACTTATAATCTACATCTGCGTTGCAAAGAATCTTTGCCTCATCGAATACACCATATACATATCCACCAAGGTCAATAGTCTTGATGATGAAATCAATGATATTACCACAGTAGCTCTCAATCTGAGCCTTAGTCATAAGTGAGAACATAAGGTATGGACACTGCTTAAGTGAACTACTACCTGGCATCATATCAGTAAGAAGGATAGTATCACCTGTCCATCTCTCCTCTATATCATAACAACGTAACTGAATATAGTTACTGTAAATCCACTTCTTAGCATTCTCATCATCTGAGAGAATTGAAAATAATGTTGCATGCCACTGCCATGAAGTGATGAGTGGCTTGGTCACTGGTAATTTCTTTTTGTCTTCCATTTCATTTCCTCCAATACAATTATTATGCTAACTTCTCTTCTATTGTTGTAAGAAGATCCCCAAATGTATCATATGCTGAAAGAGCAAGCTCGTAATCTGTAAACTTAATATCGAACTTAGCCTCTGCCACAACGATTATGTTAATCAAAGATATTGAATTAACACCAAATACATCTACCATAGATGATGTCATATTGATATTCTCAATATTAGGTAATACTTCTAAAATCACTTCTTCAAGCTTTTTAGTCATCTGATCTTTGTCCATTATATGTACCCCCTGAAAATTTTATTCGTCGCTATATATTGTACTATCTTTCACAAGGAAAATCAAGGTTGTTCAGACATTATGCACAAAAATATTTTATTTAATCTATATCATTTCTAAACGCAAAAAGACCCATCACATTTCTGTGATAGGTCTTCGTAGTTTGCATTTATCTAATTCTAGTACTTAGCAGTGTTAAGCTTTACACCAGGACCCATAGTTGAAGCGATAACTACGCTCTTAAGGTACTGACCCTTAGCTGCTGAAGGCTTAGCCTTGATAACTGCATCTATTAATGTCTGGAAGTTGTCTGTTAACTGCTCCTCAGTGAAAGAAGCCTTTCCAATTGGCACATGGATAATGTTTGACTTATCAAGTCTGTACTCAATCTTACCAGCCTTAATATCGTTAACAGCCTTAGTAACGTCCATTGTTACTGTACCAGCCTTAGGGTTTGGCATTAAGCCCTTTGGTCCAAGTACACGTCCTAAACGACCAACAACACCCATCATATCTGGAGTTGCAACAACTACGTCGAAATCTAACCAACCATCGTTCTGAATCTTTGGAACTAACTCGTCTCCGCCTGCGTAATCAGCACCAGCAGCTAAAGCCTCATCAACCTTATCTCCCTTAGCGAATACTAAAACCTTAACAGTCTTACCAGTT
>JAGAKD010000164.1 GCA_017625815.1 Lachnospiraceae bacterium | reverse complement strand
TACTTGCAATGCATACAAAAAAGTGATAAGCTTTTATAAAGCATTAATTTTCAATTCTATTTTTGGCGGTATCACCGCCCTATCTATATTTCTTAGAATCACAGAACTTCAATGCTTTATTACCCATTTAATTAAAGCAGCGAGGATTAATGATTTTTTGAAATATAATATAAGTCCTCCTGCCATAAAAAAGGAGGACTCTATGAGTAAAAGACAAAAAAAGAAGAAATCAGCTGCAAAAATCAGTAAGCACACTGCAAAAAGAAACTTCAAAGACACCGTTTTCAGAATGCTATTCAAGGAGCCAAAAAGGTTATTGGAATTATATAACGCTATAAACGACACACATTATACTAACCCTGACGACCTTACAATTACCACTCTAGAAAACGCCATATATATGTCTATGAAAAACGATGTATCCTGTGTTGTAGATATGAGACTTAACCTCTACGAACATCAGTCATCTGTAAATCCCAACATACCACTTAGAGATTTACACTATGTATCTGATACATTCTTACAGTTTCATACAGATAAGGACATATATTCATCACATCGTATACCTCTGCCTAACCCTAAATTCATTGTATTCTATAATGGCAGAGATAAACAACCAGCAAGGTTAGATATGCGTTTATCAGATTCTTATGTCCACAAGGATGATGAGCCACAGCTAGAACTTATAGTAACTCAAATAAACATCAACCCCGGATATAACGATAAATTTCTACAAGCCTGTCCCATACTGGGAGAATATTCTATCTATGTTGACAGGGTACGTAGATATCAGAAAGAAATGCCACTGGCAGACGCAGTAAACAAAGCAGTTGATGAATGTATTGACGAAGGTATTCTTGCTGATTTCTTAAAGAAAAATAAGGCGGTGGTTAAAAATATGAGTATATATGAATATGATGAAGAACTACATATAAAGACCATGATGGATATTGGCAGGGAAGAAGGTAGGCAAGAAGGTAGGCAAGAAGGTAGACGCGAAGGTGAAATTATAGCCTATTACAACATGGGGCTCTCTTTGGAAGCAATATCAACGAAGACGAAGCTTCCAGTAAAGGAAATCGAAAACATACTTAATTTGATTAACAATACTTAACTTATAGAAAATCAGCCATGTAAGTGAATTTCACCCCATGGCTGATTTATTATTTTTATTTTAAATATTTTTTATACATACTTAAGATAGGTTTTCACACTCACCACATAGGACACTATCTCACTAACAATTCCAACTCCTACAAGTCCATAGCATGCACCCCATACTTGCTTTTTATGGTTTGATATCCACATTATAATTCTCTCCATAATATTACCCTGCTTGAAGAAGGAAACATCTCCTAATGCTATATAAGCAAACAATCCGTACATAGCAATTACCGCACATACTGTCAAGACTATATTAACTAATCCCGGCTTATTCCTAGCAACAAAAGGAATCAGAATGGAATTTCCTATAAGAGAAATTCCTAGCATAAGTAGCATAAGTACTACGAATACATTTGCACCAACGTCCTCTATCATTATACCATCCACCTCAACCTCAAAGGTGTGCTTAATTGCAAATATAGTAATAAGGCTTGCTAATACACCTATCACATGACCTATTATAACTATTATATATTTCTCTGCCACTACATTCTTATATCCTCCCGGAAGAGCTGTGGCGTAGCTGGTCCATTTAGTTTTATTATCCAAAGTACATAATACTGTTGACATTGCCATAGGCAAAAGACATGCCGCAAATACACATCCACCAAGCATAAGATAGCATTCTGACAAAACCCCAAGCTTTGCCTCGAGTCCCTCAGCGGCATTAAAGTCCCAGCCTACCCCACCTACCATCATAAAAGCATAGAACAGATAAAACACCACAAGGCCTATATATGCCTTACCATTTATTAAATCCTTATAAAGTAATCCCTTCATTTATGCCCACCTCCTATTTCTCTTACCAAAATACGAAGCAGAAAATGATGCTACAACCACCACCATAACCACTAGAGCTCCGTGGTTATAAATCCAATCAAACCAGCTCTTTATAGCCTTAAATATAACCTCTATATCTCCCTCATACATAAGCCAAGCCATAATAGCGACAAGAAATATAAATGACAAAGAACAGCATATAATCACGCTGGTTTTTGCGGAAAATATTATGTCTATAGGAAGTCTAATAAGTATAATAAGAAGCCCTGCCAACCAGCAGTATATTACTGTCTTAAACTCCTTAAAACCAAAGTTTTCATTTCCTGACATATATACAATAGGAAGTAAAATAGCTGACCAGATGTTCATTATGGTATTAACCAAAAATGCCACTATGTATCTGGAGAATATCTCCTGCCACACATTTATAGGAGAAGCGTAAAGCACCTTGTACCACTCCGCCTTATGGTCCTGATCTATAGCAGAGGAACTGGTTAGCGATACTGTTATTCCGGCGCCACATACATAGAGAATACATCCCTTAAAGAACAGATTATATATCAAATCAAGTTCCTTCATCTCTTGAAAATT
>JAGAKD010000012.1 GCA_017625815.1 Lachnospiraceae bacterium | reverse complement strand
TAGAGCATAAGGCAAGCGCCATGGGAATAAGCGACATTAATTTAGCAGCTAGTAGGATTGAAGCAGAGCAAGATATTATAGCATCTAGTCCAAATATATATGAAATATATGACAGACTCCAGGAAAAGACAAACATATGTGATGAAGCAAAAAAGAAATTGTTAGAACTGGAAGTTGAAATAGAAAAGTCAGTGTTAGTAAAAAGAGATATAATGGTTGATGTTCTTGATTATGCTGTAGAAAAAGGAAAGAAAGTTAACCTTGTTTCTGATATGTATCTGACAAAGGATATACTGAAAAACATATTGAGTGAGCTTGGTATAACAGGGTATGAAAATATATACGTATCTTGTGAGTATCATAGTTCAAAATGTGATGGATTATATGACATATATAAGGCAGAGGTCAAGGGTGAAAAATATTTACATATTGGAGATAATGAATATGCAGATGGAGAATATGCAAAAGCACACAATATAGATGTTTTTCTTATTAGAAGTGCTGTTAGTATATGGGAGAAATCACCTTATTATGATTTATGTTCAAAGATAAAGGGCATAAATGATCGAATGATGGTTGGCCTTTTTGTATCTCGTTTGTTTAACAACCCATTTTGTATGTCTAATAATAAGAGAAAATTGTATGTATCAGATTCGTATAGCGTAGGAAGTATTTTTTGCGGTGCTCCTGTAATTAAGTTTGTTATATGGCTAGCAGATATTTTGTCTAAGGAAGGTTATGATGAGTTGCTTCTTTGCGCAAGAGATGGGTATCTAATAGATAAGCTATATAAATTTCTTATAAATAGGGAAAACAAATATGTAAACAATCCTAAGGGAGTGTATTTTCTTTGTTCAAGACAGGCTTGCATATTGGCAGGAACAGATAGTGTAGATAAGCTAGTATGGCAAGCGTCCCTACCTTATTTTGATGCCCCAGAGGAAATGCTAAGAAGCAAATTTGGGCTCTGTGATGACGAAATTACGCCATACAATCCAAAAGAAGATGTAGTAAATTACATAAAGTCTCATAGTGATATAATTATAAAGAAAAGTAAAATTCAAAAGAAATATTATAATAAATATCTAGCGTCCAAGGATATTGTGCCAGGAAAGAAATATGTCATGTTCGACTTATTTACATCTGGAACATGTTTAAATTTAATGGAGGGGATATTGGATACTAAATTAAAAGGTATTTTCTTTGGCGTGTATGGAGAACCTTTTAATAAAGATATGCAATTTTACTCCCTTATCGATACTCAAGATAAAACTAATTATAGTTATACTTATAGTATATATCATCACTATTGGTTTTTTGAGACGTTTATGACATCCTTTGAACCATCTCTTAGAATGTTTGATATGGATGGTAATCCTATTTTTGCGCCTGAGGTAAGAGATGAGGATTATTTGTCTTATGTTAAGGATATGCAAGAGGGAATTTGGGATTATGCTGATACATTTATTAAAGATTTGTGGATTAGTACGAACGATATATCTTTAGAATTAGTGGATAGTATTTTTAATTGTTCGTATGATGCAAGTATAGAAATAGATTGTCCCCAGATAAATAATTTATATTTGTATGAGGATTTAGGTAAATCGAAGCTTAATGTAACATTTGGAAAGTAGAGAGAAGAATTAAGATGATACAAGAGGGAAATAACAATTTTATATTTACCGACAAAGAAAAGATGTGGCTACAGATGTTTGAGGATAAGACAGAAGAGGAAATTGTTAAAGTCGTGGAGTCATGCTTAGATGATGAACTATATCACGAATTTTCATCATTAAGGTCAGGGGTGTTACAATGGTATGACTTTGGTGAGAAGGCCAATGTTCTTGAAATAGGTAGTGGTTATGGAACAATAACAGGGTTGTTGTGTGATAAATGTGCCTATGTAACTGCCTTTGAAAAAAATCCCCAAAAAGCATATATATTAAAGCAGAGATATAGTAAGAGAAATAATTTAAATGTAGTCACAGAAGATATGTCTAACTTAGAGAAACAAACTTTTGATTATATTATATTTAATGGAAGCTTGGGATATCAATGTGGCGGAAGCAAAGATACAGATGATTATGTATGCTATTTGAACTCTCTTAAGTCTATGCTATCAAATGATGGTAGAATAATTATAGTGACTGAAAATAGATTGGGGGTTTCCTATTTATGTGGGAAGCCTGCACCTGCTAGTGGTCTGCCTTTTGATACTCTCTCAGGGTTTCCTAAAAACAGTAAATATTATACCTTTACAAAAAAAGAATTAAGCGATATAGCTATAAATTCAGAATATCAAAGTTACAGATTTTACTATCCTCTACCTGACCATTTGTATGCTCAAGAAATATATTCGGAGGATTACCTTCCGACAAAAAAAGTTGAAGAGAGGATTTTGCAAAGATATTCTTATAATCATTCTGCTATTGCTGATGAAAGGAAATTGCTCAGAGAGTTTATAGAGAATAATGCCTTTGATGTAGTTGCGAATTCATATATTTTAGAGTTGGGTATAAAATCAATTAGTGATGTTTTATATGCAACTGTAACCTTAGACAGAGGACTTGAGAATGCATCTGCAACAGTAATACATAAGGATTATGTACAAAAATCATCTGTGGCTTCACAAGGATATAAGTCAGTTAAAAATGTTTTTTTGAATGCTAATTGCCTTAAAGATAGAGGTGTTCCGGTAATTGAGCATAACATGCATGGTAACACCATAAGGATGCCAAGGGTTAAGGAGGAGACGCTATCTTCTTATTTAGGGAGTCATTGTTTCAGGGAGTCTGATGAATTATTTGCTATATTTGATAAATTGCAGCATTGGATAATTAGGTCATCCGATACCACAGATGTATGCCATATGAAACTTGAAGACGGGATAAAGCCAGGGCTTATATTAAAGAAAGCATATATAGATATGGTTCCATTTAATTGTTTTATATCTAGAAATGGTGAATTTAAATTTTTTGATCAGGAGTTTGTTTTTGATAACTATCCAGCTGGATTTGTTATGTATAGAGCATTAATGTACACATATTTATTTTCGCCTCAGTTAGAAGATGTTGTTTCTATAGATGACATGAAAAAAAGATATGATTTAAGTGAACTATGGAGTACTTATGAAAAAGAGGAACAAAGTTTTGTGGCCAGTAATCGGAGGTATGATGTGAATCGATGTTTTTGGGACAAGACATATCTTCCTTTTGAGACAATTGAAAGAACAAAAAAACTTAAGTTTACAACGGCTGGTGAGGGATATGTTCGTATGAAGCAACTGGAAGAAAAAGGTTTGACTTCTAGTGAAAAGAAGGAATATGAGTATGAATTAGGATATATTGCAGGTGTATTTGATTTGTTTCATGTAGGGCATTTAAACCTATTAGAAAAAGCCAAAGCAAAATGCAAAAGGCTTCTGGTTGGGGCACTCACAGATGAGTTGGTGATGCACTTTAAAGGCAAAAAGCCATATATTCCTCTTGAAGAAAGAATGAGAATTCTTGAGTCAAACAAAAATGTTGATGGAGTTGTGGCGGTGGATTTTTCTAATATCGATAAGCTAGACGCATGGAAATTATATCGATTTGATTGTTTGTTTTCGGGAGATGATTGGAAGGATGCACCTCACTGGCAAAAGGATAAGGAACGCTTACAAGCAGTGGGCTCCAATATACACTTTTTTGAGTATACCAAGAGTACTAGTTCTACTCAAATAAAGGAAACAATAAACAGAGATAAAAGCAAATAGATTGATTATGTAATGGAGGGTGCGTATGGATTTATTTTATAGAGCTAGAAAGGTTTACAATGATTTAGAGGATGATATTTCAAAAGAAATTTTTATCACTAGGATTAAGGTTGCAACATCTGGTGATCATTCATTTGTTACTAACATACCAACAAAGTATAGAAATCTGAGCTCTGATATAGAAATGTTCAAAGAAAAGTTAGTTAACAATACACAAAAAATGGTTATTTTTGGTGCTGGTGCAAATGGGCAGAATTTGGTATCAGGCTTTAGGTGGATAAAATTTGTAGGGTTTATAGATAATTACAGAAAGGATAAAGTTGATAAAAAAACAGGTCTTGACATTTATTCATTGGATGAATTTGAAAGTAAAAAAGGCCTTGATGATTACAGCTTTGTGATATCTGTAAGCAGTAGAAGGGTAGCAGACCTTATGTACAACCAATTAATAGAAAAAGGTGTTAGAAAAGATCTAATAATAAAAAGTGTTTCTGATTGGCGAAATAATTCATCTCAATATTTTGACTTTTTTGTACCTGGAGAAGATGAGACGTTTGTTGATTGTGGTTGTTTTGACGGTGGAAGTGCATTTAGGTTTGCAGGTTGGTGTGGAGCTAAGGGATATAAGAAGATTATTAGCTTTGAACCAGACAGTAACTCATACCTAAAATGTAAAGATATTTTGTCGGTACTAGGTAAATGTGAGGTTTATCCATATGGTTTGTCAGATAAAAACGAAAAGGTTTATTTTATATCCAATGGAAATGAGGATGCCAGAATTATATCTGAAGATCAAATCAATGATGAAAATGCAGACTGTATTCAAACTATAGAAACGGTTGTCTTGGATGAATTTTTAAAGAATGAAAAAGTTACATTTATTAAGATGGATATTGAGGGTGCTGAGTATGATGCATTAGTGGGTGCCTCTAACATTATTAGAGAGCAAAAACCTAAGCTTGCAATCTCTGTGTATCATAATTGGGAGCATATTATCAATATACCAGAGTTGTTAAAAAAGCTTAATCCAGATTATAAATTCTATATACGTCAATATAGTTTACTTAGTAATGAAACCATATTATATGCGGAATAAGATGGAGAAAAGATGAAAAATTATTTAATAACAGGTGCAACAGGCTTTATAGGAAAAAGACTTATAGAAAAACTTAATAATGAGACACATATATACGCTATAGTGAGAGATGTGCAAAAAGCAGAAAACATATATGGTGATACTCGTGCGGATATTACATTTATACAGTGGAGTATTGATGATAGCAAAACAATAGAAAATGTAATTAGTTTGCTTCCTGAGAAGGTGGATTATGTTATTCACTGTGCTGCAAACACAGATTCAAAGAGGATGATTGAATATCCTGTAGAAACTGCAAATGGTATAGTGATAGGGACAAGAAATGTTCTAGAATTGGCAAGATTAAAGCAGGTGGAAAGCTTGGTGTATTTGTCAAGTATGGAGGTTTATGGAAGTATTAACTTGGGCGAGAAAAGGGTAACTGAAGATACGTTAGGAGATATTGACATATATAATGTTAGAAGTACATATCCGTTGGGTAAACGTATGGCTGAGCTATATTGTTTGTCATATTATAAGGAATATGGTGTTCCGGTTAAAGTCGCCAGATTAGCACAGGTTTTTGGCAGTGGAATATTACCAACAGATAATAGAGTTTTTGCCCAATTTGCAAAGTCAGTTATATCTAATAAGGATATTATTCTTCATACGGATGGAACATCTATGGGTAATTATGTAGATACTGATGATGCCATTGATGCGATAATGCTATTATTAAACAATGGAGAAAATGGTGAAGCATATAATATAGTTAACGAAGATAATACAATGATGATAAGAGACATGGCTGAACTTGTGGCATCTGAGGTTGCAGGAGGAAAAATCAAGGTGATATTTGATATACCGAAGGATAATATTCATGGCTACGCAGCAAAGACAGGTCTTAGACTTTCGTCGTCTAAAATTAATGCCCTAGGTTGGCAAGCAAAGAAAAATCTGGTTGACATGTACAAGCTTTTGATTCATGAAATGACAACCAGATAAGTATTTTAATTTAACATTGAATATTGTAATATTGTGTCCTCGGCAAGATTTTCTACTATGGTCTTTCCGAGGATTTTTTCTAGTTCTTCAGGAGGTATTCCTGTTCCGGGACGCTTAAAAGTAAGCATATCTCTTGTTAAAACCGTACCGGCTTTAATATCACACGTAGTGACTAGAGAACGTCTAGCGTTTGAGCGGGCAGCAGATTCAGTATCAAGACATTTTAATTCGTAATCTCCTCTGAGTGAATCAATAAACTCAATACCTGCAAGTATCTTTCTTGCGTCATTAGGATCCATAGCATGGTAGTGGTCGTTGCCCTTAAGAGTTTTGTCTAAGGTAAAGTGTTTCTCAACAATGACAGCACCTAAGTTGTATGCCGTCTTGATAACATCGCAGCAATCATCAGGTTTTGTGTGGTCTGAATATCCGATAATGACGTCCTTATAAGTTTCTTTTAATGTTGCAATTTTATTAAGGTTAGCATGGGAATATGGGGTTGGATATTCTAATACACAATGTAAAAGAGCAATTGGTTTGTCATTTATATTTTTAACTAGATTAAGCGTTCTAGTTATCTCATCTTCGTTTGATGCGCCTACTGATATAAGCATAGGTTTGTTTTTCTTTGCCTGATACTCAACGAAAGGTAGGTTGTTTAAATCTGATGAAGATATCTTATAGACCTCCATCATATCATTTAAATAATCAGCAGCGGCTATATCAAAGGCAGTAGAGCAAAACTCAATTCCCAGTGAGTCGCAATAATTTTTTAATTCTTGGTACTCTGCCTCGCCAAAACTATCAAACTTGGTGAAAAGCTCATATTGAGATGTAGTTGCTTCTTCGGTTGTATCCCAATAGGAAGGTGAATTTTTGGCTGCTAGGGTTCCTGCTTTGTAGGTTTGAAATTTAACAGCATGGATACCGGCATCCTTTGCCTCTTTTACCATAAGCTTAGCAGCGTCCATAAGAGAAATATTAAGTTTAGTTGCAATGTCATAATAATTCACACCTATTTCAGCAATCAGAACGAATTGTCCTTTTAAGGCTCTGTCTATAATAGTGCTCATACGGATTCCTCCTTAATCTTCGTCTTGTAAAATAATTTGAGTTACTCGCTCTATACCTTTTCGTAAGTCGTGTTTTAACATGAGGTCCCTCATTTCTTTTCGAAGCTGAGGTGTTTCCACAATGAAACGATATGTTTTATTGATGGTATCATCATTTACGTTTATACCTAGACCAAGATTTAAGAAACCATTGTTCATCTGGGCAAAGGTGTGTTTGGTTTCACGTTCATTTTGTGCAAGTACAATGGCAGGAACTCCCATACAAGCTAATTCGTAAACAGTTCTTCCCTGTGAAGTAAAGGCTAGGTCAGCTTTTGCAAGGTAGTCACTTATTCTCTTAACGTCTTGAACTACATTGATGTTCAGGTTAGGGAGAGTCGTAATCTTATGTACAGAGTTGTCGTATCCAGCCCCAAGTATAAAATCAAAGTGTATATTTGGAAAATCCCTGTGTGAAGCTTGAGCTAATCTATAAATGCGCTCTGTAAAATTAGATGGGTCACTACCACCAAATATAACAACAATATTTTTAACCTGTTCGCTATATTCTGATGGGTTTGCAATAAGAAATTCGTCTTTTAAGCAGACGTATTTTTCTCCCCAATAGTAGTTACCTCCTATGGTGTTATCCTCATATAGAGCATTGATAGAAGCATGAGCAAGTTCTGCACCTGGACCAATATCCTCTAAGGTTACTACACGATTTACCAAAGACTTAAGATTTTCTATATAATCAGCTTCTGTGTTTAAACAATCGTTAACAATAATATCTGGTTTCCAATTCTTTATGAAAGCATAGAAATCTTCATTGCTGGATATCGTATGCACCTTCATATGTGAATCTTGAAGTTTCTTTAGACCTTCCTGATGTTCTTCTTTTGTCACAAATATAATGTCATGCCCTGTTAAATTATAGGCTAGTGTGAGACATCTATATATATGTCCCATACCAAGCGTTTTGTGTCCGTCCACTCTGAGGATGATTTTCTTTTTCTTGAGTTCCTGCTCGCAGATAATCCAATCAGAGTAGCTATCAATATCTACAGCTTCTTTTTCAGGCATTTCATATACAGAAACTTTTTTGCCTATTCGAGTATTTTCTTGTACACATTCTCTCTTTGTTATAAGAAAAGCACCTGCTTCAAGATAGTTTGGAGGTAGCTGTTGACGATTGAGCCTTGCTGTGTAATTAGGTACACACTCGCCATTTATTCTAGTCCATGATAAATGAGGCTTATTCACAGCACTAATATATGTATCATAATTCTTTTCGGTAAAATCTTTGATGGCGTTGTTGAGTGTATCAATAGAAAGAAGTGGTGAAGTTGCCTGCAAAGTTATAATGGTGTCATAATGCTTCCCTGTCATCTTTTCAGTACGAAGCATAGCGTCGTAAATAACCGGGTCAAGAGTTACAGCATCTTGTGCTAGTTCACTATCTCT
>JAGAKD010000163.1 GCA_017625815.1 Lachnospiraceae bacterium | reverse complement strand
GCTTGAGCTTGAGCTGTAATTTTAGCCATACGAGCTGATACCTCTTGAATTTCTTTAATCATTTTTTGAACATCTGTCATTTTAATCAACCTCTTTCCTTAACCTTATATTTATATTATATCATCATCATATAATAAAGTCAACACATTTTAATAAGTTTTTTAACTTTTTTTTAAGAAGCGGGATTGTGAAATATTTCACAAGTTGACCATAAAAAAGAGAGTTTTTAACTCTCTTAAAATACTCTTCCACACATAGCCACATCATTACCTAATTCAACACAAGTTTCATAGTCGCCACCAAGAGCTTGTTCCGTTTCATTTGCACTTGCTCCACACCATAAACCTAAAACTACCATAGCCACTAATACTACAACACCTAATACTAAATTTTTCATATTTATCAACCTCTTTCCTTAACTTATATTTATATTATATCATTATTATTTTTAATAGTCAATACTTTTTTAAAACTTTTTTTAACTTTTTTTAATGAGTGGTTGGGGTCTTATAAGACCCCGACTATTTCACCCATGCAACCTTTATACACCCCACCCATTTGGAAAGGCACACCCTCAATTCTTTCTGCCGCCTCTCTTAGTTCTTCGGCTACCTGATATTCAATTACCTTTACTACTTCATGCTCATGAGTTACTACCATTGTAATATTTACCATACTTATCGACCTCTTTCCTTAACCTTATATCTATATTATACATGATATTCTAATAAAAATCAACCCTTTTCTCAACTTTTTTTAAATATTTTTTTTACACAAAAGTGTTGACTTGAAGCGGGTCATATGATATACTTATACTATAAGGTGATAGAGAGCTACCAGAGGAAAGCCATTCGGCTCTACTCCAGGGCGGCTAGAAAGAGCCTTAATATCAATTGAATATAAGAATATCAAAAGCCAATTTAGAGTTTACTTCAGAGGCTCTGAGCCATGCTCTTGCCCCACATACTGACCCCATTAGATAGGCTCTTGATAGGCTTGGTCTTACTGCCATGCCCTACCTCAGGCACTGGTAGGCACAGGTAGGCATATCCCTCTATAACCTAGATTGTGAATTATTTCACAAGTTTGCCATGCATCATATAAGCTCCTCTTGTGAACTATTTCACAAGCACAATCATTCAACATCGTGAAGTTTTTCACAAGCTTGCCCCTCTTGTCCGCCCCTCTCGGCAAGGCTCGACAAGGCAGCGGGACTAAGGCAACACCTCCAGGTGTGCCAAGTGAGTGAGGCAGATAGAATGACCTACTAAGAGATTGTGAATTATTTCACAAATGAAACCCCAAAGATAGAATGTGAATTTTTTCACAAAGTAAGATTGTGAATTATTTCACAAATGCCACCATTCGACAATGTGAATTTTTTCACAAAGAAGCGGGACAATATAGATTGTGAATTTATTCACAAATTAAAAGACCCACCCTGCGAGCACCAATAGGTGCGAGGTGAGTCGGCTTTGCCGAAGCGGGACATACTCTACCAGAATAGTCCTAGTAATAGAACCCATATGATTAAGTATGCTACAATATTAATATAGAAATAAATACATAATACAAAAAATAAAAAATAAATCAATTTATTTTTCTTTTTTCGATACACTTTACGCACAGTCTCACACTCCTAGCCCATACACGCCCAGCCCTCCAGGGGCAGCGGGACAGCCATAGCCCCAGGTCAGGGAGGGGTGAACAGTCACCCTCCTACCGGGGGTGTATTATGGGAAAAAATTAAAGTTTTTTAGGCTAAAATAGCCTACCACGTCACAACATCGCCATTTTCGATTTCAGTTTCAAACACGGACTCACTTTCCGGAAAATCCTACATCGTCATCCTATTCTCCTCTTTTCTCTGAAAATATGCGTGTGCGAGCAAGAGTTCCTCGTTACCATTGCCCTCCTCTTCTAATCTTCTGAATGCAACAAGGCACATTTTTGTTGATAAAAGGCAATGGAATATTGGCATCGTATTGTCTACAACATGGGCGGTCAATCTTAGCTTGTCTGCGAGCAAGAGCATATCTCTGAGATTCACTCATATTTGCTACGCAAGATGGGTAGTTTGCCACCAGATAGTCAACAGTATTGCCGAATCTGTCATAATACATAATGCTACCTCCTTTCTAGTAAAAAGAGAGCTTATCGCTCTCTAGTAATATAGTGAAAAATCATTCCTACGATAATTGCCGCAGCAATTGGTGAGAATAGCGTGCTTGGTGTTGCATAGAATGTCACCAACATAGCAATCATAGTATTAGGATTTTTATCATTCGACTCTCCAATTTTACAAACTGATGAAATTCCAATCATGCCGAATAAGAAAATTAGTACAGCACCAAATACATAGCTTGGAATCATGCCAACTACACCTGAAACAGCAGGGACAAAAGCTAACACAATATAGATTAGCGCTGTGACTACTTGCGCCCACGGATTTGTGTATTTAGTAGCATAAATTAATCCAACATTTTCAGAATAAGAAGTTAATGGAATTCCTCCAATAGCACCAGATACAACGCTTGCCGCACCATTTGCCACAAGAGCATCAGCTAAATCATGTTCATCTGTCTCAATTCCTTGTGCCATGCCGCAATTCGTAATGTCTCCCATCGTTTCAAAAGCAACAGCAATAGCAACTACTCCGATTAAAGCAAATGCCTCGAAATTAAATTTTGGGAAAACTAAACTAATAGTGCCGAAATCAGTAAATGTTCCTAAATTTCCTGTTACTGTGGCTAATAAGACACCAAATATTAAAGCAATTGGTAGTGTATAGGCATTTAATTTTTTACTCACATATGATACCAATGCAACTGCTATAATAGCCATTGCCGCGATTTCATGTCCTGCGATTAAGTTTACTCCAACAGGCAACAGATTTAACGCAATTAAAAGAACTGCTGTGTTTAAAACATATTTAGGAAAGCTACCAATAATTTTAGGATATTTTTTGGCTAATAAACCAACTAAGACATAAATAACTCCGGCTAAGACTGAGCCACCTGCCGCGTACTCAACGCCATACTGCGAACCGACTAATACAAGTCCTCCAATATATGAGCCAGATAATCCCATTATTGCCGCAAATTTATTCTTAGTGAGAAGATGAAAAACTAATGTGCCGAGTCCAACTGTTAAAAATGCGAGCGAGACATTCAAACCTGTCGAACCAGCTACGAATAAAATGCATGTTAGTGATATGAGGGTATGCAAAACCCCGTAAAAAAATAATGTCATATAAAATTCCTCCCTTGAACCTTCTATATAATTATAACATATTTTTAAATAAGTGTCAAATATAAATATTATCATAAAATTACATACTTGACAATAGGCTTGTTATGTGTCATAATAAAGTTGTAAGAGTTACTTACCCCAGGGAGATTATATATAATATCAACTAACCTCATAGATAAACCTTCAACTTAGATAGTTAAATATGTATACTATGACATCTCTCATGAGTCAATAGGAGTAATATTATATAAACTATTTGGCAAATACTTTTGTTATTTGTGGGAGGAATAAATATGACAATCTATTTAATAGACACAAATATTTTAATGAGCTTAGAAAGCTATGATAGTCTTTTAGCAAGATGTGAAGGCAAAATTACTATTCCTATGTATGTTTTAGAGGAATTAGACAATCTTAAAAACAAAGAAGGAGACAAAGGCTTTAAAGCACGTAGAGCTCTTCGCAACATAGAAAAATATGCTGATGATATTGAAATTTATTTACCAACAGATGACGAATATCATTATTTTCTGCCTACATGTTGGGCAACTGGAAAAATGGACAATGAAATTATTAATAGTGCCGCAATTCTTAAATCCGCTGGCAACCAAGTAAAAGTATTGAGTAACGATTTGAATGTAAGGCTTAAGTGTGAGTCAGTCGAAATTAATGCGGAATCTTATTATGAAATTATTGAAATTAATTCAGGTTGGTTGCAAGTAAATCTTTCCGAAGAAGAATGCTTGTCTTTAGATGATGAAGCAATAGCAAGTATACTTAAAACTGGTCAATATTTGCTAGTTGATGAAAAGAGTACAGGAGATTTATTTGCAATTTATAGCAGAGATAATGAAAACAAAATTCGATGTGTTGTGCCGAGACATATTTACACTTCACATTTTGGCAGAATTGAAGCTCTTGATGAATTTCAAATGTGTGCGATTGATTCACTATATAAAGATAATTTAACTGTAATAACAGGAAAAGCTGGTTCTGGTAAAACTCTATTGTCTTTAAGCTATGCTTTACAAGAAGTACTATCTGGTAAGCGTAGTAAACTAATTATCTTTGCTAACCCTGTTAAAACAAGAGGGTCTGAACAGTTAGGGTACTATCCTGGTGATAGAACAGAAAAACTTATGCAGAACTCTGTTGGAGCAATGTTAGTATCTAAGTTTGGTGGAGACCCAATGGCTGTTGACCAACTTATTCAAGATGGTATGCTAGAAATTTTACCTTTCTCAGATATTCGTGGATTTGAAGTATCAGAAAGTCAAATTATGTATATTTCGGAAGCACAAAACTTAAACGTAGATTTAGCTAAGTTAGCAATTCAGCGCTGTGCCGAAGGAGCTAAAATTATTCTAGAAGGCGACCCACAAACTCAGGTTGACCATTATTCATTTGAAGGAAATCAAAATGGTCTAAGACGTGTTATTGAAGTATTTGAAGGAACTGAAGGTTTCTCTCATATATATTTACCAAATATTAGACGTTCAAAAATTGCCGATTTGGCAGATAAAATGTAAGCCTGCGTAAGCGGGCTTTTCCCATATGATTACAAGGAGGAAATATAATGGCAGAACAAATGGAAAAAGCGTATTGCAGTCAATGCAATCGAACTATGAACATTGACCAATTTTATTTATCAAAACGAGTAGATGAGTATCCAGGAGGTATTCTACCTAAGTGTAAAAAATGTTTTACAATGCATATTAATAACTGGGAGCCATCAACTTTTATTCCATTATTAGAAATAATTGATGTGCCTTACGTTCCAGCAGAATGGAATGTATTACTAGATAGATATGGAAAAGACCCTAAGAAAACAACTACTATGGCTATCTTTGGTCGCTACCTATCAAAAATGAAATTAAAACAATATTCAGATTATCATTTCGCAGATACAGAACGCATTGCGGAGGAAGAAGCTAAGAAGAAGCAGTTAGCAGATGCTCGAAGCGAAGCATACAGGTTAAGAAATTCGGCAGGCGTTGGAAATGTTATGGACATGATTAATGTCAATGTCGATTTATTGTCAGAAGAAGAACTAATGGCGTTATTCCCACAACCTGAGCAACTAGAAATGATTAGACAGTCGATGAATCCAATTAGCTCAAATACAGCAGCTAATACTAATCCATTTGGCTCAATTCCACAACCTGTGGTAGAACCTTCATTGGAAAGTCAAATTGACCCTATCGATAAAATGAAGTTAAGTATTAAATGGGGTAAATTATATAACGTAGAAGAGCTACTGCAAATGGAGCGGTTTTATCGAGACATGATGGATTCTTACGAAATTAAATCAGCATCGCATTTAGATTACTTAAAAATGATTTGCAAAACTTCATTGAAAATGAATCAGGCAATTGATTGTAGTGATTATGAAGGTTATAATAAGTTGGCAAAAGTATATGATTCACTGATGAAATCCGCTAAATTTACTGCAGCTCAAAATAAAACTGAATCAGAAAATGATTATCAAGCTGTTTGTGAGCTTATTCAGATGGCAGAAGAAGAAGGATTCATCCCTCGTTTTGATTTAGAAGTTCCGAAGGATATTGTTGACGCAACTATTAAAGACATGGAGCGTTATTTGAATACTCTTGTGCGCGAAGAACAAGGATTAGGGAACTTAATTGAAACAGCTATTGCCGCAATGAAGCGCGAAGAGGAAGCGGATTCTGAAGATAGTATAGATTTAGATGAATTAGATGATTTAGGTTTAGAAGACGATGATTACGCAGACTTCTATAGTTTCCAAGAGGAGTTAGGTGAAGATGAATAATTTATTAGAAAATCATCCTGATATTATCAAGAGCGAGTCTTTAGACTTGCTCTTGGCAGATGATACAAAACAATTGCAAAAGATGGAAATTACTCCAGATAGAATTAAGGCTCAGTTAGATGAGATTACAAAAGCAGCTTCTTTCTGGCGAGAATATCCAGATAAATTTATAGATTTTATGAAAGGACCGAACTCAAAGTTTAATCTTTTCTTTTATCAACGAGTTTTCTTGCGTTCAGTAATGAGAAACCGCTATGCCTATGCCACATTCCCTCGTGCATACTCTAAGTCATTTTTATCAATTATGGCTCTCCTAACTCGCTGTATCCTTTACCCAGGAGCAAAATTATTTATTACTTCAGGAGGTAAAGAGCAAGCAGCGAATATTGCTCGAGAAAAAATTGATGAAATTTTAGATTTAATTCCTGGTTTTAAACGAGAGATTGATTGGAAACAAACAAACTTAGGTGGAAAAGACTATGTGCGAGTTGTATTTAAAAATGGTTCTAAGTTAGATATTGTTGCGGCCTCTCAGCGAACTCGTGGTGGTCGTAGACATGGAGGTTTAATCGAGGAGGCAATCCTTGTAGATGGAGTTTTATTAAATGAAGTTATTCTCCCTCAACATATAGGGGGCATGGTAGCGTAAGCTACCAAGGCAAACGAGGTGAACCCAAGAAAAAGGGGTGTGCGGCTAAGCCGTGCTAACGGGGAACTAAGCAGGAATCCCGTGCGAAGCTCTCAATTGAGAGAACGTGTAGAGACTAAGGCTGATGAGTGTAAGCCTGTAGGTTGGATTTTATCACCAATCGAAGCGCCTCGCAACCACAATATCGCTCCAACAACTATTGACAAAGAACTTCACATGTGGTATAATGATAATATAAGATATTCACAAGTGGAGGTACAGCAATGGAATGGAGAAAAGTCATATATGAAAACATTGAAACAAATTATAGTGTAAGTAGCACAGGTAGAGTTAGAAATGATTCAACCAACAGAGAGTTAAATCCTTCAACGCAACAAGACTACAAACATATAACACTACAAATAAATGGCAAAAGCAAAAGATTTGGAGTCCATAGGTTAGTGGCAATTGCTTTTATACCAAATCCAGATAATAAACCATATGTTAATCACTTAAATGGAAAAAGAAGTGATAATAGAGTAGAGAACTTGGAGTGGGCTACTCCACAAGAAAATACAGTTCACGCATGGGAGACTGGATTAGCAGTAAGTGTTGTAAAAAAAGAAGTTTGTCAATATGGACTAAACGGAGAATTAATATCTGTTTATGAAAGTATTGCAGAAGCGTGCAGAAAAACAAACTCGATTCCTGAAAAAGTAACTATGTGCTGTCAAAGACTAAGAGACACACATAATCAGTTTCAATGGAGATATAAAAATGACAAGCAAGATATTAAACAACTTGAAAGACCAAATACTCTACCTAAAAAGGTGGCACAAATAAAAGATGAAGAAATAATAGCAACATTCGCAAGTTTCAGAGAAGCTGCAAGAGCTGTCAATGGCACTTCATCTGCTATTAGTAGAGTATGTAGTGGAGTTAATAAAACTCACAAAGGTTTTGGTTGGAAAGTGGTTGATGATATAGTCCAGGGAGAGTAAAATCTCCTTGCTAATGAACGTTTCTAGACGCTGTGCGAATGGACAAACTAATCCTGATGAGACATTGAATAAATCTCAGATTTATGTGACAACAGCAGGATGGAAAGGAACATTCGCTTATGATAAACTTATTCAGATGCTAATTTGGCAAATCCTAAAACCTGGAACAGCAGTGGTTTTAGGTGGAACTTGGCGTAAAAACATGGGATGCGCCAAGTATAAAAAACAGGGTGAACGCTTAGTAAGCGGTGTGCTAAAAGTTGCCTAACTTATAGTGCTAACGGGGGAAATGAGTAAACACAATCCCGTGCGAAGCTCTTAATTGAGAGAACGTGTAGAGACTATCCGAAAGGAGTAGGGTGGAGATTACTACCACTCGAAGCGCCCTGCATTCACAAAACTTTAGCAGGTATTGACAAGTTCCTATTGTTGTGGTATAATATAAATATAACAACTTTATAGGAGGCGACTGCTATGTATAAAAAAATAATCATTAATAACATTGAAACTATTTACTTAGTTTCAGATGAAGGTCAAGTAATTAACACTAAAACAAATAAAATATTAAAAGGTTCTGTAAAAAATAATGGATACAGAGAGTATCAGCTAATCTTTGAAGGCAAAAGAAAGTATGTTCTTGGGCATCGATTAGTGGCAGAAGCTTTTATAGAAAATCCATACAATAAGAATCAAGTTAATCACATCAATGGAGACAAACTTGATAATAGAGTAGCAAATCTTGAGTGGGTTTCTGCTAGTGAAAATAACAAGCATGCCTGGGATACAAATTTAAATCAACCAAATATCTTAAGAGCTGTAATTCAAAAAGATTTAGATGGAAACATAATATCTGAGTTTATCAGCATTGCTGAAGCGTCTCGTCAAACTGGATGCCACCATTCCAAAATAATTGCGGTCTCAAATGGAGACAGAAAAACAACAGGTGGTTTTATCTGGGAGTGGAAGGAGGCCTTTGAGAAAAAAGATATTGGTAAAAAGAAAAAGGTTGCTCAAATTTTAGATGGAAATATAATCAATATTTTTGATAGTGTTAGTGAAGCGTCAAAACAAACAGGCTCTAATAGAAAGGGAATTAGTGCAGTTTGTGGAGGCAAGCAAAAGACTTGTAATGGATATTTTTGGAGTTTTGTGAATGATGATATAGTCCAATAAATCACAATTTAAAAATTGGTCCCAGTACTAATGGAACTTTTAGATAAAAATTTCGTTAAAGATTTAAAAGCCGATGGAACATTCAATGAAACTTCTTTTGCTCG
>JAGAKD010000162.1 GCA_017625815.1 Lachnospiraceae bacterium | reverse complement strand
GTTAAGTACAGTAGACTCACTTCCTAACTGGATTACCATAGTAGTTGTGTTAGCTGCTGTCTGAGTCTTGATGAGCTCAAGCATTGAGTTACCAATGTAGTCAAGAGCTACAACATTAAGACCTGCCATAGCACCAAGGTCATAGTAAGATCTAACCATCTGCTGAGGTGCTGCTACTGCAAGGACTCTAAGCTGCTTGTTGTTCTCCTCGTCAATAACTGTCTCAAGTACTGAGTGAGAAACCACGTAATCCTCTATATTTACAGGGAAATACTCTGAAGAGTTTGCGTTGATGATTCCTCTGATTTTATTCTCTTTTACGAAAGGTACGACTACCTCTCTGTTAACTATCTTAGTTGATGAAAGAACGAAGATAGCGTTCTTGTTAGAGATACCTCTTGAAGTAAGCTGCTCTCTAATTACATTTGCAATCTTCTCTGGCTCTCTGATAATTCCGTCTTCGTAAGAATCCTCTGGAGTTTCGAAGATAATAACATTGTGAATGTTAGTCTGCTTCTTTGGAGAAGCAGTTAATTCGATAATAGTAATACTTTCATTTGTGATATCAATAGATAACACCTTATTATTCTTTGCCATTCGTTATAGCCTCCCTCGCTAATCAGTGATTTAATAATAATTAATAAGGACTAAAAGGTCCACATACTCAGGTACCAGCTCACAAGCTGCTCACCCCATATCATTGCTATATATACGCCCATAGAAAGGTACGGGCCAAAAGCCAACACTCGGTTAGCCTTTTTAATAGCCATCAGTGTTAAATGTATAATAGAACCTATAATACATCCAAGCAAAAATGCTATAATATTAAGTTGCCAGCCTAAAAGTAAGCCGGTTGCCGCCATAAGTTTTATGTCGCCGCCTCCTATACCTCTGCCCTTAGTAATCAAAAACAGTAAGAATAAAAAACCGCTGACAGCAAACAAACCGATTACATACTGACTCCAATTACCCAAGTCGGTAACAAGTCTAACCAGTCCTAAAAGTAATATAAATATGTTGAATCCCACTGGGATTTCCTGGGTGCGCCAGTCTATAATACTTAACGCAAGCAAGGCGGAAGCACACAGGCAATACAGTATAGTCTCAACGCTTATGCCATGTACGAGGAATAAAATGACATACAACACACCATTGGCACCCTCTACAAGAGGATACTGTATGGATATCTTAGACTTACAGTGCCTGCACTTACCACCTAAAAAAATATAACTAAATAAAGGAAATAGTTCATACCAGCTAAGGGTATGACCACATGTCATACAATGAGAACGTTTTAGGGTAACACTCTCCTTTAGTGGTAGTCTGAGAGTAAGGACGTTAAGAAAACTTCCTATAACTACTCCATATAATCCAAATATTATACTTATAACAACCTCTATCATCTTGAATAATACCTTTCTGTCTCATTGTATAATAATACAGCTAAATTCCACCTGGCGAATCAGGTGGAATAAAGCTAGTATTAAATAATGTAGTAAGTTAAATCTTACTGATACTCGTCACAGATATTTGGACAAATCTGGTATCCAATTGCATCATCTGAAGACTTTAATTCTGTTACCTGATTTTCGCCCTCTCCTGTTGTTACAGTTGGCATCTGGAATGTACCAGCGTTCATAACTGAAATGTATACATATACTGTACCCTTCTTAGATACAACAGCTACAAACTCAACTGGATCTTTATCACCATCACCTGCATTCTTTCTGAACTTAAGCTTAGGAGTCTTCTCGCCAATGTTAACACCAATCTCTTCACATGCAATTTCACCAATTGCACTTGGCTCCT
>JAGAKD010000161.1 GCA_017625815.1 Lachnospiraceae bacterium | reverse complement strand
GAGGAGGAAGTACAACTACTGTATTTTCATCGCAATATTCAAACTCCCTATAGACTTCATATCCTGAATGATAAAATTTTTGCGCCACATAATCCATTCGCTTATCTTGGTCATAAACACATATATTACTAATTTTCAATATTATAATCTCCCTTACGATACTCTATTATATGCAAATATATATAAAAGTTTAAACTATTTAATAAAGCTAAATAAGCTAAACCTTAAGCAATACCAAAAATCCTTTTCCAAAATCTTCTCTCCTGAATATATATTAATAGATGTGTAAAGTTCCTCATTAACATATATATATATATTCCCTTGTATATCTCCCTCTTCTATAGGTGCATAAACCTTGTCAGGCAGGGATACCTTATAAGTCACTATATCATCTTCACATAATATAAGACCAATTTCATCTTTAATATAAACATCTAGGTAATCATTTGATACTCCGTTTATAACAGGAATAGGACTTAATTCATATGTCTCATCCATAACTATACTATATTCATAATTATCAATTCCATAATTAAATAACTTTTTACTGTCAGACCATTTATAATTTTTATTATTAGGCCAACCACACCCCAGTAATGCAATTACATAAGTTTTTCCATTCCTCTCAAGGGCTGCCACATAACAATATCCTGCATCTCCAGTAAAGCCAGTCTTGCCTGCTATTACACCTTCCATCATATCCAAAAAAGAATTCTTATTATTAACAGAAAATACTCTTTTACCTGTATAATCTGAAAAACTATGACTCCTTGTCTGGCATATTCTTACAAAATCCTCTTTTGCAGGTGACTCAACAACACAATATTTCATTAGCAATGCAAGCTCAACTGCTGTTGTACTATGGGTTCCATTTTCATCACTGGCATCAAGCCCATTAGGTGTAATAAAATATGTATTAGATAAGCCTATTTCTCTCGCCTTTTTATTCATCATATTGGCAAATCCTTCTACATCTCCTCCAATATGTTCTGCCACAGCAACTGCAGTGTCATTATGACTTTCTAATATTAAAGAATAAAGCAAGTCCTCCAACCTATACTGTTCACCCGCCTTGATATTCAACTGTACATCCGGCATTCGTGATGCATAATCACTAACTGTTACCATATCTTCTAAATTTCCATATTCCAAGGCCAAAATCAAGGTCATTATCTTAGTTGTACTCGCCATTGCTCTTATATCAAAACCATTCTTTTCGTACAATATACGCCCTGTATCTCCATCAATCAACGCTGCTGAAATAGAATATAACTCATTGTCATCGGGTTTATTTGCTGCATCCACATTAAGTGTCGGTATGCTATATAACAAAATTATCATTATAAGTATATTTATAATATATCTTCTCATATTAAACCTCTAAATGTTATATACAATAATATATTTACTTGAATTAAAATATAGACTTTTAATTGAAATAATATTTCCTATCTAGTATAATAAAATATATATTACTAAAGGATTTTTACGCTAATGAGTTCAATGTTTACATCAGAATTGAAAGAAGGAATGGTGACCCTTACAGACACATATTCTACTAAGGGTCAATTAGTGTTGCCTAAAGATACGATTATTACAAAAAGTATCATTAATAAACTGGTTGCTAATTCTGTTTTATTTGTGGAAATAAGCGATGAAGTGGCTGATACTGATATTGGATTAGACTTAATGTCTGAGTTTATTGTTGACACTGAAGCTATAACAAAGACAAAGGAATACAAAACCTTCAAACGACGTTATGAACGTAATATCGAAATTATGTCTGAGCATTTTAATGATATCGTACATAAAAATGCTCCTGCTGAGGTTGATACCATGCTTGCAAATGCTATGAATATTATAGAATCCACCGATTCTCCTCTAAGTATATTTACAATGATGTCAACACTAAAAAACTATGATGATAGTACCTTTAATCATTCCTTAAATGTTGCTCTAATATGTAATATATTCGGACAATGGCTCAACCTATCCTCAGAGCAAATTGAGCTCCTTACAGCTTGTGGTTTATTCCACGATGTGGGAAAGCTTTTAATTCCAGAGCATATTATAAAAAAACCAGGAAAGCTTACTCCTGAAGAATATGCTCTCGTTAAGACTCATACTCAGCAGGGATATGATTTACTAAAGAAACGAAAAGCAGATCTTCATATTCAATATTCAGCTCTAATGCATCACGAAAAGTGTGACGGCACTGGCTATCCACTCTCCCTTGCAGGAGACCAAATTGATTGGTGTGCTCAAATTGTTGCAATTGCAGATATATATGAAGCTATGACTGCAAAAAGAGTTTATAGAGAAGCAATGAGTCCGTTTACAGTTATCAGTAACTTCGAAGAAGATGGTCTCAAAAAATACAACCCTCGCTATCTTCTAACTTTCCTTGAGCGAGTTGTAAATAGCTATATGAACTGCAAGGTTAAGCTTAGCAACGGCGAAGAAGGTGATATTGTTTATATTAACCGCGTAAGCCTATCAAAGCCTATGGTTAAGACAGGCAACACATTTATAGACCTATCAAAGCAATCACACCTATCTATAGAAAGCATACTATAAAAAATACTATGGCACACACATATGTGAATACCATAGTATTTTTATTTATATATTATTATACTTCTATACGAAGCTGCGCCTCTTCCATAGCTTCCTGCTTGAAATCTTCTATCTTATCTGGTGATATAATAGGTAACTCATCCATAGATGTAACACCAAAGCTTCTAAGAAAATCCTCTGTGGTTCCAAAAAGGATTGGTCTTCCTATAGCATCTAATCTACCAACTTCCATAATAAGATTATATTCTACCAATTTGTTAATAGCGTGAACACAAGAGACTCCACGTATAGCTTCGATTTCCTGTCTTGTAACAGGTTGCTTATATGCAACAATAGACAAGGTTTCCATAAGTGAATCCGTAAGTGTATGCTTCTTTGGCATATTCACAACCTTAGAAAGAACCTCATAATACTCATTCTTCGTACATAATTGATATGATGATTCAAGCTTCACAAGCTTAATACCTCTATCTTCTGCTTCATATTTATCCATCATATTTTGAATTATCTTATCAAGAGTAGGTTCGTCAATTTCTAATACCTTTGATAATTCCTTTAAAGCAACCGCATCTCCCATTGAAAACAATATGGCTTCCACTGCCGCTTCTGTTTTTAAAATACTATCTTCCATATATCCTCCGATGTGTACTAATCAATTTCTAAAGAATCTATAATTATATCTCCAAACAAACCTTCCTGCTTTATGACAATATCGCCAACCTTCATAAGCTCTAATATAGCAAGAAATGTAACTATAACATTAATTTTAGATGCCTGGGTCTCCAGCAATGTTCTAAAATTAATTCCCTTTAGACCCTTTATAGATGTTCGTATCTCATCCATCTTATCTTCAATACGAACCTCCTCTTTTTCTATAGTACCAAATTTACTACGAATTGGGTCAACTCTATCAACGGTTCTTCGCATAACCTGATTAAATATCTCATTAAGCTTAGCTAAAGTTGTATCTCCAATAACCTCAGCAGGGTCTATCTCTTCTTTATAATCCTTAACCTCTTTTGGAATGCTTTCTGACTTATAAAATGCTTTCACAGCATCAAGCTCCATATCCTTTAGCTCATAAGATGCATATTTGTACATCTTATATTCCAAAAGTCTTCTTACAAGCTCTGCTCTTGGATCATCTTCCTCTTCCTCCTCTTTTTCCTCTTTTGGAAGAAGCATCTTTGCCTTAATGCTAATCAAGGTGGCTGCCATAACAAGGAATTCGCTCATTACATCTAAGTCAGACTCTTGCATTTTATTTACGTAGTCTAGATACTGCTCAGTAATCTCTACTATAGGAATATCAAAT
>JAGAKD010000160.1 GCA_017625815.1 Lachnospiraceae bacterium | reverse complement strand
GGACAGGCTGTTGCTGAGACAACAGGTCTTTATGGTCTCGTTGTTGCACTTCTTCTTATGTTCGTTAAGCCTTTCGGTGAGTAAGAACAACAAATTAAGATTTGTAGGTCTGTAAGTGAGACATTACTATACGACCGAAAGGAGGATTAAAGGTGACAGTTACTAATTACAGCATTGCACTACTTGCCGCTTCTCAGGAAAGAATATTTGGCTTAGATGCACAGTTGCTTTTTGATGTATTAGTTCAGGGCCTTGCAGTCTTTCTCTTGTTCATATTTTTATCATATGTTCTTATCGAACCTGTGAAAAAGGTTTTATCAGATAGACAGGAGAAAATCCAAAATGATATTGCCAGTGCAGCTAAGGATAAGGAAGATGCAGCAAAGCTAAAGGCAGAGTATGAAGAGAAGATAAAGCAGGCTGACGACGAAGCAGGCGAGATTCTTTCTGCAGCTAGAAAGAAAGCTGTTAAGAATGAAGAAAGCATTGTGGCTGAGGCAAAGGAAGAAGCAGCTAGGATTATTTCAAGAGCTAATCAGGAAGCTGTTTTAGAGAAGAATAAGGTGAAAGATGAGGTTAAGCAGGAGATTATCGGTGTTGCTACTGTTATGGCAGGCAAGATTGTAGAATCTTCAATGGACGAAGGAAAGCAGGCTGAACTCATTGATGAAACCTTAAAAGAAATGGGTGATAATACATGGCTAAACAAGTAGATACAACCTATGGAAATGCCCTTTTTGAGTTAGCCCTTGAGGAAAATACGTTAGATAGCTTATATGATGAGGTTAATAAGCTTATTGATATATTGAAGGATAATCCAGATATAATAAAGCTTCTTGCTCATCCTCAGATTGAGAAGTCAGAGAAGAAGGATATTATCGAGAATACCTTTGGCAAGAGAGTGTCCGATGAGATTACCGGTCTTATGATTATGGTAATGGAAAAGGGACATATAACTTCCATCATTGATATATTTAACTACTTCATTAAGCAGGTCAAAAAGGAAAAAAACATTGGTATGGCCAGTGTAACAAGCGCAGTTAGCTTGTCAGACAGCCAGAAGGCTGCCATTGAAAAAAGATTAATAGAGACTACTTCTTATTCCACTATGGAGATCGAGTATGCAGTGGATAAGTCCCTTATAGGTGGTCTTATTATCAGAATAGAAGACAGAGTTGTTGACAGCAGTATCAAGACTAAGATTGATAATATGTCAAAGACTCTAGCAAATGCATAAAAGGATTTAAGTCCGAAGAATATAAGATGAAAGAAGGTGTTTTTTGTCCATGAATTTAAAACCGGAAGAGATTAGTTCAGTAATAAAAGAACAAATCAAGAACTACAAGCTTCAGCTTGAGACATCAGACGTGGGAACAGTTATCCAGGTCGCTGATGGTATCGCACGTATTCATGGTCTTGAAAATGCTATGCAGGGCGAGCTCCTTGAATTCCCAGGAGAGGTATACGGAATGGTACTTAACCTTGAGGAAGATAACGTAGGTGCAGTTCTTCTCGGAGATTCAAAGAATATCAACGAGGGTGACATAGTTAAAGCTACAGGTAGAGTTGTTGAGGTGCCAGTTGGCGATGCAATGCTCGGTCGTGTAGTTAATGCATTGGGACAGCCTATCGACGGCAAAGGACCAATAGAGACAACAAAGACAAGACAGATAGAGAGAGTAGCATCAGGTGTTATCTCACGTAAGTCTGTTGACACTCCACTTCAGACAGGTATCAAGGCTATCGATGCCATGGTTCCAATCGGAAGAGGACAAAGAGAGCTTATTATCGGTGATAGACAGACAGGTAAGACTGCTATCGCTATAGATACAATCATTAACCAGAAGGGTCAGGGAGTTAACTGTATATATGTAGCTATCGG
>JAGAKD010000159.1 GCA_017625815.1 Lachnospiraceae bacterium | reverse complement strand
CATGCTCTTACCAAGATCCTTTAACATCTCATCTACAATATATACAAGACCATATCCTGTAGCCTGTGTACGAACAAGTGAACCGCCCCAAGTAAGTCCCTTACCTGTAAGAACTCCCTCATAAAGGTCTCTGATTCTCTTGTACTGACCGTACATATAACCAATCTCACGAGCACCTACACCGATATCACCAGCAGGAACATCAGTATCAGCTCCGATGTACTTACAAAGCTCAGTCATAAGGCTCTGGCAGAATGCCATAACTTCTCTGTCTGACTTGCCCTTAGGGTCGAAGTCAGAACCACCCTTGCCACCACCGATTGGAAGACCAGTAAGTGAGTTCTTGAAAATCTGCTCAAATCCAAGGAACTTTAAGATAGACTGGTTAACTGAAGGATGGAATCTCATACCTCCCTTGTAAGGTCCAATAGCTGAATTAAACTGTACTCTATATGCCTTGTTAACCTGGATAACGCCATTATCATCTACCCAAGGTACCTTGAAAGAAATAATTCTCTCTGGCTCAACAAGACGCTCAAGAAGTGATATCTTACGATACTCTGCCTCATTTGCATCAATAACAAGTTTTAAAGAATCCAATACTTCCTTAACAGCCTGATGGAACTCTGCCTCACCAGGATTCTTCGCAACTACTCTCTCGTAAATCTCATCAACATATGACATATTTATTTTCCTCCCTAAGAAAAATTTCGGTTGCATATCACCGTCGGCTTTCATTATATTACAGCACTTTAATGTTGTAAAGAAAAAAATTAAAAGGAATCTGAACAGATTCCTTTTAAGATTTTAATGTAATATTATATTTTAATGGAAATGTTTCTCTAAAAATCACATAATTCCAAATGCCTTAAGAAGAAGAATAACCATAAATACTGGAGCAAGGAACTTAATCATAACAATGTAAAGAACCTTTCTTCCCATCTTCTCGCCATTCTTTTCAACCTCATCAATAACGGTCTGTGGTTTAGCAACCCAGCCTATGAGGATACAAGTAAGAAGCGCAACAAGTGGCATCATAACAGAATTACTAATATAATCAAGAATATCTAACACCTGAGCTACCGCTCCATTTGGAAGCTCATACTCAAAATATAATTTATTGTAACCAAGACATACAAAGATACCGCCTACAACAGCTATAATAGTTTCAATAACACAAGCCTTAAATCTTGAAATATGGAACTGGTCCATAATACTAGAAACTACAGCTTCCATAACAGATACAGCACTTGTAACAGCCGCAAAAAGAACCATTGCAAAGAATGCTGTACCAATAAGATAACCAGCTGGTCCCATAGCTTCAAACACCTTTGGAAGTGTAACAAACATCAAAGATGGTCCTGAAGCCTGCATACCCTCAGTACCCATAAATGTGTAAACTGCTGGCACAATCATAACACCAGCAAGCACCGCTACTACTGTATCAAACAACTCAATCTGGTTGATTGACTTACCAAGATTAGCATCATCCTTAACATATGAACCGTAAGCAACCATAATACCCATAGCTACGGAAATACTGAAGAAGAGTTGATTCATAGCATCAACCAAAACTGTAAAGAATCCACTCACTGTAAGTCCATCCAAGTTAGGAATAACATAAACCTTAAGTCCCTCTAATCCTGTTCTAGTAACGCCCTCTGCATCTGTATGATTAAGAGCAATAGAGAACACTGATATACCAACAACTAAAAGAAGTAATATAGGCATAATAATCTTTGATGAAGATTCAATACCCTTATTAACACCTCTAAATACGATAAAGGCACATGTTCCTAAGAATATGGCAAAGAACACAAGTGGCCAAACCTCCTGGGTAATAAATCCAGTAAAATATCCATCCTCAGCAGCTGCCACACCATCACCAGATAAAAAAGCCACAAAGTACTTAATTACCCAACCACCAATTACACAGTAATATGGCATAATTATAAGTGGTACAAGGCTGGCAAGAATACCAAGACCCTTCCACCCCTTTTTAACCTCGCTGTATGCAGTGAGAGGGCTCTGCTTTGTTTTACGTCCAATAGCAACCTCTGTTGTAAGAAGAGCATAACCAAATGTGAGCACCAATATAAGGTAGATTACTAAAAACAATCCACCGCCATCTTTTGCTGCAAGATAAGGGAATCTCCATATATTTCCCAGACCTACTGCACTACCTGCTGCTGCAAGTACAAACCCCAAAGACCCCGTAAAGGAGTTTCGTTTTTTCTTTTCGTTTTCCATAAATCCTCCACCTTTTTTTGACCAAAGTCATTTTATACACATATGTGGGTATTATACCTTAGATACATATGTTTTTACAAGAAAAAATTTAGTGTAGAAATATTCCCAATATTTGATTATAATGAGCTACAATAAATATGTTATAATTAATGTGTTTCTACTATAGTACATAAATAGGTTTAAGAGAAAGGTTGGTAGCTTCTATGAAGGAATCATTTCAAAATATAATAGACAAGCTTGAAGCTACGAAAGATTTAACCGACGACGAACTAAAAATCATTCTAGAATTAGATGAAAATACTTACCCAAATTCGCTGGATACTTTACTTATCCAAAGAGCTGACACGGTTCGCAAAAATGTATACCAAGATGAGGTATACATCCGAGGGCTCATCGAGTTCACCAACTACTGCAAAAACAACTGTTACTACTGCGGTATCCGATGTGGCAACACAAAAGTAGATAGATACAGACTCACAAGAGAAGATATTCTTCTTTGCTGTAAGGAAGGCTATAACTTAGGTTTTAGAACCTTTGTCCTTCAAGGCGGTGAAGACCATTTCTATACTGACGATATAATTTGTGATATAGTGGGTGCTATAAGAGACGCTCACCCTGATTGTGCCATCACCCTTTCCATTGGAGAACGTTCCAAAGAAAGCTACAAGGCATACTTTAACGCAGGGGCTAACAGATATCTTTTGAGACATGAAACAGCAAATGCCCACCATTATAGCAAGCTCCATCCAGAGTCTATGAGTCTTGAAAACCGAAAAAGATGTCTCTTTGACTTAAAGGATATAGGATATCAGGTAGGCTCAGGTTTTATGGTAGGTTCACCCTAT
>JAGAKD010000158.1 GCA_017625815.1 Lachnospiraceae bacterium | reverse complement strand
TGATTCTTCTAAGACGAGCATCCTTGTAGAAGGAGTATCCACCTGCTGTATTAGAAATTAAAGAAAAGAAATCCTGTGTTCCAAGGTAGTTAATCCAAGGATAAGGAGTCTTAGGTGATGTGATGACATATTCTTTGTTAGCGTCATCAAAATAACCAAATTTCATGTAATGTACCTTCCTTTCATAAAACACTGCTAATATTATATAATAAAAACGACTAAAACACAACAGAAATTGTTGTAATCAGCGTGTAAAATGTACAAAAAAAACGAAAGGTTTGGGTAGTGGTGAGGGAAAAATAAATTATTAAAAAAATCTGTTGGCAATATAGGATATATCCTATATAATTCCGTTAAAGGAAGGTGAAGAGTATGTTTCATAGAATAGAAGCTGTCAGAGCATTAGCGGATTATATAATTGAGGTAAGATTTTTAGGTGGAGTTGTAAAGAACTATGATACCAAGATTATTGCTGATAGTATCCCTCAGTTTGTTGAGCTTTAGACAAAAAGTGGACTATTTGAGCAGGTAAAGGTTGACCAGGGGGGATATGGTGTATTTTGGAATGATGATTTAGATATAGATTCAGATACAATCTGGGAAGATGGTACTTTGATTGAGACTCAAAAGGAGACAAACATCAACAAACTACTCGCTTATCATTTACTTCTTGCAAGAGAAGAAGCACATATGACCCAAAAACAGCTTTCAGAGAGGACTGGAATTTATCAGGCAGATATAAGCAAGATAGAGAGAGGTATAGGGAATCCGTCTTTGTCTACACTAGATAGAGTAGCGAAGGGGTTAGGTATGAGATTAGAGATTAATTTTATTTCTAAAATTTAGTTTTTTCCATAAAATTGACTATTTGGTTCGTATACTAGATAGGCTTTTTATGAGGAGGTAAATTTGGTTTACGAAATATACAAAAAAAGTATATGGTAAAAGTAAAGGAAGCACATCCAATATTTAGATGTGCTTCCTTTATCATCTGCATAAATATTAAATAGTATATAACTTCTCGTTAATAGTCTTTGACTCCCCTGGTGCAAGCTCGACATAACCAGATTCGTCAGCTGGAAGTGGCTGGTTTGGAGCGTCTATAATCCAAGTACATGGTTCCGGACAGAAGAACCCTTTGTCACCATGATCATTCCAGATAACCCAGAACTTAAAGTCGCGAGAAACCTCGTAGCAAATACGTTTGCCAGTTGCTGTGTCAGTAGCAATAGCACCGTAGTATGGCTCACCGTCCATAGAGCCTTCCTCAGCAAAGAAAACATCATTGTCAATATCCTGAAGAACAGGTACCAAAGAACCAGTCATATACTGTCTGTCGTGGTTTGTTGCAGGGAGGAACTCACCTGTAGGGATACAAGATTTTGAAAGCTCCCACTTCTCGCCTATTGGAATATAAAGTCTCATATCAAGGCCGTCACCATCCTTGGTGAAAGGACCGTTGATAGCAGTGTGATTACATACTCCAAAAGGAAGCTGCTTGTTTGATGTATTAGTCATTGTAAAGTCGTAATCAAGTCCGTCCTTAGAAAGTGTAAAGGTATATTCGGCCTTGAAGCTTACAGGATAAATACTAAAGAATTCATCCTTTTCATCGTATACATACTCTGTCTTTGCAACTACCTTTTCGCCTTCAACAACAGCACTTACAATAGTGTGTTCTCTCTTGTGAAGGAAGCCATGAATGTGGTTGCCTAGTGGGTCATTTAAAGGGAAGTTGTAAGTAGCATCTGAAACTGTTAATACTCCCTTTGCAAGTCTATTTGGAAGATAGAGAGTTGGTAAACCATAAACCTCTGCTGAAGCCTTAAGCTGGTCAACAGTAAGAGACTCATCATATCTAAGTATCTCTAAGTCAGCCTCCGTATCCTGCATACGTAAAACATTACTACCTAAAAATGGTGCAATAAGAACCTTATACTTGTCGGCAACAAGCTCAATAGCTTCCTTGCCCTTGTAGTCTATAACATTTGCTGAATAACTCATAAGAACCCTCCTTGATATATAAAAATGTTGTAAACTTTATCAATTATAAGTACCTAAAAATGGTTAAGAAACCCTAATAGATAGATAATATCAATATAGCATATTGACAAAAAAGTGTCTAGATACAGAAATATAATATTGATTTTTTAGTCTCGGGGTGTTATAACTATTTTTGCGTAGAAAATCATCGAAAAAAGTCGATGAATACTTGAAAAATGTTAGGCATCAGCAAAGCAATATTAATATAGAAAATGGAGATAAAAAATGATTAAGAAGATTTTATATGGAGTAATCCTTGGTACACTTATGATGGCTGTTTTAACAGGTTGTGGCAAGAAGGATAATGAGGACAAGGCAGATAAGAGTGAGACAACAACTACTCAGGCAGAGGTGGCTGATATAGATGTTGCAGCACAGACTATTGTAGATACCTTACAGGCAGAAGGAGATTTCTCTGAGACCTTAGCTGCTGTTGACAACAATATGGCTCTTGGCAGACTTTACGTATTAGATTCTGCTAAGATTGAGGAAGCTTGTTTTTACACTAGCTCAGGAGCTACAGCAGAAGAGATAGTTGTAATCAAGGTAAATGATGAAGCATATATGGAAACTGTAAAGGGAGCTTTTGATGCAAGAATTGCTGACCAGACAGAAGCTTTTAAGGATTATGTTCCAGAGGAAGTTCCAAAGCTTGAGGATGCAGTTATCTACACAAATGGATGCTATGCTATTCTCTGTGTATCAGGAGATAGCAGCAAGATTGATAGCTCAATAGCAAATATTTTCAATTAAATTTCACCTTGGACAGGTTGTGGGAGTATATTAATATATGTGAAATGTGCTTATGCAACCGGAATGCTTACTGTGTGAATTGATTTATATTATATCAGTCTTTATATTTAGAAATAATCCCTTGTTAAAATACCTTATATAACGGTTGCTTAATATAAAAACCCCAGATTAAAGTCTGGGGTTTTGTTGTTATAGTTTGAATTTGATGGTAACAGGCTCCTTGAGAGACTGACCGCCCTTAGAGCGCACATTAGTTGTAATAACTAAATTGTAGAATTCATTAGTTCCATATGGTTCCAGTGGGTCTATCTCAATAAGCTCTTCCTTCATATCGTACTTGATATATGTACGAAGTCTCTTGTTGTCAGAGTTGGTTACATACATAGTATCAGAGTTTACAGTTTTTGGATCTAGCGGTATATTGAAACGCACACGCCATACGAAGTTTCCTGTCTTAAATTGGAGATTCTGTTTAACCTTGTTTGAAAGATGAGGTGGAATATCCTCAAACTCCAGTAAATGTTTAGCCATAGAGCACCTCCGAGTGTCTTAAATTGTTCTTAGTGTATCATATAATTTTTTTTAATTCAATATTCCCACACTAAATTATATCCTTAAAAAATCGGTGTTTTTTGTGTAAATAGAACGCAAAACGGGCATAATAAGAAAAGCCTATACGCTTTTGGATAACCGATATTTGACGGTAAATGTCTTATAAAAGAGGGTGAAAAACGTTTACATATTTCACTCTAAGACATAAAATTAAATTGTTACAAAAATATTACAAAAATGTTAGGAGATAGTTATATGAGTGAGGATATGAAATGCTCCTACAAAAGAAAACTATATACATTGCTAGCAGGAATTATATTTTTGTTAGGGGTAAGTATTATATTAGAAAAAAGTAATTTTAATTTTATAACCTTAGGTAAAGAGTTGGGTATAGCTGGGGATTCCACTCAGACTTATACCTATGTTAGGGAATATTCAACACCCACACAGTATGTTTATGATGATACTATGTATGAAGATGAGACAATGGTATACCAAAGTGCCCAGGAGGGAAGTAAAAGTATTACAGTAATGTCCGTATATGAAGACGGAGAACAGATTGAGGAAAAGGTTTTGGACGTGGAGATTATTGATGAGGCAAAACCTGAAATAATATATATAGGTACAAAGGAGAGACCTAAATATATAATTCCAGTTGAGGATTATATTCTCACTTCTAATTTTGGTGCCAGATGGGGTACAAATCATAACGGTGTTGATCTTGCGGTAGAAACTGGAACACCAGTCATGGCCTCCGCTAAGGGAGTAGTGACCCAGGCTGGCTGGAATGGAGGCTATGGAATATGCATATATGTAGAGCATGAGGATGGGGAGGAAACTAGATATGCTCATCTGTCGGAATGCTTAGTTGAGGTTGGACAAGAGGTAAATCAGGAAGATGTAATAGGGTATTCTGGCAATACAGGGCGAAGTACGGGACCACACTTGCATTTTGAAATACGAATAGCTGGTCAACCAGTAAATCCCTTTGACTATGTGAAAAATTAATGAATTATAAAAACAAGTATTGCACATAATAATCAAAAGTGGTAGTATTCAAAATAATAACACGTAGTAATGAAAACTACGTCACATAGTGAAGGGTGATTATTATGAGCAAAGCAGTAAAAAAATTAAAGGATCCAGGAAGTGCCATTACTCATTTTATTGGTATGTTGATGGCAGTATTTGCGGCAATACCTCTTATTATGAAGGCTGTATCAGATGGTACAATGGTAGTGGTGTGCTGTTCTATTTTTGCGGTTAGCATGATACTTTTATATGGAGCAAGTACAGTGTACCATTCCTTTGACAAGGGAGAACGCATTAATAAGATACTTAAGAAATTTGACCATGCTATGATATTTGTTCTTATAGCTGGTTCTTATACTCCTGTTTGTCTTCTTGCCTTAGGGGGAAAGACAGGCATAATATTACTTGCTTTGGTTTGGACTGTTGCCATAGTAGGTATTATTTTTAAGATGTTTTGGGTTACTTGCCCTAAGTGGGTTTCCTCTGTTATGTATATTGCTATGGGTTGGATGTGTGTCATAGCATTTACACCTATTATGAATAGCTTGACTAAAGAGCAGTTCTACTGGTTATTGGTTGGAGGTATTATATATACAGTTGGAGGAGTGTTATATGCCATTAAAACTCCAAGGGTTTTGGCATTTAATGCAAGGCATAAATGCTTTGGCACCCACGAGATATTTCACGTATTTGTTATGCTAGGCAGTCTGTGCCACTTTGTTATGCTATACAATTTTATTGGTTAGTGATAGTTTAGAAATAACCCGGCTATTCCGATATTAATTTTAGAGAATATTGGAAGGTCGGGTGTTTTTATGGGACAGACTGTTGATAAGGGTATTAATAATATGCTTAATATAGGCAAAGACATGTATACAGCAGGGCAGGCAGGATTTGTGGGCCCTGATTTTGCTGTGGAAAAAAATAAAAATTCTGAAAAGAGCTCATCTGCTCAGGGAGTAGATATGGGCTACAAATACGAAAAAGGTGATGGTGTAAATGCCAGCACTACTATGGATAATTTTGAGGAATACCTTAAGAATAGACAGGAGAAAGCAAAGGAAGCAGGAGAAGATGCTGCTACTAAGGATAGAGAAGCTAAGGACGATGCGAAGGAGATATCAAGAAATCTTAGTAGTGAAGAGATAAAGAAGCTTAAGATGATGGGTATTGACGTTAGCTCTGCTAAACTTTCAGATATTATGGGTCTAGTGAATACTATGAGAGGAGAAGCCCATAGACAGGAGACTAAGGAGCTTTTGGCAAATGCTGCTTTAAGTGATGGGGAAGCATCAGGAGTTACTATTATAGGAGGGACTGCTAAGCTTGCAGGGACAAATGTTACTCTTGAGGGCGTAAGTGTAACAGATGTTGCAGGTTTTAATCTCAGCAATAACGAGTTGGTTTACATAATCAAGAATGAGCTTCAGCTCACTAAAGATAATCTTCACAAGGCACATTATAGTGGAAGTGTGGCAAATAAAGTGGACACAGCAAGTGCTGTTTTAGATGGTATGATGCCACAGATTGAAAAAGTGATTGAGCAGGCCGGCTATGAAATAAATGATGATACAATCGGTGCAGCTAAGTTTATGTTAGATAATCAGCTTCCTGTGACAACAGATAATCTTAAGACATATATGGAATATCAAACTCAGGTAGGAAGGGATATTCAGGATGTAGAGCTAGCTAATATTAATCAGATTGAGGATAAGGCAAAGGCTTTGTATGAGGATGTGGCTACCATTAACCCAGCAATAGTTTATGATATGGCTGTTGAAGGACGTCAGCTCACTATAGCCTCAGTATTATCCTATTCCAAGTCAGGTAAGTACATAAGTAACGAAGCAACAAAGAATTATAGAGACAGTTCTTTAGTGATAAAAGATAATTATTCAGAGATGTCTGAGGATAATGTTGTAATGGATTTAACAAAAAATATCTCTGAGAAGGAGCTTAAGGCTATAACATCTATGCGTCAGATGGAGGAGATTAGACTTTCAATGACCATGGAGGCTGCTACAAAGCTTGTAAAGTCCGACTTTAACATTGATACAAGAGAGCTCTCAAAGGTTGTTAGCAAGCTTAAGGCTATGGAAGAGCAGATGGTTGAGAGCAAGCTTAAGCAGGCAGGTGTTGAGCCAACCAAGGAAAATATATCCCTATTTAACGAAATCAACGAAAAGGTTTCTAGCTTGGCAAATGCTGATGCAAAGGTTGTTGCAGCTCCCCTTAAGGGTATTTCATTTACAATAAATGCTCTCTATGAGGAAAGTATTGTTTTAGGTGAAGAGTCTACAGGAGAAGCTCCAGTTAAGTCTACCGTAGGTGGATTTGAAGCAGTTAGAAGAAGCTATGAAGCAGTGGGTACTGCACCTAGAGCTGATATGGGTGATAGCATTAAGAAGGCATTTGCTAATGTGGGCGACATTTTAACTGAGATGAACCTTCCAGTTAATTATGAAACAGAAAGAGCGGTTAGAATATTAGGATATAATTCCATGGAGATAACCAGCGAGAATATCACTCAAGTAATAAGCTATGATAGACAGGTTAATCAGCTTATGGATACCTTCTATCCTGAAGCAGTTCTCTCTATGATTAAAGATGGTATCAATCCATTGGATGTACCTATAGATGAGCTTAATCAGATTATTGCAGATAAGAATTACAATAAGGGTATAACTGAGGCAGAAAATTTTGCAACCTATCTTAGAGATATGGAAAAACAGGGTCTTGTTTCACCAGAGGAAAGAGAAAGCTACATAGGCATATATAGAGTTATGAATAAGCTAGCAAAGTCCGGAGATAGAGAGGCTGGCTGGATATTCAATAGCGGTGCAGACCTCACAGTTAGAAATCTTATATCTGCTATGAGAAGTAGAAAAGCAACAGGACTTAATGTATCTGTTGATGATGAATTTGGAGCTTTGGAGAGCGTTTTACCAAAGGGCAAGGATATGGAGCTTCAGATTGAGAGTGCATTTAAGAAAAATGAGGTTACTTTTGAGGATATAGAAGATGTAAGAGAATTTCTTGAAAATGTTCAAGAAGCTTCAGATGAAGTGTTTGAATATATGGAGGCTAATAATATTGAGGTGACAGCCTTAAATATTACAGCTACATCAACAATGCTTAATAGTCAAAGTGGAATATATGGTTTGGTATCAGAAATTCTCTCTAAGATGAAGTTTAAGTCAAATACCAAGGAAGAGCTTTTGGATGAAGAATCTGAAAATATGACAGACTCACTTTTAGGAGAAGATGTTGAGCTTGACTTTATGCCAGAAAGTATCTTAGAAAGTCTTCGTGGTAGCGAGGAAATGAGCCTCAAGTATGAAGATTTAAGAGATAAGCTTACTGAACTTATGTATGGTGCAGGAATAGCAGGTAGCATAACTAGCTTAGATATATCAACCATCAAGACTGTAAATGCAGGCTTTAGTATTATGAGCCAGATGGCAAAAAATAATCGTTATCAGGTTCCTGTTGAGACCTCAGATGGAGTGAAGGTTATGAACTTAACTATTCAGCATAATGAGGAGAAACGAGGAAGTGTTGATATTAGTATAGATGGCGGAAAGCTTGGACAGATAAATGCTAGTATAAAAGTTGGAGAAGGAGTCCTTGCGGGATATGTAATTTCTTCAACAAGTGAAGGAAATTATGGATTACAGGATATAAGGGAAAACATTATATCTAAGCTTATCAGTCAGGGCTTTGATGGAACAAATATAACCTTTGGTAGTGTAAGCGAAGTATCCGCTTCATTTACTGTTGTTACGGCAGAACAATCTACCACACTTTACAACGCATCAGTTGCTTTGGTAAAGGCCTTAGGTGGAGCGCTATAGGCAGGGGCTAGTGGGTTAAGAAAACTAGATAAAATTCCGATAAATTATATAGTTTAGAAGACATATCAGACAGGATTTGGAGGTATTACTATGAGAATTAACCATAACTCTTTAGCATTAAATGCTAGTGATCATTTTGAAAAGATTAATAAGAATATAGCAAAATCTATGGAGAGACTTTCATCTGGATACAAGATTACAAGTCCAGCAGATGATGCAGCAGGACTTGCTATATCTACTAAGATGAGCGCTCAGATAAGAGGCTTAGACAGAGCAGCTATGAACTCAAACGATGGTATTTCAGTTATTCAGTCAGCAGAAGGTGGACTTGAGGAGATACATTCTATTCTTGGACGTATGAGAGAGCTTGCGGTTCAGGCAGCTAATGACGTACTCAATGAAGAGGATAGAGATGCTATTCAGGAGGAAATTAACAACCTTTCTGATGAGATAGACCAGATAGTTGATACTACAGCCTTCAATGACCAGAAGCTTTTAAATGGTAATCTCTCAAGACGTACCATGTCTTCTGCTATGGAGGTACAGACAACATTTATTTCAGAGTCTGTTAATCCGGGATTATATGATATAGAGGTTACTGCAAGCGCCACTCAGGCAATGTATTCAGTAGGTCTTACATATTCAACTGATACTGTAACAGCAGAACAGGCTGGTACATTTACTGTAAATGGTTTCCTTGTAGAAATTAACGAAGGTATGACTATGACAGAGGTGTATGGACATCTTCAGGAACACCTTACTAAGATTGGTATAGATGTTATAGCTACCAATGATGGTGGTGAGACACAGGAGGAATTCGAATCAGGTGCACCTGTTATATTCCGCACAAAGGAATATGGTTCAGACCAGAAGATTGAAATTGGTGTAAGCAATGATGAGCTTGCAGCAATGCTTGGAATAACTGATAAGGATGTAGAAACTGGAACAGATTGTCAGGCAACTCTTACATCTACAGATGAAGGTTTTTCATCAACAGCATCTCTCACAACTCTTGGCAATGAAATCTTTGTTGTTGATAGAAATGGTTTCGAGATGAACCTTGAGGTGGAGCCAGGTGCTGCCACAAATGGAGCAGTAACAACACAGATAGAAGTTTTCACAGCAGGTGTGTTTGTGGTACAGACAGGTGCTAATTCAGGTGAGCAGCTTAGCATTGATATACCATCTGTGAGCTCGAAGAGACTAGGTGTGGATAACCTTATAATGTACACAAATGAATATGCATCAGAGGCTATTGATGCTATAGATGAAGCAGTTAAGATGGTATCAAATATCCGTTCAAAGCTTGGTGCATATGAGAACCGTCTCAACGATGTATATGATAATCTTGAGATACAGGAGGAGAGTATCACAGCAGCTTACTCACGTATTATGGATACTAATATGGCTGAGGAAATGACAAATTATACTCAGCAGGATGTTCTTTCTCAGGCAGCAATCTCAATGATGCAAAGATCAAATGAGAGACCAGAATCAATATTGCAGCTTTTACAGTAGTTATATATAATATAACGGAGGCCATTATATGACAAAGGAACAGATTAAAGAGTTTACTTTAAAAACTAGTCAAGCTAACCATAGTGGGCTAATACTTATTCTTGTGGATATAGATAAGATATATATGCAAGATGCTATAGATGCTTATGAAGCAGATGATAAGGTGAATTATGCTAAGTATGTGAACCTTGCTAAACGAGCTCACAATGAATTAATGAGTACTATGAATCCAGCAGACCCTATGGGAAAAAAGGTGCTCAATGTTCTTAGATACATATATGCTAGATTGGTGGCATCACAGGTTAAGGGTAAACCTCAGGACATAGATAGATGTATAGCCATGCTTGAGACTCTTGAACCGGGTTTTGAGAAGCTCCACGAGCTAGACACGGAAGGGCCTGTTATGCAGAATACTCACAGAGTTTATGCTGGTCTCACCTATGGTAAAGGTGTTTTAAATGAAAGCATAGAGGGTACAGATTACACCAGACGAGGCTTCAAAGTATAGAAAGGATAGGTATATTAAATGATCAAGGAAGATTGTATTTTTTGTAAAATAGCTAAGGGAGATATTCCATCAGCTACAATTTATGAGACATCAGATTTTAGAGTTATATTAGATGTTGCTCCAGCTAACAAGGGACACGTTCTCATCATTACAAAGGAGCATTTTGATAACATATTCCAGATGGACGCAGAGACAGCAGGAAAGCTATTCTCCCTTGCAACTGTAGTAGCCAGAGCTATCAAGGAAAAAACAGGTTGCGAGGGTCTAAATGTACTTCAAAACAATGGAGAAGTAGCTGGACAGACAGTGCATCACTTCCACCTCCACCTTATTCCTAGATTCAGAAATGATGGTGTAAACATTTCTTGGGAGCCTAAACGTACAGTAGCCGAGGAGCAGCAGGAGCTTGCCAAGGCTATCAAAAGCTATATCTAATATTTACGAAAACTATTGAAATACTAATAATAAATACATATAATGGTGTAAGTCTAATTAGACTGTGCACAACCTAAATATTGAGTATATATATAACAAACCCTTTGCGAATGTCATATATATACTCAATATTTTGATTGTGATACAGTCTTTTCTCACGATTAACCTTATATGTAATTAGTTAGGAGCATATTATTTATGAATAGAAATGAAAAGACTACGGAGATATTTAGAAACGCTCCAGTGCCTAAGGCTGTTATAAGTAATGTAGTACCATCTATAATCAGTATGATAATGGTACTTATATATAACCTTGCGGACACTGTGTTTATTGGACAGACTGACAATGATTTAATGGTGGCAGCAGTGTCTATCGCTACACCTGTATTCTTGCTATTTATGGCAGTGGGCATGCTATTTGGTATTGGTGGTACATCCTTAATCTCACGTATGTTAGGTGAAGAAAAACACGAAAAGGCAAAGAAGGTTTCATCCTTTTGTTATTGGACAGGCCTTGTAGTGGGCATAATATCCATGGTAGCGATTTTTATTTTCGCAGAGCCAATATGTAAGGCAGTAGGCGCCAGTGATGAGACTTTGGGCTATGCAAAGGAATATCTTAAGATAGTATCTTTCGGTATACCATTTCTTATTGTGAGTAACGCCTTTAGTAATATAATTCGTGCTGAAGGAAATGCTAAGGTAGCAATGAAGGGTATGGTTGTAGGTAACGTTATAAACATTGTTCTAGACCCTATTATGATTTTGTGGTTTGGTTGGGATGTTGCGGGTGCAGCTATTGCTACAGTAATAGGAAATGTATTCTCTGCAGTTTTTTATACAAATCATATGCTTTCAAGAAGGTCTATACTTTCTATTAGGCCTTCCGATTATCAGGCAAAGAATCACATACTTACAGGTGTATTTGCTATAGGTATTCCTGCATCCCTTAACAGTATTTTGATGAGTGTTTCAAACATCATAATCAACAATGTTATGATGGATTTCGGTGATATGGCAGTTGCAGGACTTGGTGCAGCCATGAAGGTAAATATGATAGTGGTTATGCTTCTTATCGGTCTAGGTACTGGTGTGCAGCCTCTTCTTGGGTATTGCTTCGGTGCAGGAAATAAGAAAAGATATATGGCGGTGCTTAGATTTTCTTTGACTCTTGCTTTTGGGCTTAGTTTGATTATGACATTAATATGTTATATATTTGCCTTAGATTTGGTTAAGATTATACTTGACGATCCGGAAGCACTTGAGTTTGGAATGTCCTTCTCAAGAATATACATTATATCCGGGCCAGTTATCGGAATACTTTTTGTTATGATAAATGCTATTCAGTCAACGGGAGCAGCACTTCCGTCCCTGATACTTTCTGTAAGTAGACAGGGTCTGATATATATGCCAATATTATTTACGTTTACAAAGATATTTGACGAGGCAAGACTGATTGCACTTGCACAGCCGGTTACAGATTATTTAGCAGCCTTCCTTGCTATAATACTTTTTGTGACTTGTTGTGTTAGAAAATTTAGGGTAATGGAGAGAATATAGGAGGAAAATATGAGTTCAAATTGTACACATAATTGCTCAACCTGTGGTGAGAATTGCAGTGAGAGAAAGCAGGAAAGCTTGCTCGAGGCAGGCAATGAATATTCAAATATTAAAAAGGTTATAGCCGTAGTGAGTGGTAAAGGTGGTGTTGGTAAATCTCTAGTTACTTCCCTTCTTGCAGTGCTTTCCCAGAGAAAGGGGAATATGACAGCCATATTGGATGCGGATATTACAGGACCTTCTATTCCAAAAACTTTCGATTTGAAAGAAAAAGCTAAGTCAAATGGGGATGTTATTTTCCCTATTAATACTAAGACTGGTATAGAGGTTATGTCAGTTAATCTCTTGCTTGATGACGATACAAAGCCAGTTATATGGAGAGGACCAGTTATTGCGGGAACAGTTAAGCAGTTTTGGTCAGATGTATTATGGCAGGACGTGGACCTTATGTTGGTTGATTGCCCACCAGGAACTGGAGATGTTCCCCTCACAGTATTCCAGTCACTTCCTGTTGATGGTATCATTGTGGTTACATCACCTCAGGACTTAGTGTCTATGATAGTAGGCAAAGCTGTTCGTATGGCAGAGATGATGAATATACCTATACTTGGTATAGTTGAAAATATGTCTTACTTTATCTGTGATGAATGCGACAAGAAGCATTACATCTATGGTGAAAGTCACATCGAGGAATTGGCAAAGGAATATAATATTCCTATGGTTGCCAAAATACCTATGGAGACTAAGCTTCGAGAAAAGGTTGATGCAGGTTGTATTGAAGATTTTGAGGGCGACTGGTTAGATGAACTGTCAGATATGATTGATAATTTGTAGAATAACTAAAAACCTGCAAATCTTGCCTAAAATCCTACAAATCTTGCCAGGCTATTGAAATATGTTGGTAAATAAAGCTATCATATCATAAGATGGGATATTGTGTCTTATGGTATGGTGGCTTTTTTTAGCATAATATTATACAATGTTAAGTAAGGTAATTGGGTATTTTACAAATTTTATATATAACAGAATAGTAGGTGTTGCCAATGAATAATAGAAGAAATATATTATATTTAACTACATACATAATCATGATGATTGTAAGATATATCGTTTGTTTTGACATACAATCTATGAATCCGATTTATAAAATTAGTTCATCTTCAAAGATATCTATTTTATCTTTGGATGAACAGGTTATATTATATTGCAGTATTTTATTTGCGGTGGTTATGTTTTTGTCTATTGCCAAAAAGGTATTTATAATAGAAAGCTACCTTTTGTTTTTTGTTGCTATAAAAGATTTGATTATTGAAACTGTAATTGATTATATTTCGTGGAATAATCATATTGTAGATGCACTATATCAAACTGTTTTAATAACATCTATGGTGTTTTTACTTTATAATGTTCAGAAAGCTTATGTTCATACAAGCTTAGTAAGAATATTATCAAAACATAATATATTGGGAACTATCCTAATTTTAATTGTAATAATATCATTGAATATCATATACATAATGTTTCCCAAAAAGGAAATGTATATATATAAACATACTAGTCCTGGAAATGATATCTTAATGGAAACTGAAAGAGATTTAGTTTCGAAAAATCTTTTTTTTGAATGTGGTGAACATTGGGATTCTGACTATTCAAGAGGATGGATTATACAGGCAAGAGAGTCAGGTGACGAAATTATCAATATATATGATATGTCACGAGAAAAAATAAAAAGTGTCAGAACAGTATATGTGCATATAGATGAGAACTTAAAAATGCATTTTGATATGGACTTAAAGTACATAAAGTTTTTCTACCCACTAAATCTATGTATGATTGTGATTTGTTTGTTTTATATAATTGCAATACCATTCTATAAGATATATGATGTAATTAAGAACAGAAAAACACTGTTACAAGAAGTGGGAGAGTAAGATGTCAATTCAAACAAAAGAAACGTTAAATTATTTGATTATATATATTGTTGTCGTCCTAGCCAGATTTATATTTGTCTTTCATGGTGTAGGCATTAATCCGATAATGATACATACATCTGGTGATTATTATGATTATAGTATATTAGCATTTGAAAAACAGTTTCTTATGTATTTACCATTGTGTTTTGCAATATCGGTATTGTATATAGTTATAAAAAAAGAATGTTTATTTGAGACATACCTTTTATATTCTCTAATTACAGTTGCATTGTTTGGCTATTTGTTAATATGCCTATTGTTTGGCTATTTATTAGAAGTATTTTACTGTGCTGGAATGTTTCTTTTTATGATGTTTATGATAGAACACATCAAAGCTGAATATAAAGTGGTTAAACTATCAGATAAATTGGTCAAACACAATATATTTTTAGTATTTCTAT
>JAGAKD010000157.1 GCA_017625815.1 Lachnospiraceae bacterium | reverse complement strand
TATATTATATGAAAGGAAAAAGTATAATGTCCACTTGGAGAGGCATTATAGGTGATATATATGGAAACTTGGTATTACGAAGTGGTTAGCATTGATGGTGATTATGCTAACCTTAAGAGAACAGATATAGATGACACAGAGGTTAAGCTGGTAGCCAGAGCATTACTTCCAGAGGAAGTATGTGAGGGAACTAAATTAAAATACGAGATGTTTCAGTATGAGATAATCTAAAAAAGAACCTGTCAATTATCCATTTTGGATTAATTGACAGGTTCTTAATTTTTTAAAAAAATCATTCATAGCATACTACTTTGTTTCTGCCGCTTTGTTTTGCTGTGTATAAGGCTTTGTCTGCCTGACTTATAGCATTTTGATAATTTTCTTGATCATACTGGGCAACACCTATTGAGATAGTAATTGGGCATATACCGTTATCGCTAGCTTCTACGTTGCTTCTGATACGCTCGGCAACAAGTGTTGCCTGTTTGATAGGACAGCCGGGCATGATAATAACAAACTCTTCACCGCCCCAGCGGAATATATAATCTCCATTACGGGTGCAAGACTTGATAACCTGGGCTACGTTTTTTAGTACAATATCGCCTTTGTCATGACCGTAGGTATCATTTACATCTTTGAAGAAGTCAATATCTGTCATAAGAATAGTTACGATTTCATTATAGTCAAAGGTAAATGTCCCCTCTTTGACTATATCTGGTAGCTTGTGACGATTATAGACTCTTGTCAAAGGGTCTAAAACCAGTGAATCTTGTAGTTGATGTTTAGTTGTGTAGTTATCATGATATACTCCACAGAGTACATAGTTAGTAGCAGTTATGCCGATAACACAAGGTAAACCAAGTGAAAGCATAATATCCAGATTTTCATAATGATTAAATGTATTGGAAATAAGTATATTAGCTATAATTAAAAAGTTTGATAAGGTGCTTAACTCAAATGGAGCTGCAAAAGATATGGCTAAGAATACCAACTGCATTATAATAAATCCTTCGCTGGCGTGAGTTTTATCTGGTAAATATACAATAGCCCAAATAGTGCACCACATAATCATATGAACAATAAGCTCAGTTAGCACAGTCATAACTCGGTAGTTACGACATTTGGTGTTAATGATTAAAAATATTGTTAAAGGAATAAGTATAAAACATCTTGGAATAAGAGTTTCCCAGGCAAATCGACCAAATAATTGACAATCAGAAATAAAGTACGTAATTGATGCTAGACAAGAAACAATAACTGCGTACGTGTTGTAGGTTCTATAATATTCAAATTTCGATTGAAGGAAAGCCTTTCTATCAGCTCCCTTGAGTTTTAAAAAAGAATTCATTTGTAATCCCCATAACAAAACATTAAGCTATAACAAGAGTATATCTTACTACAAAATATTTTGCAAATTTGTGTCTTTACGTTATGATATGTATATCGGCAAAATTTGCGGAAAATATTAATTTTTATAGATTTAAGGAATTTTTAATAATTTATATATTATTATCCAAGCAGATAGATTAAGAAGGAGGCAAATTATGAATTTTAAGATTTTAAAAAGAAGCTTAAAAAGTAAGAAAACCATTAATTTTATACTGCTTGTTTTTATTATGCTTGCAGCTATGTTTATAGCAGGTAGTGTGAATAATCTTATTCTTATAACAGGTGGTATGGATTCCTACTTTGAAAAGGCTTGTGTAGATGATTATGTAATTGTAGGAAGTATAGGTGGTAGCAGGGATAACCCACTAGATGCACATCTTATGCTGGATGAATATTTGTCTAACAATGAATTTGTTGATGCTTATACAGTGGATGACATAGTATTCGGTGGTTCGGCTCTTATGAAGAAAGAGGATGGAACAGAGCTTACTTTAAACGGTACAGTATTAATTTCATCATTTGACAGTAAGCAGCAAAAATTCTTTGATCAGAATAATAAAGAGATAACTCAAGTAGAAGATGGATATATATATATTACAAGGAGAGAATTTGATGAAAATGAATGTGAGATAGGTGATATTATATGTTTTAATATGTCAGATGGTTCAGTTATGAAGCTTACTATAGCTGGTATCTCAAAGGATGCTTGCTTTGGAGCAGACATGATGGGGTCTCACAGATTTATTATAAGTCCGAATGATATGGATAAGCTACTTTCGGATGAGGGATTTATCTATAGTAGGATATATTCTATTGAACTAAATGATATGGATGGGTTTATAGATGCCTATTCTAAGGAAGATATACCAATGGTATTTGGCGACAGTATAGACACATTTAAGATTACTTACATAATGGACATGATTATAGC
>JAGAKD010000156.1 GCA_017625815.1 Lachnospiraceae bacterium | reverse complement strand
GGTAAAGCTCAGTTCGGTGGTCAGAGATTTGGTGAGATGGAGGTTTGGGCTCTTGAGGCGTATGGTGCTTCATATACTCTTCAGGAGATTCTTACAGTTAAGTCTGATGACGTTGTAGGACGTGTTAAGACTTACGAGGCTATTATCAAGGGTGATAATATTCCTGAACCAGGTATCCCAGAGTCATTCAAGGTTCTTCTTAAGGAGTTCCAGTCACTTGGTCTTGATGTAAGAGTACTTAGAGATGATCAGACTGAGGTAGAGCTTGGTGAGACATTAGACTATGGCGATGATTCAGTTAGAGCAGTAATCGAGAGCGATGGCGGAGATTACAGCGAGGATCTCGAGGCTCACGGTTATAGTGGAATCAACGAGGATGACGAACTTACATCACTTTCAGATACAGAAGATGTATACGAAGATGATGTTTATGATGAAGAGTTTTAGGAAAGGAGATTTGTAAGATGTCAGCTATAAACAATGAAACAGTTCAAGAGCAGCCTATGTATTTTGATGCTATCAAAATAGGACTTGCATCTCCTGATAAGATAAGACAGTGGTCAAAGGGCGAGGTTAAGAAGCCTGAGACAATTAACTACAGAACTCTTAAGCCAGAAAGAGATGGTCTTTTCTGTGAAAGAATTTTCGGACCAAGCAAGGACTGGGAGTGTCACTGTGGTAAGTATAAGAAGATTCGCTTTAAGGGCGTTGTCTGTGATAGATGTGGTGTAGAGGTAACTAAGGCAAGTGTTAGACGTGAGCGTATGGGTCACATCGAGCTTGCTGCACCAGTATCACATATTTGGTATTTCAAGGGTATACCTAGCCGTATGGGTCTTATTCTTGATATATCTCCAAGACTTCTTGAGAAGGTTTTATACTTTGCTTCATATATTGTGCTTGATCCAGGTGAGACTACTTTGGAGTACAAGGCAATCTTAAATGAGGCTGAGTTCAGAAAGGCAGAGGAGGATTTCGGTAGCCATAAGTTCCGTGTCGGAATGGGTGCTGAGGCTATCAAGGAGCTTCTTCAGGCAATCGACCTCGAGAAAGAGGCAAAGGAATTAAGAGCAGAACTCGCTGATGCTTCAGGTCAGAAGCGTGCAAGAATTATTAAGCGTCTTGAGGTTGTTGAGGCATTTAGAAACTCAGACAACAAGCCAGAGTGGATGATTCTTGATGTAGTTCCTGTAATTCCACCAGATATCAGACCTATGGTTCAGCTTGATGGTGGTAGATTTGCAACATCAGATTTAAATGACTTATATAGAAGAATTATCAACCGTAACAACCGTCTCAAGAGACTTCTTGAGCTTGGAGCTCCTGATATTATCGTTCGTAACGAGAAGAGAATGCTTCAGGAGGCAGTTGATGCATTAGTAGATAACGGTAGAAGAGGACGTGCAGTAACAGGCCCTGGTAACAGAGCACTTAAGTCACTTTCAGATATGCTTAAGGGTAAGCAGGGACGTTTCCGTCAGAACCTTCTTGGTAAGCGTGTTGACTACTCAGGACGTTCAGTTATCGTTGTTGGACCAGAGTTAAAGATTTACCAGTGTGGTCTTCCTAAGGAAATGGCTATCGAGCTTTTCAAGCCATTTGTTATGAAGGAGCTTTGCGCACAGGGTAAAGCTAACAATATTAAAGCAGCTAAGAAGATGGTTGAGAAGCTTGAACCACAGGTTTGGGATGTTCTCGAAGAGGTTATCAAGGAACACCCAGTTATGTTGAACCGTGCTCCTACTCTCCACAGACTTGGTATTCAGGCATTTGAGCCAATCCTTGTTGAGGGTAAGGCTATTAAGCTTCATCCACTTGTATGTACAGCATACAACGCGGACTTCGATGGTGACCAGATGGCAGTGCATCTTCCTCTTTCTGTTGAAGCACAGGCAGAGTGTAGATTCCTTCTTCTTTCACCAAACAACTTGCTTAAGCCATCAGATGGTGGTCCAGTTGCTGTTCCTTCACAGGATATGGTACTTGGTATCTACTATCTTACTATGGAGAAGTATGCACAGCTTTCAGATGAAGAGGCAGAAAATGCTACTGTAGTAAAAGAGTATGTAACAGATGATGAAGCTGCTAACATTCAGGCACTTACAGATGATTGTGCAGCTGGTAAGATTAATCTTTCAGACATAGTTAAGGTAAGAGTTATTGCCAAGATGTCAAAGGATAAGAAGGAAGTATTCTACAAGGAAATTCTTTCAACTGTAAGAAACTTCATCGGACCTACATTCAAGAGCACTAACTTAGCTATGCTTGCGTATGAGAATGGTGAGATAACATTACACCAGAAGATTAAGGTATATAAGACAGCAGTTACACCAGAAGGTGAGACTGTAACAGGTCCAGTTGAGTGTACACTTGGTAGACTTATATTTAACGAGATTATTCCTCAGGATTTAGGATTTGTTGATAGAACAGATGCGAATGCTATATTACAGCCAGAGGTTAATTTCCACGTTGGAAAGAAGCAGTTAAAGCAGATTCTTGATAAGTGCATCAATACACATGGTGCAACTAAGACTGCTGAGGTTCTTGATGACATTAAGTCTATGGGTTATAAGTTCTCAACTAGAGGAGCTATCACAGTATCTGTATCAGATATGACAGTTCCTGCTTCTAAGAAGGATGTACTTGAGGAAGCACAGAAGACAGTTGACCATATTACTAAGCTCTTCGGCAGAGGTCGTATGACTGAAGAAGAGAGATATAGAGCATCAGTTTCAGTTTGGGAAGAGGCAGATAAGAAGCTTACTAAGGCTCTTCTTGATGGACTTGATAAGTATAACAACATCTACATGATGGCAGACTCAGGTGCCCGTGGTTCTGATCAGCAGATTAAGCAGCTCGCAGGTATGCGTGGACTTATGGCGGATACATCAGGACGTACAATCGAGCTTCCTATCAAGTCAAACTTCCGTGAAGGTCTTGACGTACTTGAGTACTTCATTTCAGCTCACGGTGCTCGTAAGGGTCTTTCTGATACAGCTCTTCGTACAGCTGACTCAGGTTACCTTACTCGTCGTCTTGTTGACGTATCACAGGATCTCATTATTAGAGAGGTTGACTGTTGTGAGGAACTTGACGAGAAGCCAGGTATGTATGTAGAAGCTTTCATGGAGGGTAATGAGACCATCGAGAGCTTTAAGGATAGAATTACAGGACGTTATGTTGCAGAGAGCGTTTATGATGCTGAGGGCAACATGATTGTTAAGAAGAACCACATGGTTACACCTAAGAGAGCAGAAAACATCTTAAAGTATGGTGTTGATGAAAATGGTGTTCCATTCTGTGAGGAAGGTTCAACTAAGGCTAGAAGAGATGCTAAGCTTAAGATTAGAACAATTCTTACTTGTAAGTCACATCTTGGTATCTGTGCTAAGTGTTACGGTGCTAACATGGCAACTGGTCAGGCAGTTCAGGTTGGTGAGGCAGTTGGTATTATCGCTGCGCAGTCAATCGGTGAGCCAGGTACACAGCTTACAATGAGAACATTCCATACTGGTGGTGTTGCCGGTGGAGATATTACACAGGGTCTTCCAAGAGTCGAGGAGTTATTTGAGGCTAGAAAGCCAAAGGGACTTGCAATTATTGCAGAGTTTGGCGGTAAGGTTCAGGTAAGAGAGACTAAGAAGAAGAGAGAAGTTGTTATCACTGATATGGAATCAGGTGAGTCAAAGGCATACCTCATTCCTTACGGTTCAAGAATAAAGGTTACTGATGGCCAGATGCTTGAGGCTGGTGATGAGCTTACAGAAGGTTCAGTAAATCCACACGATATCCTTAAGATTAAGGGTGTACGTGCAGTACAGGATTACATGCTTCGTGAGGTTCAGAGAGTATACCGTCTCCAGGGTGTTGAGATTAACGATAAGCACATTGAGGTTATCGTTCGTCAGATGCTTAAGAAGATTCGTATTGAGGAAAGCGGAGATGCAGATTATCTCCCAGGTATCCTTGTAGATGCTCTTGACTTCGAGGAGATTAATGAGATGCTCGTTGAGGAAGGTAAGGAGCCAGCTAAGGGAACTCAGGTAATGCTTGGTATCACTAAGGCTTCTCTTGCTACTAACTCATTCCTCTCAGCCGCATCATTCCAGGAGACTACAAAGGTTCTTACTGAGGCAGCTATTAAGGGCAAGGTTGATCCACTTATCGGACTTAAGGAGAACGTTCTTATCGGTAAGTTAATTCCTGCAGGTACTGGTATGAAGAGATATCGTTCAGTAAAGCTTGATTCAGGAATAACTGAGGTAGAGATTCCAGCAGATGAGGTTACTGAGGAGGTTGTTTCTGAGGTTTCAGAAGAAACAGTAGAAACTGTTGCAACAACTGAAGAAGTAACAGAATAAAGTCTAATAATCATATGATTATAAGGGCACTTTGACATAGTCAAGGTGCCCTTTTTTACGATATTTTGGAGTTGTATTGGTATTTTAAGCTATAAATCCAAGAAATAGACAGAAAAACGTAAATAAAAAATATATTTCTGTTGACATTCTAAAAACTAAATAATATAATACAAAAGTGTGCGTAAATCGTGTATTTTCAAAGGTATTATGATTAAAGCACAGCAAATAAGTGTATAATTACACGGGAATATTTACAAGAATCGGAGGTGAAAACATGCCAACTTTTAACCAGTTAGTTAGAAAGGGAAGACACTCATTAGAGAAGAAGTCTACTGCACCAGCTCTCTTAAGAAGCTACAACTCACTTAAGAAGAAGCCAACTGACACTGCTTCTCCACAGAAGAGAGGTGTTTGTACTGCAGTTAAGACTGCTACACCTAAGAAGCCTAACTCAGCTCTTAGAAAGATCGCCAGAGTTCGTTTATCTAACGGAATCGAAGTAACAAGCTACATT
>JAGAKD010000155.1 GCA_017625815.1 Lachnospiraceae bacterium | reverse complement strand
TAGACATGTAAAAATAGAGGAGGAAATATTATGAAGGTTTTTAGAAAATTATTATGTGTTGCATTGGTTACAAGTGTTCTTTTAGCAGCATCTCCAATGATAACATATGCGGAATCTGAAACAACAATCCAAAAGAAAGTGTCAATAACACTAGATGACACTTTATCTTATATCGATACTAATGATGATGATGTGATAAATGATGGAGATATTATATATTATGGAACAGAAGGCTTTTACATTTATGATGCGCCTACTAATGCAAATTTAACTGATCCAAATGCTAAAATAAGAGTACTTAGTGTAAAAAAGGTAAATGCATCTACTCTGCTTCAGGACGATAATGCATCGTTATTAATAAATCTAGATGTTAACACAATTGATTCCTATTATACACAATATGTGAACAAACTGACTACAGATTATGGTGCAGAATATGGTTTTCAAAGTGCACTAATTAAAAAAACACATTTGAAGCCTGTCGACGGATACGATTGGGTATATGAATTTAATTGGTGGAGTCGTCACTGGCATAACACTTGGCAGATGTTTTTACCTGCAGTGGTTGCAACTGAAGATGGCTGGATAGAGAATGGAATTGGACCTGCTTATTTAAGACCAGCAGTAAATGTAAACGTAAGTGACATTGTTGCAGCAAAAAATGCAACATACGATATTAATATGACTAGCCAAAATGGTCAGATTAATGTAGAAACAATAGCAGACCAGGTTACTATTACTACGGTTGCTGATGAAGGATATATACTAGATACTTTATCTGTTACTGATAAGAATGGTAATGCAATCACTCTGAATGGAAGTAAGTTCACTATGCCTGCAAAAGATGTTGACATCAAGGCTAACTTCAAGAAACAAGAATATACTGTAAATTTTAATAGTGTCGGTGGAAGTGATGTGGTTTCACAGACATTAGAACACGGAGATGTATTAACAACTCCTACTTTTCCAACAAAAACAAATTATATTTTTGATGGTTGGTATTGCGAAGAAGAATGTACAACAAAGTACGATTTTTCAACACCTGTTACATCATCATTTTATTTATATGCAAAGTGGATTCCGTGTGAGCATAGTTTCGAATGGAAAGTTGACGTAGAGCCGACAGCGACAGAAGTTGGATTAAAACATGAAGAATGTATATATTGTGGTGCAGTTAGAAATAATGATACTGAAATTCCAATAGTGGAAACTGTGGTTGTTCCTGAATGCGAGCACAGCTTCGAATGGAAAATTGACGTAGAACCTACAGTGACAGAAGTTGGATTAAAACATGAAGAATGTGCTTACTGCGGTGTTGTTAGAAATAGTGATACTGAAATTCCAATAGTGAAAATTGCGGATGTTCCTGAAACAGGTGATCCGAATAATATGCTTATCTATATGGTGTTAATGTTAATGACAGGCTCTGGATGTGTAATCCTAAAAAATCATATAAAAGAAGAAAAGTAAGAACGAGAGATTTTATTAAAAAATTGCGGGGGATGTGGAGAAGTGCCTTGAAAGATATGGTTTGATGCTACAGACCGATGGGTGGAAAAGAAATAATCGGGGTGATAGTGTATCGATGACCAATATGCGGTATAAAAAAGGTTGGATTAAAAGAGTTATTTTACATATTAAGTATAATAATAGATTTATAATAAACTTCGGTAAAGTTTTTACCGAGGTTTATTTTTTGTAAATACTTCTGAATTAGAGAGGTTAAGTATAAATTATCGTTTATACAAAATTGCAAAGGTGGCAGGTATGGAAGAAGAGGCCGCAAAGCACCGTGCCTTTGTATTAGAAAAAGGTGGAGATACATTTTATAAGAGAGAGCTGGAGAGCGTGAGCTAGGAACTACCACTCATTGACAAACTTATATTGTAAGTGCTAATATTACAATATCTTAAGGAGAGAGGTGAAAAGATGAGAATATAATTTACTTTTGATTACATGAATCTTTATTTGATGTGGGCTATTACGCTCATATTATTTGTCATGTTGCCAAAAGTGGATTATGTTCTCATAACCTCTCTTTTATTGTGCAAAAATTATAATGCGAGGTGAATACCACCGGTGTATCGAACCCTTTTTGAGAATTATAGAGGTTATAGAATGTAAAGGAACTGTTTGGCAACGAATGGTTCTTTTTTTATTATGAGGAACCTAGGAAAGGAGATTTGCTATATGAAAAATATATTTATAGAAGGTATTCAGGGTTCAGGAAAAAGTACTCTGGTAAACAACATTTCAAAATACGAAACATCATTACAGATTTGCCGAGAGGGAGATTATTCACCGGTGGATTTGGCATGGTGTGCTTTGATGAACAAGCAGGAATACGATGCCGTACTAGAAAAGTATAAGTCTATACAAGAGGAGATAATAAAAAATACAGTGGTTGAGCAAGAACAATATGTTGTCACCTACACTAAGATAATTACTGACATTCCAGGATTTCATAAGGATATGGAGAATTACGAGGTGTATAACGGCAGGAAAGCGTGGCCAGAACTTAAAGAAATTATATTGACAAGATTTAGGAATTTCACTGAAGCTGGGTATCTGTTTGAGTGCTCTTTCTTTCAAAATATAATGGAGGATTTGATTTTGTTCCATATGCTTGGTGATGAAGAAATTGTGGAATTCTATGAGAAATTGTTCGAACTGGTGGATAAGCAGAAATTTATGTTGTTGTATCTACAAAATGATAATCTGGAGGAGAACATCGAAATTATCAAAAAGGAACGCTCTGATGATGCAGGAAATGAGCTGTGGTATGAGATGATGTTAGAGTATATGGCTAGCTCCCCCTATGGAAAGAAGTATGGATTTAGTACTTTCCAAGATTTAGTGAACCACTTGAAGCATAGGCAGGAACTTGAGTTGTATATTATAAAAAAGGTGATAGGCGAAAATGCAATTGTTCTTCCTGCCAAAGAGTATGATATGGAACAGATTGAGTCCCTTATATATGAGGCTACAACTAGTGCCAAAGAAAAAGGTATGGATGAAATAGGCTCAAGTAAAGAAAATAACTGGGTAATAAGACAGATAAAATCTGAAGAGTTTTACTTGTTAGATAATTTTCTTTACGAAGCAATTTTTATACCAGAAGGGGTTGAGGCTCCACCTAGAGAAATTATCAATACACCAGAGCTTCAGGTATATGTAAAAGATTTTGGAGCAGGAGAGTGCGATATCTGTTTTGTGGCAGAGGTGGAAGAAAAAATAGTTGGAGCTGTTTGGGTTAGAATTATGAATGATTATGGTCATGTAGAAGACTTCGTACCATCATTCGCTATCTCGCTTTACAAAGAATATCGTGGTTTGGGAATTGGGACTAGTATGATGAAACAAATGCTGTTAGAATTAAAGAAGAGAGGATATAACAAGGCCTCACTAGCGGTGCAAAAGGCAAATTATGCTGTTAAGATGTACAAAAAAGTTGGGTTTGAGGTTGTTGATGAAAACGAAGAAGAGTATATTATGATTTGTAGGCTATAATAATATAACAATCTATTGATAAATTGATGTATAATAAAATAGGAGGTGTATACTATGCTATTTTTATGTTATCCAAGATGCTCAACTTGCCAAAAAGCAAAAAAATGGTTAGATGAGCAGGGGAAGGAATATGTAGAGCGACATATCGTAGAGGACAACCCAACATATGACGAGCTTAAATCTTGGTATGAGATTAGTGGGTTACCACTTAAAAAATTTTTTAATACCAGCGGGCTTATGTACAAGGAGCTTCAGCTTAAGGATAAACTTCCTACCATGAGTGAGGAGGAAATGCTTAAGTTATTAGCTACCAATGGTATGTTGGTAAAACGACCACTTTTGATAAAAGATGAAAAAGTATTAGTTGGCTTTAAGGAAGCCCAGTGGGAGGAAATATTATGAGAAAATTAACTTTATTAATTTCAATTGTTTTGGTGGTAGCCCTTACAGGCTGTGGCAAATCAGAAAAAAATGAGAAATCGGAGCAGACAAATAAAACTACGGTAGAGGATATTTCTGATGAAGAAAGTAGCACAGAAGAAGTAACAGAAAATACTACTCAGGAAGAAGTTGAAAAGACTACAGAAGAAACTACAGAATCGATATCTTCAGAAGCATCTGGTTCAACTTCAAGTCAAACACTTCCGCTTGAACTTGAGGCTACAGATAACCCTCATATTATGGAGCTTCTTAATATGTCTGGTTCATATACTGATAGTGTGGGCAACGAAGGTACATATTGTTATAAGATGCCTCAGTTTAACGCAGAATCTGATAGCGCAAAGGCATTGAATAAAAAAATAGAAAATGATTTGTCACTTCTTATTGAGAATGAGATTTTTAATATGGAGGGTGGATTTTCGTTGACAAGCTATAGCATTGACTATGAAGTGTTTGAATATGGCGATATTGTTGCTATAGTAGTTACTGTACCATATGATAATGATTATAAGAATTATTATGCATACACATATGATTTTGTTAATGATATTGAATTGACAAATGCTGACTTACTTGCTATGAATGGTATGACAGAAGAGGAGTTTGTTGAAGAAGCTATAACATTAGAAGAAGATGAGTTTATGCCTATGGCCAATCAAATGGGTATAGACAGTGAAGAAGATATAGATATGTATCTTGAAGATGCAAGGGAAGCTACAACAGCTGAACTTCCTATGTATTATGATGAAAATGGAGTGCTTAACGTATACGTTCCTATTCCTTCTGTGGCAGGTGCAGCATTCTATTATCAACTTCGTCAGTTTTAATGTGAAAATGTATTAGAATATATGAACGTAAATTATATATAAAGGGGTTACTATGTCAAACACAAAATCAATTTATAATACAATTAAAGAATTAATTCAATCTGAGGGAAAGCTCCCAGCAAACTTTTCCCCAGAAACAAAAAAGCTTGCACCAGGGAAGTTGCCATTTGCACCAGGGGCACTTGAAGGAATTTTAGGTCATCATACGAGAGGTGATGGAGGAAAGACACATTTTCCTAGTGTTCTAAGAACTTACGTAGATATGGAGCCTCAAGCAGCACTTCAGGATTTTGAAGAAAAGCTTGCGGATGATTTTAGTGCAGCTACAGAGGGAAAAACTGTGCTAAAGACTATTATGGAAAATCAGAGTATGTATCCTCCAAGCAAGGTTCTTACATTAGCATACTATTTTGCTGCTAATGGAAAAAGAACTGAAGCAGTAAAGTTGGGACTGACACTTATGCGACTTTTTGATACTACTAAGGTGGGAAAGGGTGAATTTGCCGACCTGCTTTTGCACTTGGGATATTGTGAGGAGTTCACAGGATATGTGTTGGATAATACTTATGTATGGACCGACGAGGCAAGACAAGAGCTTATATATAAGTTTGCGAAAGCCTTAAATGGCTGGGGAAAGATAAATACTGTAGAAATGCTCAAGGTGGATACACCTGAGAAGAAGAACTGGGTACTTTGCTATGGTTGCAAGAACTCTGTTATGTATAATTATCTTGCTGCGGTGTGTTTAGAAAAGTCAGAGTTATATAAAAGATTACAGGAAGGAAATCTCTCTAAGGAAGAATTTAGGGGAGCTACAGATATTATGGAGGGTTTGGTTGATGAGGGTCCAAGCACAGGACTTTCTGATGTAGATGAACCAACAGAACTCACACTTTTATATTTGACAGAATTAAAAAAGCAGGAGTTAGACATAGAGTTAATCGATTTTATAGCAGGATTAAAGGGATATTTTGCTAACAATAGCATGGATAGAGCAAATGAAGTGATAACACAGATAGATGATATTATGTCAACTGTAGATATAGATGATGTAATAGAGAAAAATCTAGAGACACACACATTCC